>NZ_CP152019.1:867500-1190000 GCF_038622445.1 Sporosarcina sp. FSL K6-1522
CTTGCACGCAGGAGGTCAGCGGTTCGATCCCGCTAGGCTCCACCAACTTACTCCATAGGGAGTATTTTTGTTCTTTGAAAACTGGATAAAACGACATTGAAAGTAACAAATCAAGAATCAACCGAGTAGATTACAGTTGTAATTTACTTATGCAATACTTTTTAACGATTACAGGAGCATATCGCTATGCAATTGTAGTCACCCGAGGATTTCGAGAAGCAAGCAGTGCTAGGAAGTAAGTGAGTGAACACCGGAGCGTGCTACAGCACGTGAGGATGTGAACGAGCGAAGCTGACAACGCAATGCGCCGCTTATCGGAAGCCGTATAAAGGTTAAGTTAGAAAGGGCGCACGGCGGATGCCTTGGCACTAGGAGCCTAAGAAGGACGGCACTAACACCGATATGCTCCGGGGAGCTGTAAGTAAGCTTTGATCCGGAGATTTCCGAATGGGGAAACCCACTGCCCATAATGGGGTAGTACGTTTACGTGAATACATAGCGTAAACGAGGCAGACCCGGAGAACTGAAACATCTAAGTATCCGGAGGAAGAGAAAGAAACATCGATTCCCTGAGTAGCGGCGAGCGAAACGGGAAGAGCCCAAACCAGGAAGCTTGCTTCCTGGGGTTGTAGGACACTCTACACGGAGTTACAAAGGAATGGATTAGGCGAAGCGACCTGGAAAGGTCCGCCGTAGCGGGTAAAAGCCCCGTAGTCGAAAGTCCATTCTCTCCAGAGTGTATCCTGAGTACGGCGGAACACGTGAAATTCCGTCGGAATCCGGGAGGACCATCTCCCAAGGCTAAATACTCCCTAGTGACCGATAGTGAACCAGTACCGTGAGGGAAAGGTGAAAAGCACCCCGGAAGGGGAGTGAAATAGATCCTGAAACCGTGTGCCTACAAGTTGTCAGAGCCCGTTAATGGGTGATGGCGTGCCTTTTGTAGAATGAACCGGCGAGTTACGATTCCATGCAAGGTTAAGCAGTGAATGCGGAGCCGCAGCGAAAGCGAGTCTGAATAGGGCGAATGAGTATGGGGTCGTAGACCCGAAACCAGGTGATCTACCCATGTCCAGGGTGAAGGTAAGGTAACACTTACTGGAGGCCCGAACCCACGTATGTTGAAAAATGCGGGGATGAGGTGTGGGTAGCGGTGAAATTCCAATCGAACCTGGAGATAGCTGGTTCTCTCCGAAATAGCTTTAGGGCTAGCCTCAAACGTTAAGAATCTCGGAGGTAGAGCACTGTTTGGACTAGGGGCCCATCCCGGGTTACCGAATTCAGACAAACTCCGAATGCCGATGATTTATGTTTGGGAGTCAGACTGCGGGTGATAAGATCCGTAGTCGAGAGGGAAACAGCCCAGACCACCAGTTAAGGTCCCCAAGTATTCGTTAAGTGGAAAAGGATGTGGCGTTGCCCAGACAACCAGGATGTTGGCTCAGAAGCAGCCATCATTTAAAGAGTGCGTAATAGCTCACTGGTCGAGTGGCGCTGCGCCGAAAATGTACCGGGGCTAAACGAATCACCGAAACTGTGGATTGACACCTTAGGTGTCAGTGGTAGGAGAGCGTTCCAAGGGCGTTGAAGCTAGACCGTAAGGACTGGTGGAGCGCTTGGAAGTGAGAATGCCGGTATGAGTAGCGAAAGAAGGGTGAGAATCCCTTCCACCGAATGCCCAAGGTTTCCTGAGGAAGGCTCGTCCGCTCAGGGTTAGTCGGGACCTAAGTCGAGGCCGAAAGGCGTAGACGATGGATAACAGGTTGATATTCCTGTACCACCTCCCCGCCGTTTGAGTAATGGGGGGACGCAGTAGGATAGGGTGAGCGCGCTGTTGGTTATGCGCGTCTAAGCAGTGAGGTGTGGAACGAGGCAAATCCCGTTCCTATAACATTGAGCTGTGATGGCGAGGAGAATTGTCTCCGGAGTCCCTGATTTCACACTGCCAAGAAAAGCCTCTAACGAGGCGGGAGGTGCCCGTACCGCAAACCGACACAGGTAGGCGAGGAGAGAATCCTAAGGTGATCGAGAGAACTCTCGTTAAGGAACTCGGCAAAATGACCCCGTAACTTCGGGAGAAGGGGTGCTCTGGTAGGGTGTTAAAGCCCGAGAGAGCCGCAGTGAATAGGCCCAGGCGACTGTTTAGCAAAAACACAGGTCTCTGCAAAACCGCAAGGTGAAGTATAGGGGCTGACGCCTGCCCGGTGCTGGAAGGTTAAGAGGAGAGGTCAGCGCAAGCGAAGCTTTGAATTGAAGCCCCAGTAAACGGCGGCCGTAACTATAACGGTCCTAAGGTAGCGAAATTCCTTGTCGGGTAAGTTCCGACCCGCACGAAAGGCGTAACGATCTGGGCACTGTCTCAACGAGAGACTCGGTGAAATTATAATACCTGTGAAGATGCAGGTTACCCGCGACAGGACGGAAAGACCCCGTGGAGCTTTACTGTAACCTGATATTGAATTCCGATGCATCCTGTACAGGATAGGTAGGAGCCTTAGAGCCCGGAGCGCCAGCTTCGGAGGAGGCGTTGGTGGGATACTACCCTGGATGTATTGGACTTCTAACCCATGCCCCTTATCGGGGCAGGAGACAGTGTCAGGCGGACAGTTTGACTGGGGCGGTCGCCTCCTAAAGAGTAACGGAGGCGCCCAAAGGTTCCCTCAGAATGGTTGGACATCATTCGTAGAGTGCAAAGGCATAAGGGAGCTTGACTGCGAGACCTACAAGTCGAGCAGGGTCGAAAGACGGGCTTAGTGATCCGGTGGTTCCGCATGGAAGGGCCATCGCTCAACGGATAAAAGCTACCCCGGGGATAACAGGCTTATCTCCCCCAAGAGTCCACATCGACGGGGAGGTTTGGCACCTCGATGTCGGCTCATCGCATCCTGGGGCTGTAGTCGGTCCCAAGGGTTGGGCTGTTCGCCCATTAAAGCGGTACGCGAGCTGGGTTCAGAACGTCGTGAGACAGTTCGGTCCCTATCCGTCGCGGGCGCAGGAAATTTGAGAGGAGCTGTCCTTAGTACGAGAGGACCGGGATGGACACACCGCTGGTGTACCAGTTGTCTTGCCAAAGGCATCGCTGGGTAGCTATGTGTGGACGGGATAAATGCTGAAAGCATCTAAGCATGAAGCCCCCCTCGAGATGAGATTTCCCATTACGCAAGTAAGTAAGATCCCTCAAAGAAGATGAGGTTGATAGGTCTGGGGTGGAAGCGCGGCGACGTGTGGAGCTGACGGATACTAATCGATCGAGGACTTAACCTTATTTAAAAAGTGCACGGTTGGCTCGATTTGTGCAACACAATGTTGGTTTTATTCAGTTTTGAGTGAACAAGCTCAAAATAGTCTGGTGACGAAGGCGAAGAGGTCACACCCGTTCCCATCCCGAACACGGAAGTTAAGCTCTTCAGCGCCGATGGTAGTTGGGGGTTCCCCCCTGTGAGAGTAGGACGTCGCCGGGCACATGGTCATTACCAATAGGTAATGGCTTTTTTTGTGCTTTGAATTATTAAAAAGGATGTTTGAGCTCGATGAGGTAATATAATTTCTAATTCAGCTTATGGTTATCCGAGTGCTTTGTTCAGAATAGGGTATATTGAAAGAGAAAGGATGAACAAATGACACTTTTTAAAAACATCGTGATTCGTTTTTTCCATGAACGTTTCTTTGATCAGGCTGCACAGACTGCATATTATCTTTTAGTATCCATGTTTCCATTTTTTCTTTTTATCCTATCATTGCTCAGCTTATTTCCGGTTAATGAGCAAATGCTGTTAACGTTTCTTAGACCTTTTACGCCAAGTGATACATTTATAATTATAGAAAGCAACGTTCGAATGGTTCTATATCAAAGGCATGGTAAAGTGTTATATGGGAGTTTGATTGTGGCATTTTGGATTTCTTCGATGGCTGTTCAGTCACTTGCACGTTCGTTAGATTTAGCGAATGGTCATGTGCGGCGTTATGCATTTTGGAAAGTGCTGATACGTGATCTAGGTGTCACGCTACTATTCATGTTAGTTCTTCCGTTATCCTTGTTCTTACCGATTATTGAAAAGGCTTTATATCGGGTTGTGACGTATTATGATGTAATTGAGGAGTGGCAAGGATGGTTCTATGTGTGGCCAAATGTAAAATGGGGGCTAGGCACGTTATTTTTGTTTCTATTTTTTCTACTCTTTTATAAAGTCGTACCAACAGGTAAAATGACTTTTAAGCATGCACTACCAGGAGCATTTTTTTCAGCAATTGGTTGGCAATTGGTTTCGCTTGTGTTTGGGGATTATGTTTCAAATGTTGATTATACACGGTTATATGGGCAATTGTCGGGGATTATTCTGCTTGTTCTTTGGTTTTATTTATCTGCTGTTATTATTTTGTTGTCGGGGTTGTTGAACGCAGAGTGGCGTAGGTTGTTTGGTTAGTGAAAGGGGAGGTAGTAGATGATGAGAATTCTTGTTGTGGATGATGATCCAAACATTTTAGAGCTTGTGAGTATTCAATTGTCACAGGCTGGATATACCGTTTTGAAGGCGTCTGACGGGTTTGAGGCACTTGAGTTGTTGGAGGAAAAGGGATTGCCTGATTTGGCAGTGGTTGATGTGATGATGCCGCGAATGGATGGTTATAAACTGACGAAGAAGCTGAGGGCGGAGGCCGGTATACCAGTGCTGTTGCTGACGGCTAAAGGGGAATTAGAGGATAAGGAAAAGGGTTTCCTTGCGGGTTCTGATGATTATGTCGTTAAACCATTTGAACCGAAGGAATTACTGTTTCGAATCAATGCGATTTTGCGTAGGTATGATAAGGCGGTTGATGTATTTATTCGGGCAGGATCGATGCATATCAATCGCCAAAGCTATGAGGTTTCTGTTGGCAAGAAAGTATTGCTGTTGCCATTGAAAGAATTTGAGTTACTATCCGTTTTAGCGTCGCGACCGAATCATGTGTTTGCGCGTGAACTTCTTCTTGAGCGCGTATGGGGCTATGATTATGAAGGAGATGAACAGACGTTGAATGTTCATATTAAACGGCTTCGGGACAAGCTCGGGAAGCTTGCAGAAGATGTGCGAATTGCAACGGTACGAGGAGTGGGCTATAAGTTAGAGGTGTTCTCGTGAAGTCGCTTTATGGGAAGATTATCGTCATAACGGCGGCGATTATGGTCATTAGTGGGCTTGTTGCCTTTCTTACGGTTAATACATATTATCATCAGCAGCTGAAGGGGCAGAACGATGAAAAGAATATGACGATTGCGAGGAGCGTTGCATCGTTCATTGAATCGAATGAGGGGTTTGACCTTATTGCCTATTTGCAGACACAATCTGCGGTCGGTTATAAGCTGTATGTTGTGAATGAACAGGGAGAGGAAGCTTTTTATGGGGAGCCTTTCAGGGAGAAGAATTTGTCTTGGAAAGTTGTTGAGCAGGTGCTGAATGGTGAAGTCTATCATGGGATGAGGGATCTTCCGAGTGAAACGTTTGTGACAGGTTTTTTCTCGAATGAATCAGCCAATACAGTAGGTGTTCCGTTTACCTATGAAGGTGAAACTTATGCGTTGTTCTTGCGCCCTGATATCAAGATGTTGTTTACAGAGGTACATTATATTCTCGGTGGCATGGTACTTGTAATGGCCGTGATTAGTTTATTGTCGATGCTTATGGTAGCGAAGAAGCTGATTGATCCGATTACGAAATTGACGCTTGCGACGCAAAAGGTTGGAGAGGAGCAGTTTTCGGGTACACTAGATATTAACAGCAAGGATGAGATTGGGCAACTGGCGAATAGTTTTCAACGTATGACGGAAAAGTTGGGTGAAAATGATCGGATACGCAAGGAGTTTATTAGCGATGTGTCACATGATTTTCAGTCGCCTTTACTCAATATAAAAGGTTATGCGGAATTGCTATTAGATGAGGAGCTGTCTGAGGAGACGCGGAAAGGCTATGCGAACGTTATTCAGTCTGAAACAGAGCGCTTGTCTTCGTTGACAAAACAGCTTTTGCTGTTAACATCGCTCGATCAGTTATCTTCTCCACTCGTGAAGAAGACCTTCAATCTAGGAGAACAATTGAAAGAAACGATTCGAAAATATCGTTGGTTATTGGAAGAGAAAGAGATGTCGTTGTCGATGGATCTCGATGAGGTCCATTTCGTTGGCGATCCTGCATTCCTTGAAAAAGTATGGGAGAATCTTGTGTTGAATGCGTTGAAATATACAGAGGCTGGTGGGTCTATTGACATCGAGTTAACAGAGCAAGCGCATCAGGTGACTGTCAGGGTTGGCGATAGCGGTATAGGGATGGATGAGATTGCACTTGGGCGGATTTTCGATCGTTTTTATCGTGCAGATGATTCAAGAACGCAAGAGACAGGTGGAACGGGACTTGGCTTGTCGATTGTGCAGCAAGTTGTAAAATTGCATGGCGGAACGATTGACGTTGCGAGTCAAAAAGGAGAAGGCACGACGTTTACAGTGGCGTTGCCAAAGTTGTAATATCTTGTTCATCTTCTGTTCATGTTAGATGTTTATAATAGGGATATAAGATGAACGAATGAGGAGGAATTCAGCATGCAAGAAAAATGGAGTTTACGTCTAATTCGTGTTGCGGCGATATTTGGTTTAATCGGAACGGTGTTAGGGTCACATATGGCGGGGGCAGGTTCCTATGCATTCCGTCCGATTCACGCACATATTCTATTGGTTGGTTGGCTGTCCTTATTTGCTTGGGGTGTCTTTTACCGAATTTATAAAGTGCGTGCGAAGAAGCTTGTGGCATTTCATGGCTGGACGGGTATTATTGGGGCAGTCGGTTTGACAACAGGTATGTGGCTCCAGTTTATGAAACCGTTTAATATCAATGAAACATTTGCACTGATTTTCTACATCGTTGGTGGAACGATTTTACTAGTGAGCTTTGTGTTGTTTGTGCTTGTGACATTTATGATAGAGAAAGATAGTAAGCAATAATGGTATGATAAAAAGTCACTTCCGAGAGCATGTCGGGAGTGACTTTTTTTGTAATGAGCATGTAGTTATTGTTCGTTTTGGAAAAACTGTCGGATCAGTCTGGATGCCTTTGATTGGCTGATGCCGAGATCATTGGCGACACCTCTTGAAGAACCATGTTTTTGATAAGATCTTCTAATTAATGTCTTTGTGACTTCATTTATAGCATCGTCGAGTGAGTTTGGGTGAGTCAGCTCTGGCCGGCCCTTTACATTTTCGACAATGACTTGTGGAAGGTCACTGACTTCAATGACGGCATCACTCGTAATAACTAGCCGTTCGATTAAATTTTCGAGCTGACGAACATTGCCAGGCCATGAATAGTAGAAAAGGATGTTCAGGCATTCTTCAGTGAACATTTTGCTGACATTGTATTTGTCATTAAATCGATTTAAGAAACTGTAGGTGAGCGGGATGATATCTTCCCTACGCTCGGATAAGGGAGGCATATGGATATCAATGACGTTCAATCGATAAAACAAATCTTCTCGGAACGTTTTTTGCTCAACCATTTTCAGTAGATCACGATTCGTTGCAGTAATAATTCGGATATCGACAGTTTTACGTGTATTGCTACCAAGCGGGATGAATTGTTTGTCTTGAATGACTTGTAATACTTTCGCTTGTAAAGGCAATGCAAGTTCTCCGATTTCGTCTAGAAAAATGGTCCCGTTATCAGCAGCCTCAAATAGCCCCGTTTTCCCTCCTTTAGTAGCCCCCGTAAATGCGCCACTTGTGTAGCCAAATAGCTCAGATTCCAAGAGTTCTTCAGGGATGGCAGCGCAGTTAACATTCAAAAAAGGTCCATCTTTTCGTTTGCTAATCGAGTGGAGATAATGGGCAATTACGCCCTTACCAGTGCCTGACTCGCCATGGATGAGAATCGTCGAGTCTGTTGGTGCTACTTTTTCACAAAAAGTTAAAATCTTTTTGACCTTTTCGTTGTTTGTGATTGGCTTTTTTAGAAGTTCTTGATACACAGGGTCATTGCTTTGTGTTTCCTTTTGGGTTACCAGCCGATTAAAATCTTGTATTTCAGTCGCTGTTATTACGATAAACTCAATTTCTTTTACTTCATTGAGTATAGGAATTGCTCTTGTTAATAATTCAGCACCGATATAGGTTTGTTGCTGAAGAGAGACGGGTTCTTTTTTTTCTAAGACCGCTGGAATAACCGATGGGCCCCAGTACCCTTTATTGAAAAGTTCATCGTTAAACTTCCCTAAAATCTCCTCTTTTTTTAATCCATAATGCTTTTCGCAATTTTTATTGACATAAACAATCCGTGTTTCGCTATCTAATACGTAAATTTCATCAGAAGAATAGTCTAAAATCTTCAAAATAGATTCCAGTGTCAAATCAATATTCTTAAAAGCTCTATTTTTGTCCATCTATCTACGCCCCTTCAACGATGATTAGTGAGTCAAATTTGAACTATCAGACTTATAGGGTGAGTCAAATACAAATCGAGTATAGCAGTTATTGTCGAAAGTCGATACATAAATTTGAATGTAAGAGATTTCAAGATAGGCAAAACCCTTATTTTTAAAAATGGATGGACATATGTCAGCTCAGCTATACGGCGGAAATCGCTGTGTTGTTGGGGGATTCTTGTTCATTGTTTTTGTATGATCAAATTTGTTTTCCCTAACTTGGCACGCGTCTTGCATTTATACAAAGTAATGTGAAAACACAGAACAATATTCAGAGATGCTTTCTGAAAGAGCTTCTGTTAAATGGAGGTAAAAGTATGGATAAAACAGCTGAAGTGTTTGATATCACAATTGTTGGAGGTGGGCCAGTAGGATTATTCACAGCTTTTTATGCTGGTATGCGCCAGGCATCGGTAAAAATTATTGAAAGTTTACCACAGTTAGGCGGTCAGTTGGCCGCACTTTATCCTGAAAAGCATATATACGATATTGCTGGGTTTCCGAAGATTGGAGCGCAGGAAATCGTTGATAATTTAATAGAGCAAATGAATCAGTTTGAACCAACTGTTTGTTTAGGAGAATCCGTGGAGATCGTTGAAAAGGGAGAAGATGGTGTCTTCAAGCTAACGACAAATGAGGGAATCCATTATACAAAAACGATTATCGTCACTGCAGGGAATGGAGCGTTCCAGCCTAAGAAAATGAACATTCCTGGTGAAGAACAGTTCCAGCAGAAAAATCTGCACTACTTCGTTCAAAACGTCAAAGCGTTTGAAGGAAAAAAAGTAGTGTTGTTTGGAGGCGGAGATTCTGCGGTTGACTGGGCATTGATGTTAGAGCCAATTGCAGAAAAGGTCACGCTGGTGCATAGGAGAGATAAATTTCGCGCACATGAGCATAGTGTGGAGTTGCTTCATCAGTCTAGTGTGGAAATTTTAACGCCTTATATCCCAGTGGAACTCGTAGGGGAGGAGCAGATTGACAAGGTTATCATCCAAGAGAGTAAGACGGGCGAAACAATCGAACTTGAGGTAGATGATGTACTCGTCAACTATGGCTTTAGCTCTTCACTAGGGCCGATTAAAAATTGGGAACTGGAAATCGAGAAAAATTCGATTGTTGTCAATTCGAGAATGGAAACGAATATAGAAGGCATTTATGCAGTTGGGGATATTTGTACGTATGACGGCAAGGTGAAGCTAATTGCCACAGGCTTTGGAGAAGCACCAATTGCTGTCAGCAATGCAAAAGTGTACGTAGATCCAACGGCCAAACTACAGCCACTTCATAGCACGAGTGTAATGGGCGAAAAAGAAGAAACGCCGAAAAAAGAAGCAGTGGCAATCGGATAATCCGTAAGAAAAGGAGGAACGACTATGGCTCATTTTACAATGGTCGATCAAAGCACATGTATCGCCTGTGGTCTTTGTGCGGAATTAGCATCGGAACTATTTGACTATACGGAAGATGGAATTTCCTTTGCGATTCTGGATGATAATGCAGGTGTGACAGAAGTACCTGAGGATTTAATAGAAGACTTGGAAGATGCATTTGAGAGCTGTCCAACCGATTCCATCAAGATGGCAGAGGCACCTTTTACGTGCCAGGAAACAGCAGCTAGCTAATAGATAAATACTAAAAAAGAATTTAACAATAAAGGAGAATGGAAAATGGCTTATAATAAAGTAGAGAACGTAGCAAGCAGAACATTTGAAAGAACGTTAACATATGACAACTACACGGATCCAAAGGTATTGGAGAAAGAAAAGGAACATATTTTCTCGAAATCATGGCAGCTTGTTGGGCATGTGAGTCAAGTAGAAAAAGCAGGTGCTTTCTTTACGGCAGATGTAGCAGATGAGCCAATCATCATCATCAGAGGTACGGATGAAGTGCTTCGTGCATTTTATAATGTCTGTCCGCACCGTGCAACGAAACTGGAGCGTAGTGAAGAAGGTAAAAAGAAAATCTTACAGTGTATGTATCACGGCTGGACATTTAAAACAGATGGCAAGTTAAACAAAGCGCCAAACTTCCGTGGAGAGGAAGCGGCTTGTGTGCAAGATGCGTGTCTACGATCTGTTCGAATGGAAGTCATGGAATCCTTGATTTTCGTTAACTTGGATGACAATGCGACATCTCTAAGTGAGACGTACGGAGATTTCTTTGACAGACTGAGCAAGTTTCCATTCATCAGTGAGCTAAAAAGAACGCATAGAAAGTCTCGCGTTATCAAAGCGAACTGGAAAGCGTATATAGACAACTATTTGGAATGTGACCATTGCCATATTGCACACCCAAGTTTTGTTGATACACTAAGCATGGATGATTACCAAATTATCACATGCGACAACTATTCATTCCAAGGTTCAATTGTTAAGCCAGATAAACAATACGGGGAAGTTGATTTGAACGACGCAGAAATGCAAGGCGGCTCATTCTTCTGGCTATGGCCGAACCTCATGCTAACGGTTTACCCAGGACCGGGGAATATGGCATCAATTGAAATGATTCCAATCGATCACGAGACAACAATGGCGGTTTACACGTATTACTTCCGTGAAGATAATTTGGATGCGTTGAGCCAAGACGAAAAAGACCTAATGACATTTGCGGAACAAGTACGAGCAGAAGATATCGAGCTTGTAGAGCTTGAGCAAATTGGTTTCCGTTCACGTGCATTCAACAAAGGTCGTTACGCTTCAACAGAACAAGCAATCGTACAATTTCATGACATGGTATTGGAGGCCCTCGATGAATAATTTACTAACTACGATGAAAAAATATTTACTCATTAATGGGGAACAAGTAGAGACGGCGAGCTATGCTCCGCTCTACTCCCCATACTCACAAGAGCGAATTGCAGACATTGCAATGGCGGATAAAGCATTAACGATTCAAGCGATTGACGCGGCTCATGAAGCACGCCAGATTATTGGCAATATGCCAGCTCACAAGCGTGCAGAAATTCTAGAAAATGTGGTCACTTTGTTAAAAGAAAAAGCTGATGAAGCAGCAGAAATTATTGCACTTGAAGCAGCGAAACCTCTTGTGTTCGCAAAAGCGGAAGTGGCAAGAACGATTGAAACGTATAAATTTGCGGCGGAAGAAGCGAAGCGCATTCATGGTGAAATGATTCCATTCGATGCAGCTGCAGGCGGAGTTGGACGAATTGGCTATACATTGAGAGAGCCAATCGGTGTTATTGGTGCGATTACACCATTCAACTTCCCATTAAACCTTGTTGCGCATAAAGTAGGTCCTGCCATTGCAGCGGGTAATACGATTGTCTTAAAACCAGCTTCACAAACACCACTGTCTGCACTTTTCATAGCAGAGCTATTTGCGGAAGCAGGTCTTCCAGCAGGCGTATTAAATGTCGTGACAGGTCCGGGCGGTGTCGTTGGAGAGGCGATTGTAGAAGATGACCGCGTGAGTATGATTACATTCACGGGAAGTCCAAGTGTTGGAATTGGCATTAACAACAAAGCTGGGTTGAAAAAAACAACGCTAGAATTGGGATCAAATTCAGCGTTAATCATTGATAAAGACGTAGAGATTGATGAAATTATCGATCGCTGTACAATGGGTGCCTTTTCAAACCAGGGGCAAGTTTGTATTTCCTTGCAACGAGTTTATGTGCATGAAGAGCGTTATGAGGAGTTTATCACGAAATTCGTCCAAGCAACGAAGCAGTTGAAATTGGGCAATCCACTAGATCCAGAAACATATGTCTCTTCTTTGATTACAAAAGGTGAATTGGAACGTGCGGTTAGTTGGATTGAAGAAACGAAGCAAAGTAATGCGGAAATCTTAACAGGTGGGCAAGTACAGGATAATGTCCTTGAACCGACGATTATTGCGAATGCAGATGCGACATTGAAGGTTTCGTGCCAAGAAGTGTTTGCACCGATTGTTGTTGTCAACCAAGTGAAATCAGTTGAGGAAGCGATCGAGCAAGTCAATAATTCCCGTTTTGGTCTGCAAGCAGGTATCTATACAAATAATGTGAAAACGGCTTTGCATGCATCTAAAAGTCTGCATGTGGGTGGCGTGATCATTAACGATGTTCCAACATTCCGAGTTGACCAAATGCCATATGGCGGCGTAAAAGAGAGTGGAACGGGTCGCGAAGGCATTAAGTACGCAGTGGAAGAAATGACGGAAATGAAGTTAGTGGTCTGGAATCAGGCGTAAAGGAGTCTACTATGAAAACATATAAAATTGCTGTCATCGCCGGCGACGGGATTGGTCCTGAAGTGATTGGCGAAGGGATTAAAGTATTAAATAAGATTGCTGCGTTAGATGGTGGTTTTCAGTTTGATTTCACGCACTTTCCATGGGGCTGTGAATACTATACGAAGCACGGCAGAATGATGGCGGAAGATGGGATTGAACAGCTCAAAGCGTTTGACGCCATTTACTTGGGAGCTGTTGGATTCCCAGGCGTTCCTGATCACATCTCTTTATGGGACCTATTGCTAATCATCCGTAAAGAGTTCGATCAATACGTCAATATTCGTCCGATCAAGCTATTAGAAGGCGCGCATTGTCCGTTAGCAGACGTCAAACGTGAGGACATTGATATGCTGTTTATCCGTGAAAATACGGAGGGCGAATACTCAGGTGCAGGTGATTGGTTATTCAAAGGTCAAGAGAATGAAGTCGTTTTGCAAAATGGCGTCTTTTCTCGTAAAGGAACTGAGCGAATCATCCGCTATGCATTTGAAACGGCGCGAAAACAAGGGCGTAGCTTAACGAGCATTAGTAAAGCGAATGCGCTAAATTATTCAATGGTCTTCTGGGATCAGGTATTTGAAGAAGTAAGTGCAGATTACCCAGATGTCAAGATAGCATCTTATCTTGTAGATGCGGCGGCAATGCTAATGATCACAGATCCGAAACGGTTTGAAGTTGTGGTCACCTCCAACTTGTTTGGTGACATTTTAACAGATGTAGGTGCAGCGTTAGCCGGAGGAATCGGGCTTGCGGCAGGAGCGAATGTGAATCCTGAAAGAACGTTCCCGTCGATGTTTGAGCCTGTTCATGGCTCGGCACCTGATATTGCAGGTCAAGGAATTGGGAATCCGCTTGCATCGATTTGGTCTGCTAGTCAGCTACTTGATCATTTCGGCTATGAACAACATGGTAGAGTGGTCATAGATGCAATTGAACAACTACTAGTGGAAGATCAAACACTGACACCCGACATGAGAGGGACGGCTTCCACATCTGAAGTAGGTGATCGCCTAGTCGATCTGATAGCAAACTTACTGCCTACGCATGTATGAGCAAGGTCTGTCGGTGTTATGGAGATAACACCGATAGGCTTTTTTTAGAAGATCAGAAGGTAGTTTGCACTTTTCTTGAAAATATCCTCGAATATTCCAACTTTGGTTTTTGGAATATTCGAGGATATGTCAAGGGGGTAGAATTTAAATTGGGGGGAGTCCATGAGGACCAATACGATTGATAAACAGATTTTAACGATAGCATTGACTTTGGTAGCGTTATTGATTGTTCCAATACTGATTAATCCGGAAAAGGGAACTGCCTTTTTAAAAACGGTGTTGAATGCAGTCACTACGAACTTCGGATCGCTCTATTTATGGGCATGTATCGGTATATTCGGTTTTTTAATTTGGTTAGCTTTTAGTAAGTATGGGAAAGTAAAGCTAGGTGAAGGAAAACCTGAATTCTCCACGTTTAGTTGGCTTGCGCTCATTTTTACTGCTGGGATTGGTTCAGGTATTATGTATTGGGGAATTATTGAGTGGGGTTACTACTATACAAGCCCTCCTTACGGTTTAGAGCCGTTAAGTGTAGAGGCTGCTAGTTTCGCACCCGCTTATGGTATGTTCCATTGGGGCTTCTCGGCTTGGGCGATTTACTGTTTGCCCTCCATTCCAATTGCATATGCAGTGTACATAAAAAAACAGAAAAACTTCCGACTGAGTACAGCGTGCCGCGGTATTATTGGAGACAAGGCGGACGGAGCACTTGGAAAAGTAATTGATGTTTGTTTTATGTTTGGATTGATTGGTGGAATCGGTACTTCATTAGCACTTGGAACACCATTATTGGCTGAAGGAATCCATTCAATGTTCGGTGTGGAGAAAACGCTTACATTGAATTTGGGTATTATGATTGCACTGACGATTTTCTTTTCGATTTGCCTATACTTTGGATTGAAAAAAGGATTGAAGCTTCTTAGTGACTGGAATCTGTACCTTTATTTGATTATTGCGGTGTTCATCTTTATATTTGGACCAACTGTATTTATTATCTCTAGTTTCTCAGATAGTGTAGGGGTATTGTTACAGAACTTTTTCAGAATGAGCCTTTATACGGATCCTGTTGGACAGTCAGGATTTAGTGAATCATGGACATTGTTCTACTGGGGTTGGTGGTTCTCTTACGCACCTTTCACAGGCATGTTTGCTGCACGTATTTCAAAAGGTAGAACGATTAAAGAGCTTATTGTAGGCCAATTAATCGGTGGAACGCTAGGCTGTTGGTTGGCATTTGCAATCTTCGGGAATACAAGCATGTTCTTCGAAATAACGGGCGTTGTCCCAGTGCTCGATATTTTGCAAAATGAAGGCGCACCTGCGGCGATTCTTGCCTCTTTACAAGCACTTCCACTAGGTGGCGTTGTGATGGTTCTCTTCTTGCTCGTTGCAGCTATTTTTCTTGCGACAACGGTGAACTCTGCAGCATACACATTATCAGATGTTGCCTCTATTAATTTGAAAGAGGGAGAAGAACCGGCTCGCTGGTACCGCGTATTTTGGGGAATTGTTTTGACAAGTATCTCTATCGTGCTGATGTATGGTGATGGTTTGGAAGCACTTCAAACATTATCAATCATTACTGCCCTGCCATTAGTCTTCATCATGTTTTTGATGATTGCTTCTTTCGTCAAATGGATTCGAGCAGATTATGATTCAATCTTGCTTGAGCAACAACAAGTTGCATCGGTAAAGGAAGTGAAGGAGAAAGTGCCTAAAGGTATCTCGAAAAAACAGAAAAGTGTGGATAGTCCAACGCTTACACCTGATGCAAGATTAGATATTAAATAAATGAAATTGAAAAAGTCACTTCCTGATTGAAACATAGGAAGTGACTTTTCATTTATTCCTCTTCTACAGCCATTTCATCCTCTTTACTTGGCTTCGCACGATACACCATAAATGCTAAGATCACGGCTACAATCGATATGGCAAATGCGATGAAATAGACCATTTCAACGCCCGCTACCATCGCTTCGACAATTGTTGCGGGATCATTTGGTGTAGCGGATTGTTCTAAAAATTTAAGTTGTCGAGCGTTCATAATACTAATAAACACAGATACACCAATCGCACCAGCAACAGGTTGTAAGGTCGACATAACCGCAGTTCCATGCGGGTACAGTCGTTTAGGCAACTGATTTAAACCATTTGTCTCAGCAGGCATCATGATGGCCGAAACAGCTAACATTAATAAAATATAGCCAAGAATGACAATCCATAAAGCAGTGTCAGCTGTCAATCTGCTCATCATAAACATCGTTCCGCTTAACACAAGGGATGCTGGAATCATCAAGACTCTAGGACCGAACTTGTCAAAAAGATGCCCCATGAATGGTGACATAATCCCATTCAGAATACTCCCTGGTAAGAGTACCAGACCCGCTGTAGCTGCACTCAACGCCAAAGGACCTTGCATATAAATCGGTAAAATAATCTCTGAAGCGAACATCGCCATAATAATGATTAAAAACATCAAAACGGCATGTGTAAACATCGGGTATTTGAATACCCGTAAATCCATGACAGGTTCATCAAGCTTTAATTGTCTAATGACGAATAACACAATCCCGAGAATTCCAGCAACAATCGTAATTAAAACAGTCGTATCCAAAAATCCATCTGGACTTGATCCTGAAGAACTAAAACCATAAACGATAGATCCAAAACCAATTGTAGAGAAAATAATGGAGAGTACATCAATCTTTGGCTTCGTTACTTCGGAAACGTTAATCAAATATTTGTAAGCAAATAAAATGGAGAATATCGCAAATGGAATAACAAGAATAAACAAGTAGCGCCATCCTAAGTATTCAACAATGACACCAGAAAGCGTTGGCCCAATCGCAGGTGCAAACATAATGACGAGCCCTACTAAGCCCATGATTTTCCCACGTTTGTGAGGAGGATAGATAAGTAGAAACACATTGAAGATGATTGGCATTAATAATCCTGTTCCGACCGCTTGGGTCAATCGCCCAATTAATAAAACTGCGAATGTTGGTGCACTCGCACTAATTATAGTTCCAATGGTGAACACAATCATCGTCGTTAAAAATAATTGTCGAGTCGTATACCATTGGAGTAACAAGGCGGATATCGGGATAACAATCGCCATTACAAGCATGAATCCTGTTGCCATCCACTGCACAGTTGTTAACGAAATGGAGAACTCATCCATTAAGGTGACGAGTGCAATATTCAATAGCGTTTCGTTTAATATCGCAAAAAATGCTCCAATAATAAGTGAGAGCATAATCGGCAAAACCTTGGCATTCGGGTTCTCCGACAAATACTCATATTTCTTTGGTTCTTGATGGTCTTTCATAATACAAAAACTCCTTCTGTTTATAGCATTTTCTAATCATACACTAAAAATGGAGAAACTAAAAAGGAGAGGGCATTGCCTCTCCTTAATTCTTATTTCTCTATAAAATCCAAGTTAATCTTGCCATTGACAAGCGCCAGCCGTGCATCGAATTTCTGTCCATTATTTGCGGTAAAGCCTTTAATGACATTTGTTTTTCCTTTTGTGCAGAGTAACTTAACCTGACTAGGTGTAAGCTTTTTCTTTAAAAAGATACCGGGGAATGTTTGCTTGCAGCCACTCTTATAAGCACTGCAGCCGTAGAAATCTTTGCGCGCGATAATCGTGCCTCCTTTACATGCAGGGCATGGGGCAACTTCCACCGCTTTATAGGATGTTCGTCGAGTAGTTGCCTTGCCAACTACATTGGCGGCGAGTTTGGCATCGATTGGCTTGGCGTTTAATTGGCTCGGTACTTCTTCCAATAGGCTATGGATGAACTTGGCGATGCTGCCGAGAAAACGCTCCTGCGTTCCTTCGCCATTGCCGATTTTACGTAAATACGCTTCCCATTTGGCAGTCATTGATGGGCTTGCGAGCAAGTTTCCTTCAATGGCTTGACTGAGAATACGCCCTTTATCGGTAATGGATACGATGTTTTTTGTTACATTAATATAGCCATGGCGTTTGATCGTTTCGATGATGCCGCTTCGCGTTGCTTCTGTACCGAGTCCTTCGACTTCTTTTAGGATTTCCGTTTCTTCTTTATCCCCAACGAGCTTCCCACAAGTTTTCATCATAGCGATGAGCTGACCTTCCGTATATGGTTTAGGCGGCATCGTTTTGCCTTCTTTAATGCCAATGTCACTATCAACGGGTTCATGTAGCATGAGTGGGGGCAATGAAGGCTCGTCCTTGTCTTGTTCTTTGGCAGATGAACGAACGAATAACGCTTTCCATCCTTTATCTCGTTCAGTCTTACCAACTGTGAAGAAGGGGAGTCCATTGACGTCCGTCGTTACTTTCGTTTCCGTATACAGATAGTCGGTATGGAACATGGCGAGTGTCGTGCGAACGACCTCCTCGTATAAGTTACGCTCAATATTCGACAACCTGCCAAGCACCGCTTGTGACGGGATTTTTTTCGTCGGAATGATAGCATAGTGTTCCTGAACCTTCGAACTGTCGACATAACGCTTTTTCGGTGCGAGTGACTCGACAGGGAAGGGATGATTGATGAGCTGTTGGTATTCACTGACCTGATCTGCTAGATAGGTGAATTCACTTGGCGTAATATGGCGAGAATCCGTCCGTGGATACGTGACAATCTTCTTTTCATATAACCCTTGCATGATTTTCAAGACATCTGCAGGACTCGTTTTCCATAAACGGTTCGCTGTCGCTTGTAGCGTTGATAGGGAATGCAACTGTGGCGGCGGTGTACGTTTATCGATTTTTTCTACAGAGGTAATCGTCCCAGGTGATTTCGGATGGATATTATGCTTCGCCAGCAGCTCCCGAATATTTTCCCGCTTCGGTTCCTTGGCCTTCGCTTTTCCTTTATATGTTCCATTAGCAGCCGTAAAAGTCCCTTCAATTTCAAAAAACGGTTCAGAAACAAATGTCTCAATTTCTCTTTGACGTTGATAAATTAAGTAAACTGTTGGCGATTGAACGCGTCCAATCGAAAAGACATCTTTAACGCCACGTTCCTTCAGAAGCAGTGAATAAAGTCGAGAGCCGTTCATCCCCACAATCCAATCGCTAATCTGGCGGGCTTTCGCTTCCTCATACATTAGTAAATCTTTGCGGTTATCATGCAGATTCGAAAAACCCTTGCGTACTTCATCGACTTCAAGCGAATTGATCCACAGTCGTTTGATCGTTTGTCCTCTCGCACCTGTTTGGTTGTAAATACTATAGAAGATATTCGATCCTTCGCGATCCACGTCACAGGCATTAATGACGACGTCTGCAGCAAGTATGAACTTCTTCACAGCCTGAAACTGCGCATACTTTCCCTTGGCAACTTGAAATTCGTAGCGCTCCGGTAAAATCGGTAAACTATTAAGCGTCCAGCGCGTCCACTTTTTGTCATACGCTTTCGGTTCTTTTAACTCCACAAGATGGCCGATGCCCCATGTGATGATGGCGCCATGTGGAAACAGCTGGCTTTGCGCTAACTCAATATGTGTTTTTTGTCGGCTTTTCACGGTAAAAGCTTCAGCGTAGGCTTTGGCTTGGGATGGTTTTTCAGCAAGTATTACTGGTTTCATGACCACACCTCATTTCTTTTGAGATGAAACAGTAGTTCTTATAGTTGAATTATCGCATATACGGAGGTGGTTTCCAAATGCATAGTTAGGGGAAGGTGTTCTAGAGTTTATATTGAAAAATAAATATTCCTATCTCGTTTCTTACAGCGGTTTTCTAATTCGAGTTACTTGGGGAGGAAAGTACAGAGAATAATAAATAAAGCCGATGGGGTAGGGAATATGTATTTTATGAATAAATGTGGTGAACTGTTTTTCATGGTACCAGTCACCTAGCTGAGTTGATTATGAAATTGACTCAAAGGACATAAACTTATATAGTGGATAATAAATTCCATATAGGGGCGGATTTCTATGGCTAAAACTGATAATTTACTAGCAATTCTGTGGATGCTTAGTTCAGGTGAAAAGATTACTGCAAAACAAATTTCGGAAAGGTTAGAGATGAATATAAGGACTGTGTATCGTTATATTGATACACTTTCAATAAGTGGTGTACCTATAATTTCAGACGCAGGACATAACGGTGGATACACTTTGTTGAACAATTGTATTGAAGCTCCTCTTTTTTTTGATTTTGAGGAGAAAACCTCGCTATTTCACGCTGCTATTTTTGCAGAAGAAGCCGGGTATTATGGAGGTGAAGCACTAAATAAGGCTATTTCAAAGCTAAGAAAACATTCGAATCAAGAGCAGGAAACAAAGATAACTCAACATTTAACCAGTCTTGAAGTAATAAGTCGATTAAGTTCCCTCGATATGGAACCTTTTTTGAATGAGTTGGAGCAGGCTGTAGCAGACGGATACTCTGTAAAAATTCTATACCATAAAAGTGGCGAAGAGCAATCAAAGTATAGATTGGTGGATCTGTACAGAATTATCTATTGGAATAATAAGTGGTATGTGATTGGATTTTGTCATCTTAGGAATGATATCCGTAGTTTTAGGGTAGATCGAATTGAAAGTCTAACGCTAACCGAAAATAAGTTTAACCGGCCAGAAAATTTTTCAGCACGTGACTTTTTTATGAAAAACCTTGTTCCAACTATGGAAGATAAGGAAGGGATTATTTCTTTAGTGATTAGTGGAGATAAAAGGGCATTGGGTGATATTTGCCAACATTGGTTTTTAGAACATTATTTACAAGAACGGACTTCAAATCAAGCAGTTTTTCTTCTTGAAAAAGATGTGATACATACATATGTACCTTATTTACTTTTACCGTACAATAAATCTATTAAAGTTATTGAGCCAATCAGTCTTAAGAAGAGGCTGGTTGAAGTTTTGTCGGATTTAATAGAATTTCATCAAATTTGATAACTTCCCTGACGCTAGGTGTCAGGGAAGTTATGTTATATTTGGCTATATTAAATGTGATTGGAGTGTTATTGGATGCAAACAAAAAAAGTTTTTCTTTATGTATTTAATACAATGTCGGACTGGGAATATGGATATTTAATTGCTGAACTAAACTCAGGAAGATATTTCAAAAAAGATTTAGCACCTTTAAAAGTAATTACAGTAGGAGCTAATAAAGAAATCATTACTACAATGGGAGGACTGAGCATAAAACCAGATATTTCCCTTGATGAGTGTATTCTTGAGGGCACAGATCTTATAATTTTACCTGGAGGGAATACTTGGGGAGAAGTTATTCATCAACCTATTTTGAGAAAAATTGGCGAGGCTTTAAAGCTTGGCACAATTGTTGCTGCAATTTGTGGTGCAACTGAGGGACTAGCGAATGTTGGATATCTCGATTCTAGAAAGCATACAAGCAATGACTTGGAGTATATTAAAATGGTCTGTCCTAATTATAAGGGAGAAAAATTTTATGAGATGGAACCTGCAGTGTCTGGTGAGAATTTGATTACTGCATCAGGAGTAGCACCTCTGGAATTTGCAATGGAAGTAATGAAGAAATTAGATGTATTTGAACCAGATACATTGCATTCATGGTATAATCTAAATAAGACTCATAAACCTGAATACTTCTTCCAGTTAATGAATTCAATAAGTAGATGAACTAAAAAATCAACTTAGCAGTTTGATATTAGTTTAAATAGTTACCATGCTTTAGACGATGTCAAAGCATGGTTTTTGTATATAACTTAAAATAAAGACCTTAAAAAGCAGTATAAATGCAACTTGATCTCTCGTTCTTTTTACCTGTTGTCATAAAATAAATGATTTAATTATGACAACTCTGAAGACATGTAGTCAAAGTAAAGAGGTTGCTGTCATAATATTTTCTCCACTTTACTATTGATATTTACTGTTAATCCTGTTAACTTTGCAAGTTCTCATACTTGTTGGTTTGTAATAAAGTTTGATTAAAATGATGCTAAATACCTTGATAAACGAACAAAAAGATAGAACGTGTTTTGAAAAAAAGATTAATTAAAACACGTTCTTTATACTTTCAGTTGAATTAATTTTTTATAAAAAAGTTTGATCATTACTGTGAGTTTTCTTCATTAAAGCTCCCGTTGAACAAGGGGGCTCAAGTTCCTTATAAAACATGTTCCTTAGTAGGAGATATTCTCATGCATTTTTTACAATTCCTAGAACAAATCCATCATATCCTTTGCTCCCTACCGTTTGAATAGCTGTCGAATCAATACGCGATTCTTCAGATAATAAATCGATAAATTGACGAACACCCTGCACACTTAAATCGTCGCAATCATCAATGATATGTCCATTGCGAACCACATTATCCCCAATGATAACTGTTCCTGGTCTGGAAAGTTCTAATGCCCATTTCAAATATTGAGGGTTGTTTGGTTTATCAGCATCAATAAAGATGAAATCAAAGTTAGAAAATCCTTTTTCTTTAAGGGTCGGCAATGTTTCGAGTGCTGGTCCTACAATTACTTCAATTTTCTTTTCTAATCCCGCCTTTCTTACGTTTTCTTTAGCCACTTTTGCATGCTTGTCATCAAATTCAAGTGTGATTAGGTGCCCATCATCTGGTAATGCACGTCCAAGCCAAACACTACTATAGCCGCCAAGAGTCCCAATTTCTAAAATATTTTTTGCTTCTTTAAGCTTTGCAAGTAAATAAAGGAATTTACCTTGATTTGGAGCGACATCAATAGCAGGCAAACCCGCCTCTGAATTTGTTTTCAAGATCAGATCCATAATAGGATCTGACGTGTGAAGTTTAGCGCTAAAATAAAGATCTACATCATTCCATCTCTCAGATATATTCATATTTTTCTCCTCGATAATCAATATTTTTTACTTAACAATAAGCGTGTTTCATTCCCAAAAACTTTACTTATTTTTAGAATTGTACAAAATAATTTATTCTAGGCTTCCATATTAGAAGTTAATATCACTTGTTTTTTTCGATCACGCTTCATGATAGCCATTCGAGTAAAGACCATTCCAAGAAAAGCGAATAAAACATACAGAATCCCCATTCCGATTCCATTCAAAATTTCCCCTGCCATAATTCCGAGAACACCAAATATTTTCCCAATCTGAAAAACAAATCCATTAAAAGCCATGTAAACCCCTCGGCGAGAGTCGTCCACAATTTCAGCAAGTAAGGATTGCCTTGTAGGCACGTACATCAATTCACCGATTGAAAGCACAGCAACAGCAGCAAACAGAATAGCTGGATTATTTGAGAAAGCTAGGACCGAGTAGCCTAACCCGAATAATAAAAATCCTGAATACATTATTGCTTGTTCAGACTTGGTTTTTAGCCATTTTGTAAAGAGGGTAGTAAATAATACAATTATCAAGGTATTTTCCACCGTTAATAAACTTAATAGCTTTACTCCATTCAATGTGATATTCGTCCCCCCCAATAACGGGATGACTCGTGTGTGAATTTCGTCTTCCAATCTTATTGCGATGAAATTGTTACGTTGGAATTCGATCGAAAGGATGGCAATACCTCCTAGTGTAAACAGCACAAAGGGCATATCGCGAATGACGGATTGATAGCTTTGGATAATCGGTTTCAGCCCAAATGATTTCTCTACTTCCTTGGCAGGTGCAGCGATATAAGTTTCTTGGATTAACGCCTTTGTCATCCATAATGTCACAAAAGAAATGAGCATTAATGAAATTAACAGCTCAAAAAAGTGTGTTTCGAAAAACCAACCGCCAATAATTAAACCGAGCATAATGGATAGATTCACAGCCCAATAATTAATGGAATACATCAATGCTCTGTTTTCTTTTGTGCTGACATCAATCAACATTGCTTCAGCTGCAGGATTAATGAAGCCAGAAGAGATACTCATGGCCAACAGCATTAAAAATGTAATCCATGCAGAAGTGAACAACGGTGAGTTGGCTAAAATCATGCCCGCAAATGCCAGCACTTTCATCCATTCCCCGATAACCATCATTTTTTTTCTGCCCATTGAATCGGCTAAGTAACCTCCGTATAAGCCTGCGATAAATTGAACGATCACTTGAATCAGTAGAAGGATCCCTGCATAGACAACATTCAATTCCTTAGCGAAATAAATGGCCATAAACGGAAAGACCATTGAACCAACAACCCGGCTCAAAAAAGATGTATAGATTCTTATTTTAATATTACGATGTAGATCTTTGAACAAAATTTCCACCTCCACATTCATTATCCTTTGTTCAAAAGCGGAAAAAAAGGGTATAATGTGATCACATTTGTCCCCTTTTACCATCCGAAAAAAATATAGAATATTTGCTTTGCAATAGATGCCAGGAGAATGTATATGAAGAATCATAACTATTTTCAAATGAGGACTTTTTTATATCCAAGAGAAGAACAGCTGACTGCTGAATTTAAACTTAACGAGTTGGGGAGTTTGTGGTTTTGTACACAAAAAAGCGTTAAACGTAGGCTTAAACAATTTGCGGAGGAAGGGAAACTGATCTATACTCCCGGCAAAGGGAGGGGGAATCCATCATGCATTATGTTTCACCGCCCTTTCCAGCAAGAAATAGAGGATGCCGTTCGGCACCTTGTACAATGCGATCAATTAGAAGATGTTATTTTATTATTGCAACTTCCTATTCCGAGAACGTGGATAGCCAATGTCTCGAAAGAAGTTCAAAGTCTATTTGGCATTCATTCATCCGAACAACCAAGGGATGTGTTACGAACTGCCCTGACTAGGGAATTAACGACTCTTGATCCATTATATGCCTCCATTACCCTTGAGACATTTATCATTCATCAACTCGGGGATACACTCATAACCTATGATCAAGAACATGATTTACTGAAGCCCCATCTAGCACACTACTGGGAAAGTAGCAATGATGGGAGAATTTGGACCTTTTACTTAAGAAAAGGAGTCCGCTTCCATAATCAGCAAGTATTGACGAGTGAGGATGTAAGCTATACGTTCAAACGATTTCGGACAAGTTCATCATCCCATTTTTGGCTTGTGGAGGATATCGAACAAATAGAATGTCTTTCTCCCTTCACTATTCGTTTCAAGCTAGGCAGACCAAATGCATTGTTCCCAAGATTTCTTAGTTCTCATAACCTTGTCATCTTGCCAAAAAATGAACCATTTGACGAAAATAAATGGATCGGAACAGGTCCTTTTCAGATTAAGAAACGGACTGATACCTTACTAATTCTCCAAGCATTTGACAATTACTTTCTTACTAGATCATTATTAGATGAAATTGAAATGTATCGTGTACCAATTGAAACAACCCATTCAACCATGTATGAAGTAGATCATCATAACGAAATAAATACAGTCTACCAACATAAACAAGATATTGAAGTAGGTTTTCGCTTTTTAGCGTTCAATTTTAATCGCAATACTATTGTTCATCAGGCATCGTTTCGGAAAGCAATTTATCATCTCATGGATATAAAGAAACTATGGGCTGATTTAGGACGGAGTAATCTACAAGTAGCATCCAGTTACTTTTTTTGGAAGTCTAAACACCAACAAAAAGATTTTCATCGTGTTAAATTATTACTAGAAGAAGCAGGATATCAAGGAGAATTGATTCACGTCTATACGTTAGAAAGACAAAACTCCATCGAAGAAGGTGAGTGGTTCAAACAAGAAGCGAGCAAAGTCGGGCTGCGATTAGAGATTAAAACCTACACATTGACGGAATACTATGACCCTTCGCTTGAAGAAGCAGATTTATTATTCATGGGTGAGGTTGCTTCAACGGATCATCACTTATCTTTTTTGGGTGCCTTTTTAAACAAGGCTCTAATCTTTAATCGCTTCTTATCGGAGACTTACTTGGAAAATTTAAATGTATATTTTGAAAAAATAAAGCAAGCAACAGACTGGAAGACCAGGGAAGCTTGGATCGACGAGGCTGAACGTTTTATTCACCAAGAGACATTGTTTTTATATTTATATCATCCTATTAAAAATCGAACTTTCCATCCAATGATTAAGGATATTCAATTTGAATCGTTTGGCTATGTAGATTTTAGGAAGCTTTGGATTAAGTAATGGCTGTACATACAGAAGAAATTGACATGAGACTGATGAGTTCCTCCCCTACATGCCTTGCTTTGCACAGATACTGCCGCGAACTGTTGGTTTGGAATAAAGTTTGAACAAAAAGTTCCTGCTTAGATTGAATTAGCTGCAAACGTAAAGAACCCATTTTGAACAAATATTAATCAAAATGGGTTCCTTCTATACTAATCCTTAGCAAACCAATTACTTTATCACTTAAAACTGGTTCCTTTCTTCTTATTGGTAACTTCACTATAAATCATTACGTTGCGTAAGGGTCAAATCTAAAAGTAACTTTTTTTATTGTAACTAAAAAATTAATATCTTTTTATGAAAAATGAGCGCCGAAGGATCTTTTTCCAACTAGCTTTTTTTGCTGAAGCGGACTTTTCATGTTCGACTATTTTTATTAAAAAGTCTAACGTAAATATGGTCTACTTTTCTTGCCTGATAAAGGATTCAACGCTTTTCTATTAAACTTGAACGTTGATTGACCTTAATCATCCACATAATAGGATAACTGTTTTCATAACAACACCTCTTTGGTTTCGATAATAGAAACGCTAGTTCTGCTATTATCGCATAAATGAGGGAGGTTTTCTAATGAGATCTGATAATAGGGGAAGTAAGCTGGGGAATAAGTGTGTACTTCTTTAATGGAGTCACTTATGAAGTGTGAAAGTTTGAACAGACATGTTAATTTGAACTAACGTGTTTGTTTGGGTGCCTGTGGTCGACCCCCTTATAATGGACATACGCCATGTTATAATTTTATAACAATCCTGTTCGAGGGGGATCGACAAAATGATGAATGAGAAAAAACGAAAAAGACAGCTTTCATTCGAACAAAAATTATATGCCGTTCAAGAAGTATTGGAAAAAGGACGTCATAAAAAAGACGTTGCTTCCGAGTTAGATATCCATATTAATTCCATTACCAATTGGATGAAAATATATAGAGAAAAGGGAGAGAATGGACTTCGTCCAACACCTAAAGCGATCCTACTAGATGAAGCAACAGAGCTCGAACGCCTGAAAAAAATTGAAAAGAAATACAACGAGCAGTTAGTAGAGATTGAAATCCTAAAAAAGTTCCACGCCTTTCTCAAGGAGAGCGAAAAGTAAAAGGATACGAAGCCGTATCAGCCTTGAGAAAGGATTATACAGTTGAACAGCTATGTCATGTAATTGGCGTTTCTCGCAGCGGATATTATGCCTATCTAAAGCGGCCGCTGAAAGAATCCTCGGAAAGAGATCTGAAAGATATGGCTGCTATTCAAAATCTATTTAACGAAAATGGCGGAACTTATGGCGCAAAACGCATCGCAGGAGAACTGCGTACGCGAGACCATATTGTCAACCATAAGCGTGTAGCGAGACTAATGAAGGAAATGAATCTTAAGTCCCGAATTCGGGGTGTGAAATCAAAAAAAGAAGAGAAAACCAAAAGTGCGGGCTATGTATACCCCAACCTTCTTGACCGCGATTTTAATGCCACGCTACCGAATCGCAGATGGGTAACGGATATGTCCGAGCTAATCGTCAAAAACGTGAAATTTTATATTTCAGCACTTATGGACCTTTATAACCGCGAGATTATTGCGTTTGTCGTCAGTGACAGCCCGAATACTGCGTTGATTGATGAGACCATTCGCACAGCGATGGAAACGAGAGGTTTAACCGATTTGAAGAATGTAATTATCCATTCGGATCAGGGAAGTGTCTATCGTTCTTACGATCATTACAAGCTATCAAAAGAATTAGAGTTTATCCCTAGTATGTCACGAAAAGCAAACTGTTGGGATGATGCGGTAATTGAAAGTTTCTTTTCACACCTGAAGACCGAATTCCCGCATCTTTTCTCGGTAAATTCGGCCGAACAGGTGATTGAAGATCTATCTAAATTTATTACATACTTTAATGAAAAATGCAGTCAAAAACGACTGGGTTATTTAACGCCGGTCTCTTTTCTAAACGTCAAAAATAAAGCAAGTTAATGCACAATTATGTGCTGTCTAAAAAATAGGGGGTCGACCACCGGTACCCAAACATTTTAAATTGCACATAAACACAGGTTATCTATCTGTTTATGTGCATCTTCATATTTAAGTGCAAACTATATTATCATCGGATAACCTTGAAAAATATGAATAAGGATAAGTATTTCTAGTTATGTACATATAAATTTATGGAGATATAATACAAACTGTCGATAAAAAATATTGACAGCTATCGTGTACCTATGTTATATTTATCTCGAATTCGAGATAGTTTAATTCGAGATAGCTAAAACTTGATGTTATAGACGGTTGATACAATCGGAACTAGTTTCAAGAAAGTTGAAAGCTGTTTCATATGTTGAACTTATGATTTTCATCTAATCTCCAGCGAAGGCGCTTAACTGGCTTATTGCGGGAGGCATCCTCAAGCGTCGAGCGCTGTTGAAGGAAATCTTTGTTTCAATTTATACTATATAAAATTTTTTTTGGGTATATATCTCGAATTCAAGATATTTTGGTTCTGAAAAATAACAGTCGGGAAGGTCTTGTCGCTGATAAGGTCGATTACCACTGTTCGTAGAAAAGGATACTTGCGAGGAGGAAAAGTAGAAAATGGTTTTTTTTAATAAATTATTTGGAAAACAACAAGAGGAGGAAATGACAATGACGAAATCAAATATAGGGATTATTTTAGGATCAACACGTGATGGACGCGTAAGTCCCCAAGTAGGGGCATGGGTAAAAGAATTAGCAGATAAACGTGGGGACGCAAACTACACGATTATCGATATCGCAGATTACAAATTGCCACTTCTGGGCGAAGCAGGCGGAGACGCATCAGGTGCAGCAGCATGGTCAGAAATTGTTGCAGAACAAGATGGATTCGTATTCATCGTTCAAGAATACAATCACTCTATTACAGGAGCACTAAAAAATGCATTAGATTACTTACGTGAAGAGTGGAACAACAAAGCAGCGGGTATTGTATCATACGGCTCAGTAGGCGGGGCTCGTGCAACAGAACATTTACGTGGTATTCTAAGTGAACTACTTGTCGCACATGTTCGTGTACATCCGGCACTATCATTATTTACAGACTTCGAAAATGGTACAGACTTCAAACCAGCTGCTGTACAGGCGGATTCAGTAAATCAAATGCTAGACCAAGTGATTCCTTGGACAACTGCATTAAATACAGTACGTAAATAATTTTAGCATTTCTATGCGTCACAAAATGTGCCTATGCACATTTTGTGACGTTAATAAATTTTGAGCAAAGCGTTATTAAGTAGATTGATGGTTTTTCTCAGAATTTATGAAGCTCATTCAAAAGAGGAGGAAATCATAATGACAAAACAAACAGCAGGTATTCACCATATTACGGCAATCGTTGGTCATCCACAGGAAAATATTGATTTTTATGCAGGAGTACTAGGTTTACGTTTAGTGAAACAAACCGTTAACTTTGATGATCCTGGCACTTATCATCTCTATTTTGGAGATGGGGGAGGAAAGCCAGGCACCATTATTACATTTTTCCCTTGGGCAGATGCCTATCAAGGACGAATTGGAGATGGACAAGTTGGCGTGACAACGTATGCAGTCCCAACTGGCGCATTAAGTTTTTGGGTCAACCGTCTTGCAACACTTGCGATTCCATTTAAGAAAGCAGAGCGTTTTGGAGAACAGGTGATTCAATTTGATGATCCGCATGGCCTACACTTGGAACTTGTTGAACGTGCAGAAGGTGAACAAAATAACTGGATATTTGGCGGCGTAACACCAGAAGTCGCTATTAAGGGATTCGGTGGTGCAACACTTTATTCAAGTAGACCTGAAGAGACTGCTGAAACATTAACGAATGTAATGGGGCTTGAATTGGTTGGAACTGAAGGAGATTATACACGTTATAAAGCTCCAGCGGATATTGGTAATATCATCGATTTAAAAATGGTCAAGGGTGTTTCTGGCTTGATGGGTGTAGGTACCGTTCACCATATTGCATGGCGGGCAAAAGATGACGCAGATCATCTTGAATGGCAACAACATGCCATGAACCATGGTCAACATGTAACGGAAGTGAAGGATCGTAATTATTTCAATGCGCTGTATTTCCGTGAAGCTGGCGAAATCCTATTTGAAATCGCAACAGATCCACCAGGGTTCGCACATGACGAAACGGCTGAAACAATGGGAACTCGCTTGATGTTACCTGCTCAATATGAACAACAACGTGAGCAATTGGTTAATTCGCTGATTCCAATTCAAGTGCGTCCAATTGATTAAATAAGGGAGCTGATGAAATTGATTTCCATTGATCCTCAAAAAAATAGTGAACGGGATAATTATAAACTGCTCATTGGCTCTATCATTCCTAGACCTATTGCCTTTGTTACGACACAATCTGAGGATGGTATTGTGAATGGTGCACCCTTTAGCTACTTCAATATTGTTTCATCAAACCCACCGATGGTTTCACTTGCTATCCAAAGACCTAGCGAACACTTAAAAGACACTGCTCAAAATATTTATAGTAATCGTCAATTTGTGGTGCATATTGTGGATGAAGACAATGTGGCCAAAATCAATGAAACGGCAGCCTCTATACCTGCAACCGAAAGTGAAATCGAGTTGGCGAATCTTACGCTTGTACAAAGTGAAAATGTATCTGTACCGGGCGTGAAGGAAGCGAAAGTTCGAATGGAATGCAGACTTGTCCAAGCAATTCCACTAGGTGGAGAAGGACCAGGTAGTGATTTGTTTATTGGAGAAGTTGTGCGGTTTCATGTGGATGAAGTAATTTATGAAGATGGAAGAATTGACCCTAGAAGCTTAAATGCGGTTAGTCGCTTAGCAGGCGCTGATTATGCGGCAATTGGTGATATTTTTTCTATTGAAAGACCTAAGTAGTCATCTCAATACTTGAAAGTTATGTCCCCCCATTTGAATAGAAGAGGTAAGTTTTAAAATTAACCTTGAAAAAGCTTTTAAAGCATGTATCGATTTTCTGATTAGGAAGGAAATCAATACATGCTTTTTGTCATATAGCCCAAAATCACCAGTACACGTTCACTGTACTTATTTTGGAAGATTAAGTTGCCATGAGACACCGAACTGATCATTTATCCAGCCAAATTTCTGACTAAAACCGTAATCACCTAACGGCATAAGTGCTTGTCCGTCTGTCATAAGCTTCTCATAAAGATGATCGATTTCCTTTTCGGAATCACAAGTGATATAGATGGAAAACGAGGGGGTAAAGGAAAATGCATGCTTCAGATTACTATCAATGCACATAAATTCTTGTCCTTTTAAGGAAAAGGTCGCTTGCATGACTGTTCCTTCATCTCCAGATTCATTTGCTCCGTAGCGAGAGATGCTCGTAATTTCTGAATCCTCGATGAGTGATGTGTAATAATTCATCGCTTCTTCCGCCTTGCCACCTTGAAACATTAAGAATGGAGTAATCTTTTCCATTAAAATCAATCCTTTTCTCTAGTATTTTAATACTGTGGCTGCTCTCCTGGGACATTCACTTGGAAAGTGATGCCGAACTTATCCTTTACTTGCCCATACAAGGGGCTCCAATCTGTCTTTTGAAGGGGCATAATGACTTGTCCACCGTCTTCCAAAGCGGCGAAGATTTCTCTAGCCCTAGCCTCTTCTGTGGGATGGATGGCCATCTGAATCGCATTGCCTGACTGATAAGGCATGCCTTCGTACGTATCACTGAACATGAGATTCGTCTCTCCAACTTGCAAGTGTGCATGCATAACGCGATTCTTCATGTCATCCGTCAACGGATAATTCGGGTCCTCCGGCATGTCTCCGAAAGTCATGATGCCTATCACTTTTCCGCCAAGCGCTTTCTCATAAAAATGGACCGCTTCTCTCGTGTTACCGTCAAAAATCAAATACGGGTTCAAACTAATTGACATCATTTAACAACTCCTTAGTTCTAATTTTTATATAATGCTAAGCAATTTCCAAGTGGTAGCAACCACTCAACTATTATTACCATAACCACATTTTATATTGTAGAACATACGTTTGTCAATGGGGCATAGTTGAATACTAACAATTTTTTCGTTACACGCACATTATGATTATAGAGTGCCAATTATCCAAACAAACATGTTTATTCGAATGACTGGCACCTGTTTGAAATTTGTTACGCTATTTTTTCTAACTCTTTCTTGTACCTTAGATACGCTATCGCACATATTATGCTACAAATAATCATAAACCAAGGGATACTAAACCTTGAAAGTGCAAGTGGTGTTTCAAATAAAAAAGCGGTTAAAAAGCTCATGCCCTCTTTATCCCAAAGTCCGGGTGTGAAATAGGCTGATTTCAGACTTGGATATTGGACCGTGTTATTAAATAAGATAAATGTGAAAAGTAGTAATGATAGTGTGAAACTACCGTAGTAACTCATCAATCGTTGCAAATAGGCTTTTTCAGATGCAGTATCTGAGAACAACTCATTTAGCCCGTTGGTTGATTTGGTCCAATATTGCGACGAAGAACAGCGTGAACCACCTATATGCTGCCAGCCATAGTCTTCGTATAATTGTATATATTGCTGATACATTTCTGTGGACTTAAACGTTTGGGAATCAAGGCGGATGACATGCTCAAGAATGTTGGTTTTTTCGAAATGATATATTCCAAATGAATTGACCTTCTTGCATATCCACCCATTTTGAATCATCGTATTTAACCATCTTTCCTCTTTTCGTGCATCGATAAACATCCTAAATTTCTTCATTATACTCGCCTCCTTCATAAAGTGAGAGAATGTGGCTCAAACGTTCTTGTTCAATCTGTAAAATAGCAAGCCCTTCGTTTGTTAACTTGTACACTTTTCTTCTTGGATCATCAGTAGGGACGAGTACAATCCACTTGTACTTCAATAAATTCTCGATGGCTCCATACAATGTGCCGGCAGCTATGCGCACTTGCCCCTTGCTCATCACTTCTACCTTTTGCATAATTGCGTAGCCATGCAACGGCTCTCTTAACGCCAACAACATATAATGCATTGTTTCTGTTAAGGGAAGTAACTTATGTCTGCTCATGTAATGATCCCCCCTTGTCATCCGACTATACAGTCAGACTACATAGTTAGATTATATACAGTTCAACTATATATCTCAACTGTATAGTGGCATGAATAAAAAATACTTCTACTATGACAACCAAAAAAGAGGAAACATCCAGATTTAGATCTGAACATTTCCGGTTTTGCAGAATAGAATAACTGCTTTCATAGGTTTTAGTGGTAGAAGCACTAGAATGGTACAAACATTTATATCATTATTTTCGTTAATGACCTTCAGCAGCCATCGCGTCTGCTTTTGTTTTGTGAATGGTACCGAATGGGTGCTCAGGTGGTGCATAGATGGTGTACAGCTTTAACGGTATGCTACCTGTATTGGTAATATTATGCCATGCGCCAGCCGGCACCATAATAGCGGATCCGTTGCTGACATGTCTTACAAAGTGTAATGCTTCTTTACTTGGCCCCATTTGCACCAATCCTGTTCCTTCTTCTATGTGCAGAAATTGATCGACATCAGAATGTAATTCTAACCCAATGTCATCTCCAACATCAATGCTCATCAAAGTAACTTGCAGATGATTACCGGTCCACAGGGCAGTACGGAATGTATGGTTTTGTTTTGCAGCTTGGTCTATATTGATGACGAGAGGTTCTTTTCCATAGTCGTCATGTATGGCATCGATTGATCTTGATGCATCATAGAAGGGTGGTGCAAATGTTTGTGCGTAGCTTGTATTATTTGCCCAATTCCAAGGATCAGCATGATGCATATACCCATAGTGATAGACAGGCATATTTGCATAAGGATACATCTATAACACTCCTCCATTAAGCAGATGATATTCAAGCTATCGTATGTTCCGCATGATGGGAAGGTTCCGGTGTGTGCTTCATCGCCTTGGTAAGAGAACGATTTTCATATTATGTTCCTTTTAGAATGTGGAGCCAGGTGAATAGGGTGGAATTGTGTTGATTCAACGGATTTAATATGAAAAAAGCCTGTATTGGTCTCCTAAAGGCAAGGAAATCAATACAGGCCTTTATCCACTTTTTTATGCTTGAATGGCTATATAAATATCCACTTGCGCATGCTGTGGGTTCTCGCATCTTTCATCATAGAGCTCGAAATCGCCCGTATACGTCCTTTCTACTTCCTGTTGTTCAAACCAACGCCAAATTTCTTGCCATAGTGTAATGACGATTTCTGAAATGGGGCCTTTTTCAGATGTGAAGACCAAATAGGTTGCAGCAGGAACGGTTTTAACAACGAATTCTTCAGGACATTTGCTCGTCTCCTGTATTTCTAAGCCCGCCGTGATATCATATTCTCCATGTACGCCATCTTCATAGTTCGAATACACCCCATATGTCACGGGTACATTTACTGGATTCGGAATCCCCTTGTAGATTTTCTGTCCATAATATCGTTCCCATAGTCCTGCGATCTTCGCATCTGCTGTCATTTCATTTGCATTTGTTGTTCTTACTGAAGTACCCATCATACAAAAAGCATCTTTCTTTTTTAATACTGGTTCACTCATTTTTCTCGCCGCCTTTTTAGGTTTGTTTTCACTATAACAACCTAAACTTGACAACAGTATGTCATATTCATTTTTTATATAAACCAATGATATTTCGAGCCTTTTGTTGAATGGTTTCCTTGATATGCAAGGGCTCAAGCACTTCTACTTTATCCGCAAAACTTAAGATAAATCCGTATAACCATTCGTTTTCAGGTATGTCTATCTTAACGATGGATTGAGCGGTTTCGATTGACTCCACACCAAATTGTTCTTCGATTTTTATGTGGATATCTGGATGAAATGCCATTCTTAACGTGACGACATTTTCCGGTGCATACCATGCTTTATCCCAAGGAAGTTCTTCTTCATTCACTTCTTTTCGAATAAAGGATGTATGACAAAGCTGAAGATCCCGTATCCTCACCAATTTAAACAAGCGAAACGCATGCCGAAGTTGGCAATAGCCATACACATACCAAGTTCGTCCTTTTTGAACAAGTGTATGTGGCTCGATAGTGCGGAAAGTGATGTTTGCCTCGCTACTCGCATAAGAAAAGTTCACACAAGTGGTTGTAGTAATCGCTTGCTTTAGCAGTGTCACTATTTCTTTCAAACGAGCATTTTGTCCCCATGGACTATCATCTATAAATAGATAGTCGAAAGTGGGTTGCTTTTCTTTTGCTGTAATTCCCTCCAATTTTTCTAATACAGTTTTCACAGGAAGGTCTTCATAAGAGGTAAGGACGCTTTTTAAAGCGATGGAGATGGAGCTGATTTCGTCTTTCGTCAGCGTTTGTTTATCCATTTTATATCCTTCAAGCAGACGAATGCCGCCATTGGCTCCTTGATAACTGATGACTGGAATGCCAGCACTACTGAGTGTATCAATATCCCGATAAACCGTCCGAACAGAGACATTAAAGAAGTCAGCAAATTCTTGAGCCTTTATTTGTTTACGATTGATCAACATAATGATCATCGTTAGTAATCTGTCTATTTTCATTGGGTATCTCCATTTACTAATATTGGTGTAATTCCATTGTAACCTTTACTGAATGAAACATTCGTTCTTGTATCTGTAGTATCACATAAACTAAGAGGATTTCCAAATTCATAATAGGGACACAGGTTGATATTTTTTGATGAGATTTAATACTTCCGAGACTTCCGAACGTTGGGTGAAAACTGATTATTCAAGTGGGTATATGATAAAATGAAAGTAGCTTGATCGTTCAATATGACAAGAAAATAGGAGTGGAATACGGCATGAAAAAGGGTTTACTCTTAGTGTTAGGTTTATTGTTAAGTTTGGTAGTAGTGGCTTGTAACAACGATAGTAGTGCGCCGGATGAAGGGGAGACACAGGACATAAAAGAAAAAGTCCATGAATATAGTGTGGGTACTTTTGAAGGTGTAAATGCATCGATTACCTCACATGAACTAGTTGTAGATGACAATGGGAAGAAGACTTCTTTTGACCTTCCAGAGAACGAGTTTTTTGTGTCGATTGCACCATTTGTCGGAACTACACATGAATGTGCGATTCACAGTTTAACGGGCTGCCAAGGGGAGTTAGTCGAAAAAGATTTTGCTGTGTATATTGAGGATGACGAAGGCAATGTAGTGGTGGATGAAACGATTGCGTCTTTGGAAAATGGTTTTATCGATCTATGGTTACCACGTGATCGAACGTATCAAGTAAAAATCGAGTATGATGGCAAAACGGTAGAATCTGAAATCTCTACTTTTGAAGGCGACAATACTTGTATTACGACGATGCAACTAACGTAATAATTTGAACCGTGAATGTGCTAAAGGCATGTATCACGGTTCTTTTTCTATGCGTTTATTGTCTTCATTTTACGGTGGCGTTTTATCTCGTACATGGCATGGTCGGCATGGTCTATAAGGGCTTGCCCTTCGTTCGCGTCTTTCGGAAATTGGCTGAGGCCGATGCTGAGACCGACGGTGACGGTGAGATCCCTATATCTTTCAGCGGTATACCGTGAGAGAGTCGATTGCAATTGTTCCATAAGTTTGTCGACCTGTTGTTTAGACGGAGAATGCTGGATGAACAGTACGAATTCATCGCCTCCAAGTCGTGCGGCAACGCCAGTTTGTGCAACGGCATCTTGCAATATGCCTGCTGTATATTGAAGCACTTCATCGCCAGCTAGATGCCCATATGTATCATTCAGGCATTTAAAATTATCGATATCTATCAACAGCAAGGCAAGTGTTTTCTGTGTTTTTTTACATTCGTCTAATGCACTTTCAAGCTTTTTGTCGAATAATCGTCGATTTGGAAGACCTGTCAAGGCGTCGTGGTAAGCAAGAAACTCTGTTTGTTCTTGGTATCGTTTCTGCAATGTTACATCTTGAAGGATTAAAAGAACATGCAATCGATTGTCGACCCATACATAGTCAGCATTGACAAGCAATGCAAATTGAACACCGTCATTCGCAATGTTTATTGGATAGTCTGCAATTTCTTTTTCTGCAAAAATATTTTCTTTCAGTGAATCATCTAGCAAAGGAAATAAATGTGTCGGTTGAAGATGTAGCGAAGCGAGTAAATTTTTTGCCGCTGGATTCATATCTTGGACCTTTCCTTTTTGATCTAAAAGAAGAATAGCAGATGGATTTAAGTTGAATAGCTTTTCATAACGTTTGTCATATAAATTTAGAAAATCATGTTTTTTCATTGTTCGACGAAGGAAATAGCACCATATAATGCCGCTATATAAGTACGGATAAGGTGGCAGGTGATCCCCGTAGTTGATGTAGCCAAAAATGATATGCCAAAGGACTGCAATCATTATCCCGACGATAAGTTGGTTATAGATGAATTTTTGCTCACGATTTTTTGCCTTTGCTTTGGCGATTAGCAATGGAATTACATATAAAACATCCACCGCGATGCTGATGGTCATAGCAATATAATATCCAGTATTGTATACAGGAAGTTTCCACATGCCAACTTCTACAAACTCTTGGGGAGAAATGAGCTTTGCTCCTGTAAGTATGTTGACAACAACGAAAACCACCGGCAAGTAGAAGATGTAAGGGTATAGAAATCGGGGCCAGCTTGTATAGAGGCCTGTAAATTTAATAAGAAAATGAAAGCATAGTCCAATAATGATAAAGCCTGCACTGCTTAACCAAATAGAAGAAAGGATTGGGCTATAGTCGATAGCCACTTGGTTTCGCACGTACTCTTCTACGAATAATAACAAATAACAGATTGCAATTAGACTTAGCAATATATGCTCAGTTTTTTTCTTATTACGCAACAGTACGTCAGTTGCCATATATGTAAAAAACAAAATAGGAATACCGTGAGTAAGTAATAGGAGTAAGGCTTTGTTAAGTTCCAACTAGATTACCTCCGAAAGATTAGCTTTAGTTATAGAATAGCTTAATTTGTCCCGGTTGTATTGTGTTTTATAAATATTCGGGAATCCAATAGTATGTCATCCTCTATGTTTGGGCGACTGGCACCTTTTAAACAATATCCAATATATGTCGATATAAAAAGATAAGAAACTGAATAGGGGGTGTTGGGAAATGAAAGTGTTTAGTGGATTAAAAGTAAGTCCGGTCACAAAAACTTTTTCACCGCAGATCATCCATAAAACGAATAACGAGAACGCAGAGAAATCTGGCAAAAGAGATTCTATTTTCATTAGCGACGAAGCGCGGGCGCGGTTAGGGGATTGGCGGGAAAGGTCTGCCAATATGATTGAAAGCTTAATGGAGAAACGCCAAAAAGTTCAAGAGGCGAAAAGTAATTTGATAGAACGTACATTGGGAGCTGGGGAAGAACTTTCGACAATTAAAGAGCAGCTAGGGGCATTCGATGAACAAATTGCTGAAATCGAAGGGCAAATGGCAGCGATAGAAGCACAGAAACGTGAGCGAGAGCAGCGTGAGAAAGAAGAAAAGCAACAAGCTGCTGCTGAATCACAAGAGAAATCTGAAAGCGTACAATTGACATCATTGCTTCAATTTGTTCAATCGCTCGAACAAGTTAATGCGTTAAAGCAAGTGAAAGTGCCTCTTGAAAATGCGCATCGTCGACTTAAAACAGAAATGAAAAATGACATGGAACGCGGGACATTTTCAGAAAGTAAGGCGAAGAAAATTGAAGAACTCGCTGGACGTATGCGAAGCCTTGATAGCGCAATGCATAACCAAATTAGAAAAGCACAAGAGTCCTCGAATGATATGAATGAGAAAGCTTCTGTTGAGGAAGAGCAAGAAGGGTAAGTGATTAGTGCCAGTCGCTCATGTTTTATTTGAGTGACTGGCACCTTTTTCACTATTAGGCTTTGGCGAAGCGTCCTTTGAAAACATAACTTAACGTAATTAGGACATAGATCGATAGGGTAATACTCGTGATGACTATAGAAGTCGTAAAGATAATTCCAATTAGAATAGCACATAAAGCAGTAACGGCTACCCACGTTGTATAAGGATAGAATTTCACTTTGTAGCCGCTTGTTTGTTCAGGCATTGTTTTACGTGATTTAAGATGAGCAATCGCAATGATTAACCAGATAAATAAAACCGTATATCCTAGAGATCCCATTAAATATTCAAATGTTTTACTTCCTGCAAACAAAGAAATGATTACACCAAGATATAAAAAAGAAGTACATAGTAAAATTGCATAAGTAGGCACGCTTTTTTTAGATAGACGGGCAAAGATTTTTGGCATAAGTCCATCCATAGCTTGTGTGTATAGAACGCGGGACGAACCATATAAACCAGAATTCATCGATGAAATAATCGCTAGTAGGATAACAGCGTTCATAATGTGATCAGCACCTGGAATCCCAATCATTTTAAATACCATCACAAACGGACTTTCAGGTACGCCGTTCACTTCTGTCCATGGAATTAGACTGACAATGATGAAGAACGGAATGATATAGAAGGAAATAATCCGTACTAATGTATTACGAACGGCTTTCGGAACAACTTTTTCCGGGTTTTTCGTTTCAGCTAACGTAACACCAATAATTTCGGTTCCGCCATAAGAGTAGATCACAACGAGCATCGCTGCAATAAACCCTGTTGATCCGTTAGGAAAGAAGCCACCGTGCTGTGTTAAGTTAGAAAAACCAACAGCTGTATGATCTCCAAAAGTGACGAGTAATAGCAATAGTCCAGCAATAATAAACACAACAATCACCGTGATTTTAATTAGAGCAAGCCAGTACTCTGTTTCAGCAAATGCTTTTACGGACAGTAAGTTAATGGCTGTCACAGCGACAGATACACATAGGGCGAGTATCCAAATCGGATATTCCGGTAACCAGTATTGTAGGAAGATGGCTGCAACGACGGCTTCAGCTGCAATGTTTAATACCCACATCTTCCAATAGATCCAATCTAGAAAATAAGCGGGGTATTTTCCGAGAATCGATTCTACTAAATCTCTAAATGTCCTTGCGTTCCGATTACGAACAGCCATTTCAGCTAGACCTTGCATAACGAATAATAGAATAATTCCACCGAGCAAATAGGCAAAGATAACCGATGGACCTGCCATATCAATGGCTGAACTACTACCTTTAAATAATCCGGCTCCAATAGCGCCTCCTAAAGCCATCATCATAATATGGCGAGAAGTCATTGTCCGTTGTAATTGCTGGTTGTTTTTCTCCATAACAATCCCTCCACTAATAAATGTAATAGATCTGTATAGGTCGAACTAAAAAATTCCACTAACAACGCTCGGCGCTTGCGGATGCCTCCCGCCATAAGCCAGGCAGAAAACCACTGCCTGGTTTCCGGCTTCGGCGACCGCTTGTAAGGCGCCTTCGCTGGAGAGTAGATGAAAATCATAAGTTCAATTTATATAGAAAAAGGCTTATCGTCTCTTCCTTCATAAATTAAATGAAAGAAGAGACGATAAGCCTTAGGCAAACCGCGGTACCACTCTTGTTGGTTCATAACGAACCCAGCTTTAAAACCTTGTAACGGAGGTTACTCGTTAAAACATAAGAATAGTTTAACTATTCTTTTCGTCTTACCACTCCCGGGCGAGTTCAAAGTATTATTGGACTGCGTTGCACCAACCCGCAGCTCTCTTGACCGAATAATGGACTCTTACTACTCCCAATCATTGTGTTGTGAAATGCAATATATTGCGAACGTGATGAATGTCATTACTATACGGAGATATAATTGTATTGTCAATCCTTATTCGAAAATACTATTTTGGGGGATTGTTCGAATGATTAAATCAATTTTTGAGGGAGCCGATTTTTAGATTTTATGGATTAGCATGATCCTTATTGAATGTTGCGTGCTAACAAACCGAATTCGTTCAAGTGATAGCAGCCGAAAAAACATGGGGCTTCTGTGCGAGAAATCATTAAGTCGCACAGAAACCCCATTTGAAATTAGATTAAATTTTTAACAACTTTCGACATCGTACCGCCGTCTGTTTTCCCAGCAAGTAATGGTTTCGCGATTTTCATGGCTTCACCCATATTCATACCTTTTGTAACGCCAGCTTCTGTTAGCATCGCTGTGATTTCATCCTCGCTAAGTTGCGCAGGCAAGAAGCTTTTGAGCAGGACTAACTTTTTTTCTTCTTGTTCAATTAAGTCTTCACGCTGTGCTTGTTGTGCACCATCTAGTGATTGGTTGGTCTGTTTGATCTCACGGTTGACGATGGCTACTTCCTCTTCCGTTGAAAGAGCTGCCCCTTTTTCCTTTTCCGCGCTATCCAATGCTGCTTTCAATAATGTCAGTACTCCTTTTGAGAGCACATCCTTTTCTCGCATAGCATTCTTTAACTGTTCGAATACGGTTGTTTTTAACATTGTGAATCGCCTCCCATTAGTGGTTAACAGTGCTTTGCATCCTTGTATTATCGCATAAATGAAGGGTATTACCTAATACATTTGTTTTGGTGTCCCATAGTCAGGATATAGTTGAATAAAATTCCAAGCCTGATTAAAAAATGAATAGATTTGGATGATACTGGCGATTATGGGTGGTAAGTAATATATGAATGGAACTGTAAGGAGGAGCACGAAGTGGCAGACAAATCGACGGGCACAAACGAGAAAAGCGGGATGAGTCGACGTACGTTTATAAAAAATTCGGGATTAGTTGCTGGAGGATTAGTGGGTGGAGGTCTATTTGGAGGCCTGTTAACAAACCAGTTTCAAAAAAAGCCGGAGTTGGCGGCGTTCTCAGATGAGAAAATTAGTGGCGGTTTACAAGAGGCCCGTGTGTTTATTAATCGCGCTGAAGATTTTAAAATTTTGTCGGCTGCAACCGAACGTCTTTTTCCTAAAGATGATGTAGGTCCCGGTGCTATTGAGTTAGGTGTCCCGTACTTTATCGACAAGCAATTAGCGGGTGAGTGGGGGATGAATGCCAAGGAATATATGAAGGGTCCTTTTATTACAAATATCCAAGCAGCGGGTAATCATAATAACAGCGGTAATCAGGATAGCCAAGGGCCGAATGCGGCGACTCAAGTACCGACGCCCACGCCGCGCTACCAGTCTATATTAAATCGCGGTGAAATTTTTACGTTGGGACTCCGGAGAATAGACCAAGTATCTCAAGAGGATTTCGGGGCAAGATTTGTTGACTTAGCGCCAGAAAAGCAAGACGAAGTACTGCGTATGTTTGAGGAAGATAAAGTCGAACTGAAAGGTGTAGGCTCTTCGAACTTCTTTTATATGCTTCTACAGGTGACGATTGAAGGGGCTTATGCCGATCCGGTATATGGCGGTAATAAGGACATGATGGGCTGGAAGATGAAAGAATATCCGGGTCCGCGAATGAGTTACTTGGACACAATTGAAGCGGAAGAATTCATTGTAATGGAACCAGAAAGTTTACGGAATTATCAAGGTCATTAATTTAGGGGGGGAATTGAAATGGTCATTAAATTAGACAAAGTGGATGTAGTGGTGGTAGGTACAGGCTGGGCAGGTGGTGTTGTCTCTGCCGAACTTTCAAAAGCAGGCTATAAAGTCGTTGCGTTAGAACGTGGTAAAAATGTGACCCGGGAAGACTATATTGGCGTGAAAGATGAGCTACGTTATACGGATCGTTATGAGATGATGCAGAACCTAGCATCTGAAACCATTACGTCTCGAAATTATATCGACGAAACAGCATTGCCTGTTCGAACACGTAAAGAAGTAATGGTAGGCACGGATTTGGGGGGCGGGAGTGTGCACTGGGCAGGTGCGACATATCGCTGGAAGCCTTATGATTTTGAAATTCGTAGTAAAACGATTGAACGTTACGGAGAGAAAAAGATTCCCGCTGATATGACCATTCAAGACTGGGGTATCACATACGATGAGATGGAACCGTACTATGATCGTTGGGAGAAAACCGCAGGAATTTCAGGGGAACCGGACCCAATTGGTGATATGCGTTCCAGTGATTATCCTAATCCGCCAATGAAGTCATCGCCAGCTGTCAACTTGTTTATGGAAACTACGAAAAAAATGGGTTACCACCCTTATCGAGTGCCGTCAGGGAATTTATCGCAACCTTATACGAATCCTGATGGGGAAAAGATGAATCAGTGCATGTTTTGTTCGTTTTGTTCACATTATGGATGTGACTTCGGTGCCAAATCTGATCCACTGGTGACGGTGCTTCCAACAGCCATGAAGACCGGAAATTTCGAAGCCAGAACAGGTGCCTATGTTCGTCGTGTCTTATACAATGATGGTAAAGCAACAGGTGTCCTCTATACGGATGTTATGACTGGAGAAGAATTTGAGCAACCTGCAGATGTGGTTGTACTAGCTGCCTTCACATTTACGAACAATCGTTTATTACTGTTATCTAAGATTGGACAGCCTTATGATCCGAAAACGAGAACAGGTGTAATTGGAAGAAACTTTAATGCTCAATTTAATATTACTTTTCTTGGTGCGAGAGGATATTTCAAAGACAAGAAATTTAATTATTACATGGGAGCTGGCGCATTAGGTGCGACGTTAAGTGATTTTGCAGGCGATAACTTCGATCATTCCAATGTAGACTTTATCAATGGTGGTGGAATCGAATTACGACAATACGGAGACGGAGCAATTGCGACCAACCACGTGCCAAAAGGTACACCAGGATGGGGCGAAGAGTTTAAAAAGAACTCAGTCTATTATGCAAATCGCTCCCTTGTCGTATGGTATACAATGGCAACCATGTCCTATTGGCATAACTTTTTAGATTTGGATCCAATGTATACGGACAGTTTCAATGATCCACTACTGCGTGTCACTTATAAATATACGGATCAAGACCGGAATATGGCTAAATTCGGCATCGAGAAATCACGTGAAATCATGGAAGCAATGGGCGCGGACATCGTTGACGAGGATGAGGTTCCAGAAGAATTTGATCATATCTATGATGGTATGCATTACGCAGGCGGCGTCATTATGGGAACGGATCCAGCGACGTCTGCGGTTAATAATTATTTGCAAATGTGGGACGTCAATAATCTTTTCGTAGTGGGCGCATCTGCCTTTCCACAATTTGCGGGGCATCACCCAACGGCAACAGTGGGAGCATTGGCTTACCGTGCGTCCGAGGGAATTGTGAATTACTTGAAGAATGGTGGTCAATTAGTGAAAGGCGAACAAAAAAGTCATAGTATTTGATTCATGGTGCTAGTTGCTTGTTCAAACACGTTAGTTCTAACTAATGTGTTTGTTTGGGTGACTAGCATCATTTCACTTCAGTTGACACACATCCCATACATGTTATATTAGTGTGTATATGAATATATGCTCATATATAGTTATAGGAGGCGGATAAATTATGAATGAAAAAGAGTCAATCATTCACCATGTATCGCATTTGGACGAAGAAACATTATTTGTGGTGTCTCAAACATTTAAAGCATTGAGTGATCCAACACGTATACGTATCTTAAATTTATTATGCGTGGAAGAGCATTCTGTCAATGATATCGCAGAAACGTTAGATTTAGGCCAGTCGACAGTTTCGCATCAGTTACGCTTTTTGAAAAATTTACGGTTGGTGAAATTTAGAAGAGAAGGTACAACGATTTATTATTCGAAAGATGATGACCACGTGATGAATTTGCTCACGCAAGCGATTGAGCATGCGACGCATAACTAAGTAGAGAGGGAAGGGGTAGTATGGGACACAATCATGAACATACACATAGTACCAATAAAAAAGTATTGCTGATCTCATTTTTTATCATTGCCAGTTATATGATTGTTGAGGTTATTGGGGGTTTTGTTACCAATAGTTTAGCCTTGTTATCAGACGCAGGGCATATGCTAAGTGATGCAGTGTCATTGGGGATTGCTTTAGTCGCTTTTTCATACGGCGCAAAGGCAGCGAGTCAAAGTAAGACATTTGGCTATAGGCGTTTTGAAATATTAGCGGCTGTGTTAAATGGTGTGACGCTTGTATTGATTGCTTTGTATATTTTTTATGAAGCGATTCAACGCTTTGCCAATCCGCCTGAAGTGGCGACAACCGGAATGCTTATTGTCAGTAGTATTGGTTTAGCTGTCAATATTTTGGTGGCATGGATAATGATGCGTGGCGGGGATGTAGAAGACAACTTGAATATGCGCGGGGCATACCTGCATGTGATTAGTGATATGCTTGGCTCAGTTGGGGCCATTGTTGCAGCGTTGCTGATGATGTTTTTTGGCTGGGGCTGGGCGGATCCATTGGCGAGTGTCATTGTCGCTATACTCGTTTTACGTAGTGGTTATTTTGTAACAAAGTCTAGTTTGCATGTGCTAATGGAAGGTACACCGCAAAATGTTATAATCGATGATGTGATTCAAACGCTTCAACAAATACCAGGTGTTGAAAGTGTTCATGATTTACACGTTTGGTCGATTACGAGTGGGTTGAATGCGTTATCTTGCCATATAGTTGTCGATGCGAACATGACTATTGCTGAAAGTGAACCCTTACTACGAAAAATCGAGCATAATCTTGAGCATCAAAACATTCGGCATGTAACAATCCAATTAGAAACATCTGCACATCCGCATGATGATTCGATTTTATGTACAGTAAAAGCTGAATCATCGGGGCATCACCATCATCATTAAATTTTTATCCGCAATATACCCTTATCCAGTGTTGAAATGCCAGTCACTCAAATGTATTTTTGAGCGACTGGCACTTTTTTTGCTGTGTCTTTGGACCCGTAGACGTTTTTTACACCATATTCTAAAATTAACCAATAGAATAACTTCAATATTCAAAGTATAAAAGCGGATGTCACGGGTTTTTAAGGGGAGATTATTATGACAATTGATCATGAAGGAAAACGAAAACAGCTAAAAGTGATTCAATTTGATAAAGATCGAAATACGCTTATTGAAAAGACAGAGCCGAGTGAAACTTTTGCGGACGTTGGTGGTTTGGAGGAAGTTAAGAAGAAGATTCAGATGAATTTTATCCTTCCTCTTAAAAATCCGGAGTTTTTTAAAGCGTATGGCAAAGAAGCGGGAGGAAGCTTACTACTTTATGGACCACCAGGTTGCGGGAAAACCTTTTTGGCAAAAGCGATTGCTGGTGAAATAAACGCTAGCTTCATACATATGGAATTACAGGCGATTTTGTCAATGTATATAGGGGAAAGTGAACATAATCTTCACGATGTATTTGAAGCGGCGCGGGAAAACAAACCATGTGTTTTATTTATTGATGAATTGGATGCCATTGGCGGAAACCGACAAAACATGAGACAGCATCATGAGCGGATGCTTGTTAATCAGTTACTTCTTGAGTTGGATGGCTTAGCTTCTCATAACAATGGGGTATATGTCATTGGCGCAACGAATACGCCGTGGTATTTGGATTCTGCATTGCGGAGACCCGGCCGTTTCAATCAATTGCTATTCATTTCCCCACCTGCTGAAGAGGAAAGAGAGCTCATTCTAAAATTAAAGCTGAAAGATAAACCCCAGAATTCACTTAATCATAAAAAAATTGCTAGTAAAACAGCACATTTTTCAGGGGCAGATCTTGAACAACTTGTTGGAGATGCCATCGAGACTGCATTACATCGTTCATTGGAAACGGGCGAATTGCAACCGTTAACGAATAATGATTTAAATGAAGCGTTGATCCGACGTAAGCCAACGACTTTGGAATGGTTTTCAACCGCTAAAAATTATGCGACCTTTAGTGATGTAAATAAAGACTATCAACAAGTACTGGATTATTTAAAAGACAATAAGATTAGATAGGGTGTGGGATGCGTGAACGAAGAGGCGCAATATGCACAATTCCTCCGGATTGAACAATTATATGAGTGGGGTCGTTTGGAAGAAGCTATTAGAGAGACGGAAAACTATATTCAACAATACCCTGAAGATGCGGATGGCTATGCCACACTCAGTAAAATCTATTTACAGCAAGATGACTTCAAAAAGGCTTTGCATTGGTCACTAGAAGCATTGAGGAAAGATCCAGAAAATGAGGTTGCATGGGCAACTAGGGTAGGGACGCTGTATACGGAGAGAAAATATGATGAAACGATGACTGCAATCCAAGAAGCTTTAACACTGTTTCCAGAAGAAGGGTATTATTATTTTTTAGAAGGTAACATTTATAATCAACGCGGGGATTTTAAGAAGGCGAAAGAGGCCTTTCTTGTCGCTTTAAAAATTGAACCTTCTAATGCAATGTATCTTGCAAATTACGGTTATGTTGAAAGTATATTGGGGAACCAAGAACTTGCTCTTCAAGCGGAGGAACAAGCGTTGCAACTAGATCCAGAGAATCCAACGGCCTTTATGTATTTGGCTTGGGCAGCAAACGAAAGAGGAGATTACGCACAGGCGTTGTTCTATTTAGAAAGTGCGGTCCGATTAAAACCTGATAGTCAACAACTCAGAGAAGAGTATTTGGAGATTTTACAAAAGCAATACAAAGTGTACCAATGGTTCTTGGTGCCGGCAAGATGGTTATCGAAAGTGAAACCAATTGTTTTATTTATTTCGTGGTTTGCCGCTTGGATATTATTTAAGCCGCTTGTCATTGTCTTTCTTATTTTATATGTTGCTGCTCATTGGACAACAAAAATGATTGTCAATGTAAAAGTGTTTGGCAAACCATTTGTAAAGGTGTAAATAATGCTAGGCGATTGTTGTGTAGGTGACTGCAATCTTTACAGTTATCAATTTATCTTCATTCAGCAAATCTTTTTGTACTGAGAGCGAAGCGTCAGCTACAGAAAACTCCCACCTCGATAGGTGGCGAGATAAATGTGGTTTTGTTTCCTGTTCAGTGGGTGTTCAAACACCCGCTGAACGAAGATAAAGCCTCCGGTGGATGTCACAGATTTTTTAGGGGAGCTAAGAAGGCAGTCTAAGTGCGCGACGTCCTGTCGCGCACTTAGACTGCATGACCAACATCCTGTTGGCCCCGAGCTCGAAAAAAATCTGGAAGCAATTACGCCGAGGCGTAATTGATATAGTCTTAAATACCAATACTGAAAAGTCCTCGATGATTTTTGGTCGAAGGGCTTTTTGGGTTAGTGGAATATAGTTGTCATATTCTTATGTAAATCAAAGGAGTCTTCCAATTCTCTTTATGCTAAAGTTAAAGCAAAGATGGAGATTATTTGCAGTTGCGGTTTTATTCGTTATGTTCCTTACGGGCTTGCGTTTATTTTGGATAACGGCTTTTAAGGATGCAGATCAACCACAAATTGTAGGTGGAGAACTGGATTTACGAAACTGGGATTTTTCAGAGAATCCATCTATTACGTTAGATGGTGACTGGACGTTCAATCCTTATACATGGTTTGGAGATGGCGAGGATACGGATGTGAAAGAGCCGCAGCCTATTACCGTTCCAGGAAATTGGGATGCTTCGTTGAACCCGGAAGATCCTAACCCGTACGGTTATGGTTCGTATTGTTTACGCATTCTCGTTAATCCGGCAATCGATTCAATCTATGGCATTCGGATTTCCGGTGTTCGAAGTGCGTCGTGTACGGAAACGGGCAGTTGCTAGAGAAATCAGGGGGAGGGGAAAGTGAGGAAGATTCGGTTGGGTGGAATATCCCTTACTCCTCGTCCTTATTCATGAATGATGACGGTGTAATTGAGGTGGTAATCCAAGCGTCAAACTTTCAGGCACCCGATAGAGGTGGGCTGATTCAATCGGTTAAGTTTGGAACGAAAGATGCCATTGCATGAGAGGTCAGACTCCCTGAGAACTTACAACTTATCACTGCTGTTATATTTTTAGTACATGCGTTATTCGCCTGTATATTATTCTTTGTAGGATTTAAGGATAAAAGGTTGCTGTATTTTGCGATGGCAGCAGTCGGCATGATGCTCTACAACCTATTGGCAAGTGATGAACAAATTTTACTAGACTGGCTCCCACTTGGTTACAGTTGGGCATTTAAGGTGACTTGTCTTTCTTTGCTCGCATTGGCATTGTTGACGATTATTTTGCCCTTACAATACCTGTCTGTGATACCAAGCTTGTGTTTTGCAGTTGTAGTAGTTTCGGCTTTGTTCGCTGCGTTCGCATTGCTTCAAGCATCCTTTACAATCCATCATGGAAGTTTTTTGTTGATGATGTCTATCGTCTCGATGGGGCACCACTTTGTATGGTCGAATATTTTTACCACAACGGGTATCAAAGTGATGTATTATCCATTTGACTTAATACTCTCCGTTGTTTGTTTGGTAGCTGTTTAGTTTAGACATTATCACCAAAACCATTTAGAAACGAAGAAACTGGCAAAGAAACTCCAACAGGCAGATAAATTTAAAGATGAAATTCTCGCCAATACTTCCCATGAACTTCGTAATCCGCTTCACGGCATATTGAATACGTCGCAAGCCGTGCTTGAGAGGGAAAGGCAGACATTGAGTACGAACAGTCTAACCGACATGGAAACCGTTTTATCCGTTGGGCGGCGTATGTCACTCATGTTAAATGATTTGCTTGACGTGACGAGTCTAAAGGAAGGTAGTCCGAAATTACAATCGAGGGATATGTAAAGGGGAAAAATGCTTATATTGTTATTTGGGATACAGGAATTGGTATGGACTTAGCATTTACTTTTACATTACCGATATCTGATGAACCGATTGTCGATGAGGTGGGGGCGTCCGATACTCTTATGGGGTTGGCAGTAGCTACGTCTTTCGACCAATATGAAGCTCAACAAGAATTTGTTGTGAATCGATCAAGAATACTCGTTGTAGACGATAATCCGATTAACTTACAAGTCATTCATAGTATTCTTTTCGCAGACCGTTGTGACGTTTTGGCAGTAACAAGTGGTGAAAAAGCATTGGCGGCACTGCATGCAAAAGAATGGGATTTAGTCATTTCAGATGTCATGATGCCACAAATGTCTGGATATGAACTGACACAAATGATTCGTCAACGCTTTTCGATGACAGAACTTCCGATACTGCTGCTGACAGCTAGAAGTCGGCCAGCCTATATTGAAAATGGCTTTTTAGCAGGTGCTAATGATTATGTAACAAAGCCTGTGGATGCTTTAGAACTCAGGTCGAGAGTTCATGCTTAGACGAGTGTTACACAATCGATGCATGAGCGGTTACGAATGGAGCCGGCTTGGCTTCAGGCACAAATCTAGCCGCATATCTTATTTAATGCATTGAATACGGTGATTGCTTTGAGTGAAATTGATTTAGAAAGAATGCGCAAGGTCTTGGAAGCCTTTAGTCGTTTGTTACGTGGGAAGTTTCAAGTTGATAATAGTAATGAGCTTGTTCCTATTGCCGAAGAGATCGGTCTTGTTCAGGACTATTTGTTGATTGAGCAGTAACGGTTTTTGCAATCGTTTGCGTGTGAACTGGGAGATGGATGAGTGCCTAGATCTGCTGATTCCTCCATTGACGATTCAGCCGTTGGTCGAAAATGCGATACGTCATGGTCTGATAGGTCGTGTAATAGGTGGCCAATTGACCATTCGCATTGCTGACCATGATACTTATGTGGAAATATCGGTTGAAGATGATGGCGTCGGGATAGATGAAGCTGTATTAAAAGGGTTATTAGCTAAAACGTCTAATTGTCAATCGGGCATCGGGTTGTTGAATACAGACCTTCGTATAAAGCGATTATTTGGCAAAGGTTTGCATATTACAAGCGAACTTAATCGTGGGACTACGGTATCTTTTATTGTTTATAAAGATTGTAGAAGATAACGATTCAATTACCGGTTAGATAGTATGTTGTGATTTCCCGCTATAACATGAATCCTGTTATAGCGGGAGATCGACATACAACAAATTGTGAAATAGACATGCTATGATAAGGTACTTGGAGGTGAAAAGAGATGGATACTCGTTTAACAACAAAAGAAAAGCTACTAAATTTATTGAAAAAAGAGACTGAAATGACAGTAAGTCAGATGGCGCAAGCGTTGGGAATTACTGAAATGGCCGTCAGAAAACATTTGAATATCCTTGAAAGGGACTCTTTTATCCATATCTCTGAACTAAAACAACCTCTAGGACGACCCGTTCAAGTTTTTTCATTAACATCGCAAGCAGATGTACTTTTCCCGAAGAGTTATGATAATCTTACTGTTGATTTTCTGAATGATCTTCAGACGCTTCAAGGAAATGATATCATTGACCAGCTATTTGAAAAGAGGCGTCAAAGACTAGCCGACAATTACTCTTCTTATATGAAAAACACCTTATCCAATGAAGAAATGGTGGAAACGCTGAAGAATATTCAAGTCAAAAAAGGTTATATGGCTGATGTGATTAAAATAGATGACAACAAGTTTGAGTTGATTGAACATAATTGCCCTATTTTTGAGGTAGCTAAAAACTTTGAGCAAGCCTGTAATTGTGAGACGAACATGTTTAAAGAAGTGTTAAATACGAGTGGTGTACGACGGACAAGCTGTAAGGCTGATGGGGATAACCATTGCCATTTTCTTATTGAATTTACCGCGGATCATGGAAGGTCATCTTAATAGGAGAGTGGCCTTTTTGCGTTTCTTGAATATAGTGGATAGGTGTATGCAGGCAACTCGATTGACTTTCACTAATCGCTTATTCTATTATCATGATAGACACTTAATATACTAAAAGGTTTATAAAGTATATTAAATGAATGATAAATATTAGGGGGACTTTAAAATGACTATATTTACACTACCAGCACTACCGTACGGTTTCGATGCGTTAGAGCCAGTTATCGATCAGCAAACGATGGAAATCCATCATGGCAAACATCATCAGGCGTATGTGAACAATCTCAATGCTGCACTTGAAGGGCATGAAGAGTTAAGCGGTAAAACGCTAGAGCAACTACTGGCAAATATCGATGCGCTACCTGAATCTATCCGTGCAGCTGTTAGAAATAATGGAGGCGGTCATTTCAACCACTCATTATTCTGGGAATTGCTTGCCGCTCCATCGGAAAACAACGTACCAACAGGTGACTTAGCAGCAGCGATTGATAAACGTTTCGGCAGTTTTGATAAGTTCAAGGAAGAATTTGCGAAAGCAGGAGCAACTCGATTTGGTTCTGGTTGGGCTTGGTTAGTTGTCAATTCCGACAAACAAATCGAGGTAACAAGCACACCAAACCAAGACAGCCCAATTATGACAGGCGAAACAGCAATCCTAGGTCTCGACGTTTGGGAGCATGCTTATTACCTTGCGTATCAAAACAGAAGACCTGATTATATTGCAAACTTCTTTAAAATTGTGAACTGGGATGCAGTTTCTGCGAAGTATGAGCAAGCGTTGAATAACTAATCACTCACGACAGGATAAGTGGCCTTTTAGGTGCTTATCCTGTTTATTAAAAATGAAGGATATTGGCAGTGTTCTAAAGAAGGGTTAAAGAATCAATTATATTTAAGGGAGTGATAGAATGCAGAGTAATTCTGAGAAAACGAACGCTTTCAAGGACGCGATGGCGAATTATCCTACTGGTGTGACCGTTGTGACCGCAATCGATGACAATAATAACCCAATTGGCTTAACGGTGAATTCGTTTGCATCGGTGTCATTGGATCCATTGCTTGTTTTGTGGTCCATTGATAAGAGAGTCTCTACGTATGAAACATTTAAAAAGATTGATCGGTTTGCCATTAATTTATTAGCCGATAATCAAGAAGATATTGCTTCTTTATTCGCAAGAAGTCATCAAGACCGGTTTGCCAATTGTGATTGGTCTCTATCGCAGCATCAATTACCCATTATTAAAGAGGCAATGGCATCATTACAATGCAAGACCTTTAAACAAATCGAGGCAGGAGATCATACGATTTTGATTGGAGAAATCATTGCCATTGATGTTGACAAGAAAGGGCCTCTTGTTTATCACGGAAGAAAGATGGGTGCACTGCCAGCTAGTTTTCATAAGTAACTAGGAAAGGGGGGGAATGGCATTTGGTATAACTTCAGAGTGTATAACGGAACGCGCAGCGGATTGCGTGGAAGTGTGTCCCGTGGATTGTATCGCGCTTGGCGACAATCAGTTTCTTATCGATCCAAATACTAGTCGTTGATACCACGCTAGAGGAATTTAGTGCAACTGGCGGAGTGGAAGATTATTACGGAGCGGTGTTTTATAAATATCCGAATGCCGCTAGTGAGTTGAAGGTTGGACAGCGTGTGAAGGTAGAAGATACCGGTATGATTTTGTATTCCTATCCAAGACAGGGAAGTGCGAAGTATGTGGAAGTCCTTCCTGAATACAAGCCAGAAAATGCGACTCTCTCGGAATCAGCGGTCATTGTCAAAGCGATTGAAATGGCGAAAGACAAGTCAGATGGTACGACGATTATTCGTTGAATTGTGTTTGATGACGTGGCGACTAGTTGGAAGGTAGTTGTTATACAGGGAGAGGAAGAATATGAGTTTGTCATCAAAAATGCGTGACTGTCAGGATATGCAAGCACGTGAGCCCTTGATTAAATCAAGGGTTTTTCTATTAATAGTTATGCATGTAAATCGACTGGGAGTTTTCCGTTTGTGAAAAAAGGAAAACGTAGTTTGGGGTTATTGTAACAAGTAATACTCAGTTATTTAACTAAAACCATCGTGTTCAAATGGCACGATGGTTTTAGGGGTTATTAGAAAACGATTTCACTTTTATCGAGTTGTTGTGGACATGCTTTTGACAGTCTCATTAGGAATGCTATGGAGTTCTCGAATTCACTCGCTATCGCAGGGAACCTCTATGATAATGAACTTAAGCTTTCAACCAAAAGGAAAACACCTGTGCAAATTAGCAAAGCATAGATAAACACTCTAAAAAGCCGTTGGTTGAGCTTGTGGAAAATCATTTGCCCTATGAATAATCCTATCAATGCGACTGGAACGGCATATAGACTAGATTGCCAGATGATTTTATGGGTCCCCATAATGGTAATTTGTGTGATCAAACTAATGGAATAGATAAAGAGATAAAAAGCCAAGGCAGTTGCACGTAACTTCGCCTTTTCAGTGTTGGTTCCCGTAAAGTAGAGCAATAGCGGAGGGCCGGGCATACCGATACTTGTTGTTAGTACACCTGAGATTCCGCCGACAATGAAGTCTCTAACAGATGTAGGTTTAATTTGTACATTACACATTAATAGCACGGTTAATACTAAAAGAAGGATACTAATCCCTAATTTTAACGTATTGATATTCATTGAAATAAAGACGAGTAGCCCTAAAGGTGCTCCAATGATACTTCCTATAATAAACCTTTTGAATAGCCTAAAATCCACATCGTTGTATACTTTAAAAATCAAAGCAAATGAGATTAGTAACGATAGAATGATGTTTATTTGGATAGCTTCCTGCGGTAAAAATAGCATGAGTAAAAAAGGTGTCGCCATAATGGAGAAGCCAAACCCTGTGCTTGCTTGTAGGATAGAAGCCGTCATGATGATACATAAGAATACGAACCAGTTTTCCAAAACGTACCTCCTGTTGGTGGAACTCATTTCAAAAAAGCTTATACTCATATTATCGCATAACTCATTGTAATTACTGGACTTATTTGAATTTATGAAGTCGCATCATACACGCAAATGCCTAAAAGTGAGCACGAGGCAACATTAACAGGCAGTGTAAGGTTCGCATAAGTTATATAGATATCAGTTTAACGAGTAACGGAGGGAATGGAATGGCGAATTTTCAAGCGTTTAGTGGCATTGTGACGATGATTGATGATTTTTCAATTGGGCAAAATAATGAAGCTGGTTGTTATAAATTATTGTCCGTAGATGACGGATACGGGTCATCTGTCAATTTTGTCGTCGCACCTACGACGTATTTTGTAGACCATGTAATGGTAGCGGTAGGGGATCGAATTACGGGTTTTTATGATGGAAATGCGCCGACACCTCTCATATATCCCCCGCAATTTCGAGCAATTGTCATAGCCAAAGATACACCTTATCAGAATGTCAAAGTAGATTATTTTAATAGGCAGCTGGTAAGTAGCGACGGCATGTTACAATTAACGATGTCCCCGCATACGCAAATTGTATTGGAAAATGGGCAAGCGTTTACGGGCAATATCGCCAACCGAAATTTAATCGTTGTCTATGGTGCGACTACTAGAAGTATTCCAGCTCAAACGACGCCTTCTAAAATTATTGTGATGTGTTAGATTGGCGGAAATGTGAAAAGCATAAAAGTAAACAAGAGGGTGCTGAATTGGGCGCTCTTTTTGTATTTAGGAGAATCAGGATTGATTTACCTTGACTGTTTATCACTTGCGTGGTAAAGTGATAGTAGTGTTAGTGATGGGGAGGTAAACGAGATGCGTAATAATACGATTGGCTCGCTCATTTGGTTACGCTTAATGCGTTTTACAAACCAGAGCAACCAACTGTCGAATGATTTTTTAAAGCGTTTTGAGTTAACAACGGCACAATTTGATGTGCTTGTACAAATTCAGATATACCAGCCACTGACGCAAAGTGAGTTAGCAGACAAGGTGACGGTGACGCAAGGTGGCATTTCACGCATGCTTGCGAGGCTTGAAAAAGAAGGTTACATTGTACGCAAGCAAGACTGGAAAACAAAAATGATTAGCTTAACGGACAAAGCAGAGGCTGTTTTAGAAGAAGCAATGCCCGCTCAACTAGCATTTCAATCATCTTTTTTTGAAGATGTATTAACCAAAGAAGAAGAAAAAACTTTATATACATTAATGACACGTGTTCATAAGCACAGTCAAAAAAAAGAATTACCGCCAGAGTGATTTTTTTTACATTATCACTTGACTAATCAATTTAAAAAATAGGAGGAACTACTATGTACACAATTCCAGGACATCACCACATTTCAATGATCACAAAAAATGCGGAGACGAATAATTATTTTTATAAAGAAGTATTGGGTTTACGCCGTGTGAAAAAGACGGTTAACCAAGATAGCCCATCGATGTATCACTTGTTTTATGGAGATTTAACGGGAAGTGCAGGGACGGAGTTATCCTTTTTTGAAATGCCGATGGCGGGGAGAACAGTCCGTGGCACAAATGCCATTACACAAATTGGCTTGCTCGTGCCATCACTTGAAAGTTTAACGTACTGGAAAAAACGTTTTGAGCAATTGGATGTGCAGCACAGCGAAATTACAACGTATGCGGGTCGAGCGGCTTTACCATTTGAGGATTCAGAAGGCTTACGCCTGATTTTATTAAACAATAACGATGAAGAGATTCCTGAGTTTTGGGCAGCGTGGGAAGATTCCTCTGTAGAAGAAGAGCATCGCATTTTAGGGATGGGGCCGACAGAGATAACAGTGCGTCGTTTGGAACGGACGGCTAAAGTATTACGTGACATATTTGGCTATGTAGAGGTAGCGTATTCTGAAGAGGAAGCGATCTATCAGTCAGTTGCAGGGCAAGCATTTGGCGAGATTGTTGTGAAACAGCTGGAAGGACCAAGTGAAAAACCAGGTCGAGGCAGTATTCATCATTTGGCAATTCGTGTGAGGAACGAAGAAGAATTGCGCTATTGGGATGGTGTCGTGAAAGAACGTGGTTTTGATTCGTCAGGCGTTATCGATCGTTTTTACTTCCAAAGCTTATACTTCCGTGATTCGAATGGCATTCTATTTGAAATTGCGACAGATGGACCAGGCTTTACAAAGGATTCTACGATTGAGGCGTTAGGAACAAAATTAGATTTGCCGCCGTTTTTAGAAGCGAGGCGTGCAGAAATAGAAGCGAAATTACAACCGATTGATTAAGTGATTAATCCATCTCGTAACTTATGACCGCTATGGATTAAGTTATGCTCACCATGGACACGGTTATGCCCGTCATCGAATCATTCACATAGTGTATAGGGGTTAGCAGGGTAACGCGACCTTAATTTTACGAAAAAAGGAGAATTATTATGGAAAAGTACCGTATTGATACAACAAAAGGGCTTGAATTTGGTTTGTATTCGCTGGGGGATCATTTACGTGATCCGCATACAGGCACGTTGATCAGTGCTGAGCAGCGCATTCAAGAGCTGATTGAAGCAAGTAAGCTAGCGGATGAGGCAGGAATAGATGTTTTTGCTGTCGGTGAAAGTCATCAGACGCATTTTACAACACAAGCACATACGGTTGTATTAGGCGCGATTGCACAGGCGACGAAAAATATTAAAATTGCGAGTTCTGCAACGGTGTTAAGTGTCTCGGATCCGGTTCGTGTGTATGAGGATTTTGCGACGATTGACTTGATTTCTAAAGGGCGTGCGGAAATTGTCGCAGGGCGTGGTTCGCGAGTAGGGGCTTACAGCTTGCTGGGTTATGATGTGCGTGACTATGAAGAGTTATTTGAAGAAAAACTGGATTTATTGCTGAAGTTAAATGAGGAAGAAAAAGTGACATGGCAAGGTCAATTCCGGGCTCCATTGGAAAATGCGAAAATTTTACCGCAACCGCAAAACGGGCATCTACCAATTTGGCGTGCAGTAGGAGGACCACCTGCGAGTGCTATTAAAGCGGGATATGCAGGTGTACCAATGATGTTGACGACGCTTGGAGGACCGGCAGTTAACTTTAAAGTATCTGTAGATGCTTATCGCGAGGCGGCACAGCGTAGTGGGTTTGACCCAGCGGCGTTACCAATTGCGACAACGAGCTTATTTTACACCGCGGAAAATTCACAGGATGCACTACGTGAATATTACCCACATGCCAATTCTGGGATGATTGCGTTAAGAGGTGGCGGTTATCCGAAGCAACAATTTGCGCAGGCAACGGATACACGCGATGCACTCATGATTGGTAGTCCGCAGCAAATTATTGAGAAAATGCTTTATCAGCATGAGCTATACGGTCAACAACGTTTCATGGCACAAATCGACTTTGGTGGCGTACCGTTTGATAAAATCGCGAAAAATATTGAGCTGATTGCAACGGAGATTATGCCAGCAGTTAAGAAATATACAGCAGGGAAATAAGGAGGGGCTATCATGAAAATTGTCTTACTATCAGGCTCCAAAGTTGGATCTAAAACAAGGACGGCGATGGATTATGCACTCGAAATCGCGCGTAAAAAATACCCGGATGCAGAGGTCACTTTGTTGGATTTAGCGGAATTCGACGTAATCTTTAGTGATGGGCGGAATTATTGGGAATACGAGGGTGACACCAAATATGTAGCCGAAACGATGATGGCGGCGGATGCGATTATTATGGGCACACCAACATTCCAGGCGTCGATTCCGGCGACATTGAAAAATGTTTTCGACTTATTACCAGTCAATGCGTTCCGTGATAAAGTGGTCAGTATGCTTGTCACAGCAGGCACGGCGAAGCATTATATGATGGTGGAACAACAGTTAAAGCCGATATTAGCGTATATGAAGGCACATATTGTCCCGACGTATGTCTTTATAGAAGAAAAGGATTTCAATCGCAAAGAAATCGTCAACGATGATGTCCACTTCCGCCTAGAGCGTTTAGTGGAAGATACCGTGCTTCTTGTGGAGGCGTATGCGGGTATTCGAGAAGCGAAAGACGCAGAGTATGGGTTTTGATAAGTGCATAATCATAATAACCCCTCATTTTCTTTGTGCCTAAAGAAAATGAGGGTTTTTAGTTCAATCTTTGAAATTCACGCCAATCGTTGTTTCTTTACAAGTTGCGATGTCATTCACATCAATTTCGAAATAAACATCGTCGCGATCCCGAAGTAAATAAGAAGAGACAGGATATCGTTAATCGTCGTAATGAGTGGTCCTGATGCGACAGCAGGGTCCACTTTAAATTTATAGAGAAGAAGGGGAATAATAGTTCCAGCCATTGTCCCGATAATGAGTGTAGCAAGTAGTGAAGAACCGACGACGAGACCGAGCGTCAAATCTCCTCGCCAAACAAATGCAATAATTGCAATGACGATTGCACATGTAATTCCTATAATGATCCCAACAATTAACTCACGGAATAAAAGCTTTATAGACTTTTGGAAATTTAAATCCTCTGAAACGAGGCCGCGCACGACAACTGCGAGTGATTGTGTACCTGTATTTCCAGTCATCCCAGCAATCATCGGCATGAAAAATGCCAGTGCAACAACAGCTTCTAAAGTGGCTTCAAACCTCTCAATAATTCCACCTGAAATCAATCCGATGAATAGTAATAAAATAAGCCATGGCAATCGCCTACTAGCCGCAACAAACGGGCTCGTATGAAAGTCAATTTCTTTTCCAGAGGCGGAGAGTTTCCCGATATCTTCGTCAGCTTCTTGTTGCATAACATCCAAAATTTCTTCGACGTGAATAACCCCGATTAGTTGGTTTGTCCGATTTACGACAGGAATTGACACAAGGTCTTTATCCCGGAAGACTTTTGCCGCATCTTCTTGATCCAAATCTGTTGGAAATGAAATAAGATCTGTTTTCATAATAGCTATAATCCGTTCATTATTCGAAGCACCAAGTAGTTCCCGGATAGATAAAACACCCGTTAGCTGACGATCTGCATTTAAAATATATAAGTAGTGAATATTGGTTTTGTCTTGTACATTTTGTCGAAGATGTAAAATAGCTTCCTCGACGGTATACGTATCTTGAAGTGCGATCAATCCTTTTTTCATAAGTGTTCCGGTCGTTTCATGTTTGAAAACGCCGTTCGTCATATTGCCCATGTCTATGGACCTCCTTATTGCGCCCGCTTCTTCACGAGGTGAGGGGGAGCGGACATACTCTCTTTAGTTCGGGTTGCAGAATATATTAAACAACTGGGGGGTTCGGAACTTGTCGAGCTACACATCCCCATCACCTCCTTTCATAAAAAAAGTGGGTCGCTGAAGTCTAGGCAAAACAAAAACACCCCTCTACGAAAAGAAGGGTGTTCAATGCATGTATAAGATGCCTGAATAAGCCTCTTTCGTAGAGCTTTAGCACTATATGACATAGGATTGAATTTCTATCCAGCTACATTAAAAACCACCTTAAGTCGATGGTTCCTGTTGACCCATTGGCGTCTTTGGACGTTTCTGGGCAGCAGTGTATCTTCATATAGGAGCCTCACCTAACGAGGAAGTATCTTTTGTTTTCTAACACGACTAGAAGCATATCAGTAGATAAATAAACTGTCAACACCCTGGATTTGGGCTTTCTGGGTATTTGATTTTTATCGGATGTTTGTGGCCTCTATTATTTTATAAGTACAAAAAACACCGAACTGTGGAGGTTCGGCGTTTGTACATGAATCGTCAAGGTGTTAAGTGGGAATAAGAATATCACCTTGGACTTTAAAATTAATGTTGTAGAAACTTCATAATCCCCTCTATCAACCCCTTTGCCAAAGGCAAATCTGGATTACTATAAGTAGCCATATTCCCTTCGCGATCTGCTGGTGCACCTTTTAAGATATGGTTCATGTTTTCTACAATCAGTAGCTCCGAATCTTTTTTCGCGTTATGCAGTAATTCGGCGTCCTTCACAGGTACTTGAATATCTCGATCTCCATTTACGATGAAGATGGGTGCATCTAGTTTTTGTAGTCGTTCGGCTGGATCATACTGCAGCCAAGATATCATATATGGCTGAACAGATGGGCGGAAAAGGCTTTGTAATTCCGGGCTGATTGTTTGTACTGGCTTGCCTTGTTTTAGTGTATCGATAATGGTTTTGGATTCTTCTAGTAGGTTAGCGGGTAGCTGCGCTTCTAATTGTTCAATGAGTACTTGATCAATCGGTCTGCCTGCTCCTGCGAGAGAGATAAATGCATCCGCATCCGTTTGTTCGGCAGCGACCATGCCGATTAAAGAACCTTCACTATGGCCGATGATGCCAACTTCTGAAAAACGCTTATCCTTTTGTGCAAATTGCACCCACGCAGTTGCATCCTCAATATAGTGCTCAAATCGCAAATCTTCTTCTTTGCCAATTAGCATTGCATTTTTTCCAACTCCACGCTTGTCGTAGCGGATGCTTGCTACACCTTCCGTTGCCAAATCTTCCGCAAGCATTTTTAAACTATTATTTTTCCCAGGTAACACGGGTGAGTTGCCGTTATGATCTGTTGGGCCAGAACCTGCAATAATGACCATGAGTGGGAAGGGGCCTTCGCCTTGAGGCATTTCCAATAGGCCAGACATCGTTCCATCTTTTAGTTCAACTTCCACAACTTCGCCTGTTTCGGCTACTTCTTCTTTTTTACTGCCTTTTGTTAATTCGAAAGGAAAGGATTGCCCTTGTTGTGTGAAGGTACCCGTGATTTTTTCTTGTTCGACTTTACCATTGAACGTCAGCTGTTGTCCTTGAATATTCATATCAAAAAATACGTCTGATTCCTTCGATGTCACACTTGTTAGTGGATAATCGCTGATGCCTTGTAAAGGAATGCTAATCGTTCCACCCTTCTTTTCGAATGTTAGTTCAATCGGTAATGGTTGATTTGGAACGTTGATGGACCCTTCCCATGTGCCTTCAATAGCGGATGGAGAATCTTCCTCTTTCGGCGGTGTTTCTGGATCTGCTTCTTTCTTTTTGCTACAGCCTACTACGATCAGTAAGAGACTTGTGGCTAAACAAAAAATAATTCCAAGCTTTTTCATCATAAAGCCCTCCAATTCTGTTCTATATAGAGTATAACAACGTGAATTGACTACGTAAAGAAATTAGGAGTTATTGATTTTGTTAAAAATTGCTTCGGGTTGTTGATAAGAATTAGTGATGTAGTTTCATTCAGACAATTGAATTTACTTATGGGGAGGCGAGGAATATGCTAGTGATAGAGTAGTTATTCGAGAAAGAAGGATGCCTTATGGAATATGTACTGCTTTATTTTATCGGCTTTGCCGCCACGACGCTTGGCACATTAGCAGGAGGTGGCGGGCTCATTAGTTTGCCGTCCATGCTTTTGATGGGATTGCCTGTTCATTCCGCAATTGGGGCTAACAAAGTCGCGAATACGGTCAGCTCATTTTCGAGTTTTTTGGTGATTTATAAAAACAAAGAAATTACAGTGAAAGAAGCGCTAACGGTTGCACCATTAAGTCTTGCAGGTGGTATTACAGGCGGAATCATAGCTTCTTATTTGAAGGAAGAATGGATGGTCATTCTTGCGATTGTGCTGTTAACTTTTGCCCTTGTTACGTCATTTTTAGGGGGCGCGAATTTTGACGGTAAAGAGCCTTTCCGCGCGACTAAAAAAAGTGCAACTTCCTTATATGGGATTGGGATATACGATGGTGTATTTGGTCCGGGGAGTGGAACATTGGCCTTGTATTTGTACGCTCGGCTAAAGGTTTCTTATTTGAGGGCAGTCGGATTATCCCGAATTATGATCTTTTCAAGCTGTTTCGGGGCATCTATTAGTTATATTTCGACAGGGAAAATCATTTGGCCACTGACGGTTGCGTTAATGCTTGGCTCCATTAGTGGGGCACAGCTAGGTGTTCGGCTTGCGCGCAAGTTGAAAAAAGAACATGTTGGGCCAATCTTGCGCATTGTTACGGTACTGCTAATTGTCCAGATTGCTGTGAAGTATTTTGGATGATAAAGATGGGCTGTCTCAAAAGTCGATTGTAGTCGATTTGATGAGGCAGCCTGTTCTTTTTTACAACTTAAAATAATTCCGCAGTGCATAAGTGCTCCATTTGCAATGGGGGTGCGTTCGAATGTTTTCAAGCAGCCCTTTTACTAGAGCAGGGCTTAATGTTGGTTCAAGTATCTGTTGCTTTAGAAGGACTAACGATTCTTTCTCAATCGATTCTTCAATTTCCTGTATATTTTGCTCAAGGATTTCTAGGATTTGCTCCTTCGTTGCTTCTCCATTCAGTGGTTGGTAACGCAGTTGAATCAGCTCAGTTGAAATAAATGGAATGGTAATATGGCTTGCTAATACATTTGTTTTTTCCACTAGTGACTTGGCTAGTAGATGTAAGTCTAATGGTAGGTCATAGAATAAAAATAGCTCCGAATAGGTTTTCATGAAGCCTTTCACACAGTACATGACATCGTGTTTTGTCTGTTTAACCTCATCACCGTATAATCGTTCCACCATCGATAAAATGATGTCATCCATTGCTTGATCGTAGGTACGGCCCTTTATAAGGAATTCTTCATTAAAGGATCGCATTTGTTCTTTAATAAGAATTTTGGCGAAATCAGCATGCTTACTAAAGGAATTGAAGATGGTGTAATAAAATGTGTATAAAAGTTCGTCATCATTTTTGGTGTTTTTGACCACGTAGTCAATATCTGAAGTGAACTGCATCATAAAGTAATCGATCAATGCTAAAATCAATTCGTCCTTTGACTTGAATGATAAGTAGAAAGCACCTTTAGAAATTCCGCAATGCTCGGTGATTTGTTGGACAGAGGTAGCTTCGAAGCCTTTTTCTGCGAAGAGTTCTAATGCTTTTTCCATAATCAATTGTTTTTTCATCATGGGTATCGTATCGCTCCTAGGGTTTTTCGTTGACATGTGACTCATTAGTCATTAGTATAGAAAATTGAATGAGATTAGTCAAATAGGGGAAGGTGTAAGAGTGAAAGGTTTAGTCAATTTTGTCTTGAAGAATAAACTAGCAGTTTGGTTGCTAACAATCATTATCGTTGCATCGGGTATCTATTCAGGTACGCGCATGAAAACGGAGACACTTCCGGATATTTCGATTCCATTTTTAATGGTGATGGATGTTTATCCTGGGGCCACTCCCGAGCAAGTGATGAAAGATGTTTCTATGCCATTAGAGAAAGCGATAGAAAATCTTGAGCATGTAAAATCTGTTTATTCAAACTCCTATTCAAATATGTCCAGTATTCAAGTGGAATATGAATATGGTATAGACATGGATGAGGCAAAACGTGCATTAGATGCCGCATTAGACGATGTGTCTTTGCCAGAGGATGCACAAAAGCCAACAATTACAGCCATTAGTATGAACATGATGCCAGTTGTGGCATTGAGTGTTAGTAGTGAGAAAGAAGATATTGTTGAGCTGACATCGACGGTTGAGGAAATTTTACTTCCGAAAATCACAAAAATTGATGGGGTTGCCTCTGCAACGATTACAGGTCAGCATATTGAAGAAGTACAGTTGACGTATAACGATGAAAAACTGGCTGAACTAGGTATCACGCCAGATGACGTGAAACAAATGATTCAAGCGAGTGATCTCGCGGTATCACTTGGGATGTACGAATTTGAAGAAGGCGAGCAAGCCGTTGCAGTAGACGGTAAGTTCATGACAGTGGATGAATTAAAGGAAATGCTAATTCCTGTCACACCATCTGCAACAAATCCATCACCATTTGTGAAGCTTGGCGACATTGCGACAATTGAACTTGTTGGTAAAGTCCAATCGGTTTCGCGTACAAACGGTGAAGATGCCATTGCTATTCAAATCATTAAAGGGCAACAAGCAAATACAGTGGATGTTGTAAATGCTGTGAAGAAGTTAGTCAAAGAAGAAGAGAAAGCCATTGACGGTCTTGTTATTGATGTATCGCTTGACCAAGGTGAACCAATTGAACAATCCGTTTCGACAATGATTGAAAAAGCATTATTTGGTGGAGGAATTGCAATACTGATTATTCTCCTCTTCCTACGTGATATTAAATCAACGATTATTTCCATCGTATCCATTCCTGTGTCGATTTTCATGGCGTTACTGCTATTGAACTGGATGGATATTACGTTAAATATTATGACGCTTGGAGCGATTACGGTTGCCATCGGTCGTGTCATTGATGACTCGATTGTCGTCGTGGAAAATATTTATCGTCGCTTGCATTTGAAAACAGAGAAGTTATCGGGCCGAGCGCTTGTGCGTGAAGCGACGATTGAAATGTTCAAACCAATCATGTCTTCAACATTAGTAACTGTTGCAGTATTTGCACCGCTTATTTTCGTTGGTGGTATGGTCGGAGAGTTGTTCATGCCATTCGCGTTAACAATGACGTTTGCATTAGGTGCTTCGTTAATTGTTGCGATTACAATCGTTCCTGCATTGTCTCACTTCTTGTTTAAGAAAAAGCTTTATAGTGAGAAAACGGCAAGCAACCATAAGGAAGTTGGTAAATTAGCAAAATGGTATAAAGGTATTTTAGCTTGGACGCTTAACCATAAAGTGATTACTTCTATCATTTCAGTTGTTTTGTTAGCTGGAAGTGTGGCGTTAACGCCGTTAATTGGCTTTAGCTTTATGGGTAGTGAAGAAGAAAAAATGATGTATATCACGTATACGCCGGAAACGGGCGAGCTGATGGAAGATACATTAGCGAATATTGAAGTTGTAGAACAAGAGCTATTGAAGCGCGATGATATTGATATTGTACAGTTGTCTGTGACGGACGCGAGTGATCCGATGTCTGCAATGATGGGCGGAGGTTCAAATGGTGCGTTAATGTTCCTCATCTTTGATCCGGACATGAAGAACTTCCCAGAAGCTCGTGCAGAAGTTGAAGATTATGTATTCAACGTCGGTCAAACGGGCGAGTGGAAGAGCCAAGACTTCGGTTCAATGGGCATGTCTACCAATGAAATCAGCTACACTTTCAACAGTGAAAATTTAGATAGACTAAATGAAGCTGTAAAGATGGTAGAGGACGTTATGAGTGAAAACAAACGTTTAGAAGATGTTTCTTCTAGTGCGGAAGATGCTTATGTGGAATACAAACTGAAAGTCGAGCAAGACGAATTGTTGCAGTATGGGTTAACAACAGGGCAAATTGTTATGATGTTGAGTCCAACGCGTACAGAAGATGTCTTAACGACGATTAAAAAAGACGATAATACGCTGAAAGTCATTGTGCAGCAGGAAGAAGCTGTTCAACCTAAAACAATCGATGAATTACTAGCAACAGAAGTACCGACAGCACTTGGGACGACAATGAAATTGTCTGAACTGGTAGAAGTGAACAAAGGTACAACATTGAATGCACTTACTCGAAGCCAAGGAGAATACCATGCAACGGTTTCAGGTAAGATTTTGGATGAAGACATTTCAAAGGCGACATCAGAAGTGGATAAAGCCATTGATGAATTGAAGTTACCAAAAGGTGTAACAGTCGGGACTGCGGGTGTTGCGGCAGATATGACAGAAGCCTTTACACAACTAATTGTTGCGATGTTAGCGGCGATTGCCATTGTGTACTTCATCTTAGTGGTGACATTCCGAGAAGGGGTTGCGCCATTCGCAATTCTTGTATCATTGCCATTCGCAGTGATTGGGTCATTCGTAGGTCTATTGATCGCGGGTGAAACGATTTCAATCTCTGTTATGATGGGTCTATTGATGTTAATTGGTATTGTTGTCACGAATGCGATTGTCCTGGTCGACCGGATTATCCGTATGGAGCGTGAAGGTCTGAAAATGCGTGAAGCAGTTCTTGAGGCGGGAGCGACACGTTTGCGCCCAATTCTTATGACGGCAATCGCAACAATCGGTGCGCTAATTCCGTTAGCAATGGGAACAGGCGGCGGAGGTGGTTTAATCTCCAAAGGACTTGGGATCACGGTAATTGGCGGGTTAATCAGTTCAACGTTATTGACGTTGATTGTTGTGCCGATCGTTTATGAGATCTTGTCGAAGTTGTTTAAGAAAAACCGTATGGAAGTAGAAGAAGATTAATCGAACAGCCCTACAAGGAGATATGTTTCTTTGTAGGGCTGTTTTTGTGTAGTACGCTTAACAGATTGTATAAACATCAAGTGTTTGTTATATTATAAGTAATATGGAATCTTTGATGTGACCGAGTAGATAAGAATTGTGAACCAGAGAGTCTAGTGTATTGCTGAGAGCTAGACCACCGCTTCTTATTGAAACCTACCACGGAGATGTTATGCCAACATAACCGAGTCGTTTTCGTTATCAGACGTTTAGAGGGCTTACCAGTTCGGTGAGCTAAACTAAGGTGGTACCACGTCCATTTCAGCACAAAGACGTCCTTACATGAGGGCATTTTTGTGCTTTTTATTATTTTAGGGGGGAATTAAATTGACTAACCAACAGCAAAATGATTTTTCAAAATGGTATATCGACACAATTCAAAAGGCGGATTTAATGGACTACACGCCGGTTCGTGGTTGTATTGCATTCAAACCAGACGGCTATGAAATTTGGGAGCATATTCAAGCAGAGATGGATCGCCGCTTTAAAGAAACGGGACATCGGAATGCTTACTTCCCAATGCTCATTCCAGAGTCATTCTTCCAAAAAGAGAAGGATCATATCGAAGGATTCTCACCAGAGCTACCTTGGGTAACGGAAGCGGCAGGCGAGAAATTAGAAGAGCGTTTAGCGCTACGTCCAACTTCTGAAACGATGATTGGTCATCTGTATTCAGATTGGATTAAGAGTTACCGTGATCTTCCGGTGTTAATCAACCAATGGGCAAACGTCTTCCGTTGGGAAAAGAAAACATTGCCATTCATTCGTACATCTGAATTTTTATGGCAGGAAGGGCATACAGCTCACGTGGATGAAGAAGAAGCACGTGCAGAAACGATGCAAATGCTGAACATTTATAAGGAAGTCGTTGAAGAGTTGCTAGCGATTCCGGTATACGATGGTCAAAAAACACCTTCTGAGCGTTTTGCAGGCGCTGTCGATACGTATTCAATTGAAGCAATGATGAAGGACGGCAAAGCTGTTCAGGCGGGAACATCTCATTACCTAGGCACAAAATTTGCCGAAGCCTTTGATATTAAGTATTTAAATAAAGAAAACAAGCATGAGTTTGTCCACACAACTTCATGGGGAACGTCTACACGTTTAATCGGTTCTGTGATTATGACGCATGGCGATGAGCAAGGTCTTGTGTTACCACCACGTATTGCACCAACACAAGTAGTACTCATTCCAGTAGGCCCATGGAAGAAGAATCCTGCAATCGTGGAGAAGTTAGATGAAGTCTTTGCGGCGTTAAAAGCAAAAGGCATTCGCGTACGTTTGGATGATTCGGATCAATCACCAGGCTTCAAATTCAATGAATGGGAGCTAAAAGGTGTTCCGGTTCGCGTTGAATTAGGCCCACGTGATTTGGAAAATAACCAAGCATTGCTCAAAGCACGCGACGAAGGTGACAAAGTAGCTGTAGAACTTTCAGAAATTGTTGCACGCGTTGAAGAGGAATTAGTGACGATGCAAGCACGCTTATTAGAAAAAGCACGCGCATTCCGTGAGGAGCATTCGCATACGCATGTTGACTCAATAGAGCAATTGACAAACCATATTGCTGATTCAACAGAAAAAGGAGAAATCCCAGGTTGGATTCTTGCAGGTTGGTGCGGAGATGATGCTTGTGAGGAAAACGTGAAAGAAGAAACGAAATTCACAACACGCAACATTCCATTCAACCCACCAGCAGAGAAATCTAGCTGTATTAACTGTGGCAAAGAATCTAAGCATACAGTGTGGTTTGGCCGCGCTTACTAGGAATACGAGAACGCTCCACTCGGGTACAATCGAGTGGAGCATTTTTTCATATTTCTTTTCGCATAAAATAACCAAGTCCAGAACCAAAAAACAGCACAAAACTCCCTAAAATGACGATGAATAGCGTTTCATTCGAAGCATTTAATGCGCCAAAGCTTTCACTTGAATTTGGCATCATCATTAAGAATGGCTGTGACCAAGGATAATAAGGCCCAAACTTTTCAGAGTTGACGATTAGCATATTTGGAATCGTAAAAATGACATTGATGGCAAGTGGAGCAGCAAAGCTTGACCAGGCAACGGACACAAACATCTGTAAAGCGATTAACGGCATGCATGCTAGCCATCCACCGAACGCGCTGGAGAGAATGACATCCCATGGAATCGCAGTCGAATAGCCCTTCATCCAACCAATTAAAACCAGTCCGCTGATAAATAAGATTTGCGTTAAAGCGATGAGCAGACTAACAATCATGATTTTTACGATATATACCTGTTGTCTAGAAATGGGGAGGGACAGCAGTTGCTTCCAACCCCCGCCGACATGCTCGTAGCGACAAATAAAGCTTGAAAAGATCCCTGTTAATAACGGCAAAAAGAGAATGGCATGACTAATCGTCATAATGCCTAGGGTGGCAGTCCACTGGTGCTGTTTAAACTCCTCTATTTCACCTACTCCATCACTCAGACCGAGTAACATGGATAAAATAGGACTCACGAAAATGAGTAGCCAAATCGAAGACTTGCGTAATTTCAGGAATTCAGAATGAAATAACTTTCCCATTTACTTCACCTCTCTTCGATTAAAATCTATAAGGCTCATGAAATAGAGCAGCAATCCTACGACAAGACCAGCCAAGACAGAATAGATGGGCTGATTCCATTCATTTACTAAGAGGGGCCATTTCAATGGAACCCAATCGGGAAAATTCATCGCGTACATTGCGACAATTGTCCCGATAATACCAGCCGTTAATGGAATCGCTTGGTTTTTTAGTGTAATGGCCAGCCAAATTTGCAAAATGAGCAATGGTAGGGAAGCGAGAAATGGAAAGAAACACATTTTCATCAAATAAAGAAATGGTATAGCGGTTCCAAATTTCAATAGCAGGCCAAGTGCAATTGTGCCGCCTGCTAATAGTAAACAAGACGTTAACAGTAATAAAACAGATAGCAGTACTTTCCCTGTAAATACCTTCATCTTTGAAATCGGCAATGCCAGTAGTTGTTTCCAGGCATTTGTCTGATGCTCGATATTGGCAATCATTGATGTAAGTATCGTTAGTCCAATGAGAATTGTTGGAACAGATAATAGTGAAACTTCTTCAATTAACCCTCCCCATAAATTCTCTTTGTAGAGATCTGTCAGCCATTCGTATCGTATCCCAAAATTGACAGCCTCCAAGCTAATGACGCCAAATGGACCGAGGAAGACGAGGAAGAAAATCATTTTTCGTCTGATTTTAAGGAATTCAGAGACCATAACCCGCGTCATCACAATCCGCCCCCTCGGCCTGTTAGCTCCAAGAATATTTCTTCTAATGATTTACGCTCTTCTTCCACTCTATAGACGGAGTGCTCATTTTGAACAAGAGATTTCACGATTTCTGCCACTTTTTGATCCGAACAATTTTCGATGAAAAGCTTGTCTTGAATGATATCCGTTGTATAGCCATGCGTTAATAACATTTTCCAAGCAGACTCCACATCATTCACGCTTACCTTAATCTTGCTAGTAGATTGTGCTCTTAATGCGGAAATGGAATCTTGAAAAATCATTTGACCTTTTGAGATAATACCTACCTGTGTTGCCATTTGATCAATTTCCGAAAGAAGGTGGCTCGATACAACAATCGTGATACCATGCTCCTTCGGCATACTTTTAATCAGCTCTCGAATTTCGATAATACCCGATGGATCAAGTCCGTTGGTCGGTTCATCTAAAATGAGTAATTCGGGATTGCCAAGTAAGGCAGTCGCAATGCCAAGCCGCTGTTTCATGCCTAAAGAAAATCCTTTGACAGGCCGTTTCGCATCTTTTGTGAGCCGGACAATCGACAGAACTTCTTCAACTCTAGACTTTGGTGCGTCCAATAAAATACGGACAGCTTCCAAATTCTCATAAGCTGTTAAATGCCCATAGTAAGAAGGATATTCTACAAGCGATCCCACCTTTTTTAAGATGGATAACTTGTCTTTTCGGATATCTTTCCCGAAAATTTGGATAGAACCTTGTGTTGGGCGAGCAAGCCCTAAAAGCATGCGAATCGTTGTTGTTTTCCCTGCACCATTGGGCCCTAGAAAGCCGTAAATCTCTCCTTTCTTCACTTGTAAGTCCACATGGTTAACTACTCTTCTTGAACCAAATTTCTTCGTCAACTTCTTCGTTTCAATAATGAAATCGCTCATTTTCCTCACCTCGCTTTCTATCCTATCGCTTGAAGGTTAAAACGATGGGAGGGTGAAGGTTAAATTTTGTTTAAAAATAGGGGGAATAAGGTACTGCACTTGAAAATGAGTTGCATTAGCACAACTAAAGCCCCTGTTAGTGAATAATAAGTGTCTAATTAATTGGGAAAGAATATGTTATCATAATCAATATTGGTTAACTTTTTTGTCATTACGATTAACACTATAGTTAATCCATCCTGGTGAAATGGGGGAAAGTTATGTATATGCTACGAGGTCATCATCTTTTTTGTCTTTTGGGCTATCGGGGAATGGGCTATTCCCAAGAATACGTGGAAAATATGACATATTTGCATCATACTCTGAGAAATAATCCTAAAACTAGAATTCAACTTGTAAAGGGTCCTGATCAGTTGTGTGAAAAGTATCCAAACTCAGGTGAATATCACTGCCAAAACGATAATATTTATGAAAGAGATGCCGCGGTTTTGGAGAAATTAGGGCTTACAATTGGGCAAACTCTAACTTGGAGTGACATTGAATCACTCATTCAAAAGTCTATCGTCCCCTCCGATATTCAAGTTGTGTGTGAATCTTGTTCTTGGCGATCATATGGCGTTTGTGAAGAGGGCGTCCAAGAGATTCTTGACGGAAAGCGATTAAGGGAAGTTAAATAAGCTTTCTCCGTTTGAATAAAAAATCATGCTACTACTAATACATTCAGTGCGACTAGAGGGTTTCTTAATCTACATTAGGCAATTGCAAAAAAGTCGAATCCCAGTATGTTAAGGAATCGACTTTTCTCGTTTAGTGAGCACTTTGCATACTTCTGATAATCATCCTTGTACCTCGTTCACTCGTTTCAATCGTCCAGTCTAGCTGCATTTCCTTGAGCATCAAGGAAACGACGGAGAGACCGATTCCAATCCCTTGCTCGTTCGATTTCGCTTTCATCCCAGGTCCATGATCTTCAATCATAATCGTTTCGTTGTCGATTCGTATGGCTATAAACTGTCCACTTTTTGCATGTCGATAAATATTTTGGAAAAAGTTATCCAACACTCGATGAAACATTTGAGGATCTATTTCCCATAACAATTGTTTCTCAGGAATATCTAATTGGATATCGAAATGCAGATTCTCAAAAACGGGATACCATGCAGCGAAAGAAGTGCGAATGAGTCGATTGATATCCACTTCCTCCGGATAGAATGGATATTTTCCTGTAGATAACAGTGTATAAGACAGTAAGTTTTCGATGAGTTCGCCCATATAACTTACTTTTTCATCGATAAAATCTAACGACTCCTGCCCTGATATACTGAGCGGTTCTTTCTTCAAGCGATAGGCATGTCCACGAATTGTTGTCAGTGGCGTTCGCAAATCATGCGATAAATTTGCAATGAGCTCTTTTCGAAGTTTTTCTTCCTCTTGCTCGCGCATTCTACTAGCTTCTAGCTCATGAATCATGCGATTAAAAGATTGACCGAGACGTCCTATTTCGTCCTCTTTTGTTACCTCGATGGTTGATGGAATGCCACTGGCTTCAGGTACTGCCATCGCCTTTTGTAACTGTAGAAGTCTTTTGCGAATTCGATAAAAAAAGAGCATCGAAATGACAATAAAAAGAACGAGTATCATTAAGAGGGCAACAGGAAAAATATAATCGAAACTTTTGGTGAACGAATCATTTGGGTCAACCATCGCTGAACGTGGTAGTTGCAACACCATGAATCCATTGTCAGGATTGTCTCCTATAAAAGCGACTGTTGTAAATGGGTCAATGGTGTATCCGCGATTTCTTTTTATAAAGTCCATCGCAAAAGCAGCTGACCACGTATCAGGCACGGATAGTGATTCCGGAAAGGTATCTCTCGTTTTTCCAGATGGATCTACCCAATACATGTCCGCTTCTTGATAAATAGCTTTTAGTTCTTGTAGTTTATTGTACATCTGTTCTTCGGAAGCATTTGCTAATTCTTTGGCTGTATTATGCCACATGTTTTCTAAATCGGTACCATTATAATAGCGATTGGATGACTCTTCTTGATGAATACTATTGTAAAAAATAATCGATAGAACGGGGATGGTGATAGGGATAATTGTCGTTGCTAGTAGAATAATCAACAAATATTGGAGTAATAAAGAGTTTCTTAACTTTTTCATTGCTTCACTCGATAGCCGATGCCGCGTATTGTCTCCACGATTTTTGGAGCGCTCGGATCTTCTTCAATCTTTTCTCTCAAGTAGCGAATATGAACCATTAAGGTTTTATCCCCCTCTATATAAGACTCTCCCCACACAGCTTCGTAAAGCTGTTCCTTTGTTAAAATCTGATTGGGATGGCGCAATAAATACATGAAAATCTGATGCTGCTTGGCTGTCAAAAAGATCTCTTCTCCATCCTTTTTGACAATGCGGTTTTCTGTCAGATTGACGGTTAGATGTTTTAACTGAATCTCTTGAGACACTGCATGCTGATTTCTTCTAAATAACACATCAATTCTTGCGGCGAGTTCTTCAGGATGAAAAGGCTTTGTGACATAATCGTCGGCAAAACGTAGCCCTTGAAGTTTATCGTCAACAGCTGTTCGAGCTGACAACATGAGAATCGATACATTAGGGTGATGGTACTTTAAACGTTGACCAACTGTAAAACCATCAAGCCCTGGGAGCATTACATCCAAAATGACTACTTGTGCATCGCCAAGCGTTTCAATCGCTTTTTCCCCAGAGGTGAGCCAACGCACCGAATAGCCACGTTGCTCTAAGTCCTCTTTGACGATTGTACCAATCTCTAGATCATCTTCAATATACAATATTTCCTTCAACGCACACGCCCACCTTTCACTGTTCTTTGCCTTTTACCATCTGCTGACCGATTGCCCCGACGATTAGAATAATGAGCGAAGGGATGCTGTAGTCCCTAAAAAAGGTGATAAACGGAAGCTTCAATATCATAAAGACCATCGTAATAATACGTCCCGCTAATAATACCAGCCCGATGATGACCATCCAATCAAATATTTTTGATAAAAAATGCATAGTGAACACCTTCTCATATATTTGTTTTATCTTCATTCAGCAGAAAACTCCACCTCGATAGGTGACGAGATGAATGCAGTTTTATTTCCTGTTCAGTGGGTGTTAAAACACCAGCTGAACGAAGATAAAGCCTCCGGCGGATGTCACAGATTTTTTAGAGGAGCTTTTCGAACGAGCTCGAAAAAAATCTGGACGCAATTACGCCGAGGCGTAATTGATGAAATCCATCGTAGAAATCTATCGTAGCATCTAAGTGTTCATTCCTCTACTTCATATAGTAGCTTGTTCGATATTTTTTCAATAATATTCCTGAAATCCGTTTATTTCCTTCTTTTCATTGTATAATAGAATTTCGATTGGAATGGATTTACAAAGTTGGTTAAAACGGAACTCTGTAAAGACGTCAAAATGAGTAGGGAGTGTGTGAAATGTTGAATACGATTTGCAGGGAATCGAAGCAACCGGATTGCGAGAGTTACAGGCGTATTTTTGAAACGTATTATGAGCGGGTCTATTATGCTGCATATTGCGTCATCAAAGATCCTGATTTGGCGCAGGACGTCGTGCAAGAAACCTTCATGAAGGCTTTTCAGCATTTGCACACGGTCGAGGATACAGAAAAAATAGGTGCATGGCTGTCGACCATTGCGACTCGAACGGCCATTGATCATTTACGTCGCATGAAAAGATGGAGTGATTGCACAATGGAGGATGCCTTTTGGGAGCGAGAATGCTGCGCGTTGACGGTTGAAACCATTGTAGAAAACGCACTTCTTAAAGCATTGTTAATGAGGGAAATTGATAAACTAAAACCGAATTATAAAGAAATATTGATCTTCCATTATCTTCATGACTTGAAGTATGAAGAAATCTCTAAGTTGTTAGATATGCATATTGGGACTGTGAAAACACGAGTATCCCGTGCAAAAACCAAATTGAAAGAACTGATTGAGCAACAGCCTGAAATTATTGAGGTAATGCGATGAGGAAAATACTTGTGGCACTGTTCGTTTCGATATTCTCTATTGTTATGCTAACGGTCTTGTTATTTGTTGTTTCGCCAGTACCGACTTCTATGCTCATTCATAAATTATTTGAAGGTGGCATGGCGGTAGAGCCTGCTAACTACGCTGAAATTGAGCAGGGAACTCGTACGTACCAAGATGTATCTTATCAATCTGTTTATCAAGATGGTGATCTAGATATCATCACGCCGAAAGAATTTGAAGGCAAGTTGCCGGTGATTTTTTGGGTGCATGGCGGTGCATTTTTGGGTGGTGATAAAGCCGACATTACCGAGTATGCCGTCCAGATTGCCAATGAAGGATACATCGTTGTCAATTTGAACTACGAATTGGCGCCAAGTGCAAAATATCCAACACCACTACTTCAGGTCAGTGAGGCTTATTCATTTATCATGCAGGAAGCAGCTACTTATGGAATGAATATGGATCGTGTGTATTTTGCAGGAGATTCTGCTGGTGCACAAATTGTGAGCCAGTTTGTCAATGTGCAAGTGGAGCCGAGTTATGCGAAGGTAGCCAAGCTGGAAGCAATTGTTCTGCCTGAGACAATCGAGGGTGTACTGCTGTTTTGCGGGCCCTATGATGTGACGCGTTTTGGTGAAATTAGCGATAATGCGTTAGTCAGTTTCTTGTTCCGTAGAGTTGGTTGGGCATACCTAGGTGATCGAAATTGGCTAGACTCCGATGAGGCGAAGGAAGCCTCTATTATTGAATATGTGTCTGAGAGCTTCCCTCCGACTTTCATTACAGACGGCAACACGGGTTCATTTGAAGATCAAGGAATAGAGCTTACACAAAAGTTGAAAGACAATGGCGTTTTTGTGCAGGATATTTTCTACTCGACGGAAGAAGCAGAATTTGGGCATGAATACCAGTTTGTCATGAATACGCCGCAAGCTGAAAATACGTTTCAGGAAATGATGGCGTTTTTGAAGACTACTCAAGGCGATTCAGAGGAGAGATGAGCTACATACAATTCGATAAATAATGTGAGAACAAAGAAGGGAAACCTTGATGAATTCAATCAAGACTCCTTTTTTAAAAATTTTGATAGGAATGTTGGAATTGTTCTAAATATGACAAATTGATTGTTGAAAAACGGTGAACTTTCCCAATTATACTAGAATCCTTCTGTCGTTCCTTGGTATGATAGGGGGGACAATAGAAGGAGGAGATCGTTATGAAAAGAACGTCGACTTTAGTTCTAGGTTTATTATTTGTCGTTGCATTAGTCGTTATTGGCGCAATGGCCAATCAATTGAAAAATAACAAAGAGTCCGCAACTGAACCCGCGGAAGAGCAAGTAGAAACACCAGGAAAAGTAGCAGGGGTTACGCATACGCCACCCTCGCTAGATGATGTACCAGAAGGACCTCTTGGCGAAGCGATTTTAAGAGGGTATGAGCTGACGAACGATACGTCTAATGTATTGCGATCGGAAGCGGCGTCTGTGGAAGATGGCGAAAGTCGTGTGAACGCGCTATCTTGTACGAGTTGTCACGCAGGTGCTGGATTAGAAGAAGATTCGTCTTCATTCGTAGGTGTATCGGCAGTTTATCCGATGTATATTCCACGTTCAGGTCAAATTGTGACGTTGGAAGAGCGTATTAATGGTTGTATGGTACGCAGTATGGATGGCGAGAAGTTTGCCTCGGATGATGAAGATTTGGATGCAATGGTTGCTTATTTGACGTATATTTCTGAAGGGATTCCGGTTGGAGCTGAGTTACCATGGCGTCATCAGAATAGCCTTGATGATTTGCCAACGCCAAGCGTAGCCGATGGTGAGGAATTGTATCAGCAATCTTGTATTGCTTGTCACGCTGGAGACGGGTCGGGTAACGGCTCGAATACAGGACCTGCTTTATGGGGTGAAGGCTCGTTCAACGATGGTGCAGGTATGGCGCGGATGACAAAAATGGCAGGTTATATTCAAAATAATATGCCAGTTGGCGCTGAAAAAACATTAACTGACCAAGAAGCAAGTGACCTTGCAGCCTTCATTTTATCGCAAGATCGTCCAGAGTGGGAAAACCACGACAAAGACTGGCCAAATGGTAACCGCCCAACAGATATTATGACGAAGGAACGTCGTCAACAAGTGCAAGACGGTACAATTGATTGGGATGAAGTGCTAGGGAAGAATAAACAATAATACGAGAGATTGAAAGCCAGGTTCTGCGTCGAGAACCTGGCTTTTTTAAATGGTACTTATTAGATTTCTTGTAAAACGTTTTTAATAAGATGTACAAACGCATTGCGAGATTTAGCAGCTACTGCAATAACATCTTCATGACTTAAAGGTTCATCTAAAATGCCAGATGCCATATTGGTTAAGCAAGATATACCGAGCACCTTCAGCCCAGCGTGAGTTGCGACAGTTGCTTCAGGTACAGTTGACATCCCGATGGCATCGCCACCTAAAATACGAATCATACGGATTTCAGCGGGCGTTTCATAAACAGGGCCACTCCACCAACCGTAAACGCCTTCTCGCAAAGTAATATTATGCTTCTTGGCTACTTGCAACGCTGTATTTCTCAACTCACGATTATAAATTTCTGAAGCGTCTGGGAAGCGTGTGCCTAAGTCGTCATTGTTTTTACCGATTAAAGGGTTAATGCCCACTAAATTCAGATGATCTGTAATTAACATCAATTCACCTGGGTTAAAGTCTGTATTTACCGCACCGCAAGCATTTGTGATGATCAATTTATCGATACCTAATGCTTTCATAACGCGAACAGGGAAGGTAACTTCATCTAAAGAGTAGCCTTCATAAAAGTGATAGCGACCTTTCATTGCCACCACTGTTTTCCCTGCTAATTGCCCAATGACTAATTCATTGGCATGGCCTACTGCATCAGACTTCGAGAAAAAAGGAATGTCCTCGTAGGGAATAACAACGCTGTTTTCAATTTCGTCGGCAAGATTGCCAAGTCCAGATCCTAGAATAATCCCGATTTCAGGAACGACTTTTGTTTTACTTACGATATAATTTTTTGCTTCTACAATCTCTGCTGTTTTATGCATGAGTTGGGCCTCCAATTTGTTTTAAAGTGTCTTCCATTGCTAGTAGTAAGTCGGCCGTAGCTAGTGTCTTTTCGCCACCGCCTTGAACAAAGGCATCGTTCCCACCGCCTTTGCCATTGATAAGGGGAAGCACAATAGCTGAAATTTGTTTCATGCTCATTTCTACAGAAGCGCCTCGTGCAGCGACAAACTGCAAACAGTCATCAGTGTCTGCAACGAGAAGGGCGATGACACTAGCTTGTTCTGTAACGAGTAATTTAGCGAGTTTCTGTAATTGTTGGACGGTTCGACCGGCAAACACCGCTTTTACAATGTTTTGCTGTTGTGTGTTCAAAAGTGCTTTTGCTTCAAATGCGAGTAAAGCTTCCTGTGCTTCCTCCAACGATTTTTCAAGGGAATGATTCGTTTTTAGTAGTTTTTGCGCGGCTTCGGCAACACCGTTTCCGGGGGCACTTAACAAGCGCGATGTTTCTGTAAGCGCATAATTTTTCTGATGCAACTGCTGTAACACGCGTTCTCCGCAGACAAAATGCACGCGTATTTTTCGCTTTTGCTTTTCGGTCGATAAAATCTTCAGTGCACGTACTTGTCCCGTTGAACTTGGATGTGTTCCGCCGCAGCCGTTATCATCGAAGTTTGGAATGATGACAAGCCGTATTTCATCCGTTACCGTAAGTTGTTTACGAAGCGCATACTGCCCAAGCTCATCCTCCGTGATCCACTTCGTTTCAATGGGTCTGTTCTCTAAGATCATCGCATTTGCCAATCGTTCCACCGCATCCAATTGCTCAGGTGAAACTTCCTCCACATCCAAATCAATCGACACGAGCTCTTTTCCTAAATGGAAACTAATCGTTGGAAAATCGTATAACTCGACAAAAGCAGCTGACAGGATATGTTGCCCCGCATGTTGTTGCATATGATCGAAACGACGCTCCCAATCAATACTACCCACAATCTCATCTGTATTATCAACGCTTGCTGCCATAGTATGACGTATTTCGCCATCTACATCCTCAACATGAAGAACGGGAATCCCATTCAATGTTCCTAGATCGCTTGGCTGGCCGCCGCCTTCGGGATAAAAAGCCGTATTGTCCAATACGACATACGGTTGTCCATCTGCATCTTGTGTAGCTTTGCTTATATGTGTAGTAAACGTTTTGCAATAGGGATCTACATAATACAAACGATCTTTTAACATGTTATCGACTCCCGCTAGTTGATATTTTTATTTTAACACGAAAAGAAAAAAGAGAGGTTCTTTTGAGTCGACAAGGGATGCTTAAAAGGTTATTTTTCGGGGAAGGAAGCTGTGTATTTCAATGCAAGGTCTTTTGTTTTATAATCCCATAACTTTGGTCATAGACGTATCGAAAAGAATGAATCTCATGGATTGTTTTTGTATAAATAGGTAATATAATCCTCACTGTTTCTGATTGAAATGATAAGATAGTGTTATTATTTTTCTGATTCTGATTCTGATTCCTTAATACAAGGAGGTATTAACAATGTTTGAGGAAAAAGTAAGAGAAGTCTTAGGTGCTCGAGCATTACTAGATGATAATGACCCAAGAATTGAGCAGAAATGGGAAGAGCTGATTGCCTTGCTAAGCGAAGACGAGGACTTAACTTTGAATTTCTTACAGGTCTGTACAAAAACAGAACTTTTATTTTTAAGTGAGATTTTCGAGGAAGTGGCATATAATTTGCAAAGTGAAAAATATATTGATTTACTATACGGCTTAGATCAAAGATACCCAGACTTAGATTTAAAGAGAAGTATACAAATTGCCGAGGAGTATATGGGTTAAAATTAGGGTATTGAAGTTATTGAACCGAAAGTTTCATGAGAAAAACATTTAATTTAGATTAATTTCTTCTTTAGAAGTAACAAATAATGAAGTTGTATATCAAGAGCGATTAATCCTAATGTAGAAGCAAACCTTGATTGGCCAGATGCCTTTCAAGGTCTTTACATTTGGGGCGACTACAGTCACTTGTACAAAAAATATGCTCAAGGCAGATTTAGTACAACACTGGCCATGGCAGGTCTCCCTGTCAAGACGGGCACAAACTGTCAGCCGCAACGCAACTTGGTGCACTGTTAGCAGGACAAGACTCGATTCGGTTTGGTTATGGATTTGTGGATGGATCGAATTTGCTGTATGAATTGGGTATTTTAACATTTCCGGATATGACGACTTACGGGAAACCCATCCCCGAGGTGAATGGCACTGAGGATGCTGAGTTACAGGCCTTTTTTAAGGAACTGGCCAAATTTAAATGAGGTTCATGTACCTATAGAGGAGAAATGATAATGAATTTAGAAGAATATCGAAAATTGCCAGATTTTTTATCTGTAAGTGAACTAGCTTCATTATTTCGAGATGTATTAAATGATTTTTCATTTAATAAGATTGATAAAAATGAATTTTTACAGATACTTAGTCAATTAATGGACAGGCAAGTGATGACTTATGAGTTATTAAATGCTGACATAAGAGATAATGTTGATGGAGTTCTTTGCGATTTGTGGAATACTGAGTCTTATGATGATGTAGATATTATTTTGTCGATTGTTGTAAACTTGGGTTTAAAAAACTGCTTTCAAAAAATTAAAGATTCTATTAGCCAAAGACAAGTCATTGATAAAGTAATACTCCAAGAAATACAAGAAACAATCAATGAGGTAGGGGAAGACATACTGAATCCATATCATGGCTTAGAGAAATTCAAGTAAGGGAATACAGAACGAGTAAAAACTCAACGAATTAATAACTGTTTTATCAATGAAGAGCACTTGATTGTCTAATAACAGGCGACAAGTGCTTTTGGGAAATTAATGATTCGGTATTTCAGGTGGAATTGTTCCGCGGGAGAAAAGTAGTAGCCCCCAACAAGTCCATGGCATCCACCAGAGGAGGAATAAAGTTGGCTTCATATATATTATTACTAAAAGAATATGAAGATAATGAAACTGTGGTTTACAGATTCGGACCTAATGAGAATATTATGGGGAAAATAGAGTTAAATAAATTAACTGAGAGGTTTTTGGAGCTAGAAGTTATACCAGATAAGAATTTCCCATCTAAGTTTTATTTCGATAGAGCTGCTCAAAGATTGGCAGTTTGTCTAGTAAAAGAAGATGGTGTGTTCCCGGAGAGAACAGTTTTTGAATCATAGTTACAAAAAATCCTTGTTTGGCAATAGTAGTGTCCAAAACTGATGTTAAGGAGTCCGGTAATCCTAAATAGGCAATCAAACCTTCTAAGGACGATGTCAATATTTTTTACTAGATGGATGAAATAGGTGTGTGTTTCTTATGAGGAACTTAAGGCACAAGAGTTAATTTAAAAGAAAAAGAGAGGTTCTTTTGAGTCGGGTATAGGACTCTGAAGAACCTCTCTTTTGTGAAGAATCAGTTTTCTTTGAGGGCGATAATCCCCAAAAATGTTAACCTTTTTTCATAGCTACAACTTTGTTCGTTTGCTTTCTCGTTTTCGCTTTCTCGTCACTCGTCGGCTTTTTCGACCAAATGGTTGCGAGAATCGGTCCGGAAATATTATGCCAGATAGCGCCCCAGACGCTAGGTAGTGCGGCGAGTGGACCGAAATGCGCAGTTGCAAGTGCTACGCCTAGCCCAGAGTTTTGCATGCCGACTTCGAGAGAAATGGCGCGTCGGTCGTTTTCATTTAAGCCGATCATCAAGGCAGTCAAGTAGCCAAGGAGTAATCCGAAGCCATTATGAAGGAACACAGCGATGAAGACAATGAACCCAGAACTGGCCACATTTCCTGCATTAGCAGAAGTGACAGCGGCAACGATAATGAGAATCGCGGCAACCGATATAAGTGGAACGACGGAAACACTTTTTTCAACCGCTTTCGGGAAGAACTTCTGAATCAGTAATCCTAAAACGATTGGAATGATGATGACTTGGACAATCGATTTGAACATAGACATTGGGTCAACAGGTAGCCACTGCCCGGCTAGTAATAGTAGCAGGAGTGGCGTGACGACTGGTGCCAATAACGTTGAAAGGGAAGTCATCGCAACAGAGAGTGCAAGGTTTCCTTTTGCTAAATAGACCATAACGTTTGAGGCAGTCCCGCCTGGTACGCAACCAAGCAAGACTAATCCTGCCGCCAATTCAGGCGGTAATTTAAGCAAGTACGCAAGCGCAAAAGCGACGAGTGGCATAATGACGAATTGCGCACAAACCCCAATAATGACGGGTAGTGGCTTTGTTAAGATGATTTTAAAGTCGACTGCCTTCAGTGTCAGTCCCATTCCGAACATGACGACACCGAGTAAAATGGTAATATAGGCACCTAATCCTAAAAAAGGTGTAGGAAATAAAAAGGCGATAACCGCGGCGAAAATGACCCATAGAGCAAAGTATTTCCCCGCGATTGTTCCGACTGCTTCAAGTACTTTCATCGTCATACCTCCCCATCGATTTTCACGATTTTATTTGGATTGAGTAAATTGTGTGGATCAAGTGCTTGTTTGATTTTTTCCATGACGATAAGTGCTGTGCCATGTTCTTGTGCTTGGTATTTTTGCTTACCAATGCCGACGCCGTGTTCGCCTGTACATGTGCCATTACGTTCGAGTGCATAGTGAACGATTCGTTCATTCAATTCATCAGCTTTGGCCAGTTCAGCAGGATCGTTCATATCCATCATGAGCAATACGTGGAAGTTCCCATCGCCGACGTGACCGACAATTCCACCAGGCATGCCTAATGATTGAACCGTTTCCCGTGCATGGTTGACGGCGCCTGCTAATTCCGAAATCGGTAGACAGACATCTGTTACCATCATCTTTTTGCCTGGATAACCGTGGATAAAGGCATAAGCTAAGTTATGGCGGGCTTCCCATAGTCTATTGCGACCAGCGTTATCTGTCTCAAACTCGATGTCTGTGCAATGATGATCTGCCACAATGTCTTTTGTGAACTCGACATCTTGCTGCAAGCCCGCTTCATTGCCATGGAACTCCAAGAATAGTGTCGGCTTTTCTTGAAAGCTCGTTTCACTAAATAGGTTTGCTTGTTTAATAGAAGGTTCATCGACCAATTCCACACGTGCAATCGGAACGCCCGCCTGCAAAATGGAGACGACGGCTTCCACTGCGTCATTGACTGTCGGGAAAGATGCCCGAGCGGCCATGACATGTTCTGGAATGCCGTAAACACGTAACGTCAATTCTGTAAAGCAACCGAGTGTCCCTTCAGAACCGACAAATAACCCATTCAAATGAAGGCCTGATGCCGATTTTGCGGCCATATTCCCTGTATGAATAACCATGCCATCTGCAAGAACAACTTCTAAATCACGAACTTGATCTCGCATCACTCCGTATTTAACGGATGTTGTCCCACTCGCATTTGTTGCGACCATGCCGCCTAGTGTCGCATCTGCTCCTGGATCAACGGAGAAAAATAACCCGTGCTTTTTCAATTCTTTGTTTAACTGTGTACGTGTGACGCCGGGTTGCACTTTTACGAGAAAATCTTCTGCTCGAACTTCCAAGACCTTGTTCATGAGTGAGAAGTCGATGGTAATGCCTCCTTTGTCCGGAATGACATGCCCTTCCAGGCTTGAACCAAGTCCGAATGGAACGACTGGAACTTGGTGTGCTTGTGATACTTTCATAATCTTGCTGACGTCTTCTGTAGACGCTGGGAATACAACAATGTCTGGTAATTGCATCGTGTGGTAAGATTCGTCGCGCCCGTGAAGCTCACGCACGGTTTCATTGACGGTAACTTGTTCTTCTGTCAGTACATTTTGTAATGCTTTAACAATCGATTCTGTAGATATGGTCATTTTTTGTCGCTCCTTAAGTGAATAATCGGTCATACCGATATTATATGTAAGTGATAGTTTTGGAGTTTTGGTCCAACCACTTTCATTATACGTAATAGTCTGAACAATGCAACGTTTATTTTTTCCACGATTGATTACTTGCTCCTTTATTGTTATCGTTAATGTCACAAAAAAGAGCTTCAATGTAAGGGGTGTCATTGTTGATTTCACAGAGAAAAAGGACGTATGAAGTGATTGTTGAAAAGATTGAAGCATTCTTTTTAAATGGGGAGCTAAAACCGGGGGACAAGCTGCCGCCGGAGAGGGAGTTGGCGAGCCAGTTCAATGTTAGCAGGACTTCGGTGAGAGAGGCACTCAAAACCTTGGAGATGAATGGCATCATCGAGATTCGGCAAGGTGGGGGCAGTTTTATCAAGACGTCTGAAGTACAAGTGTTAAGTGACGAGCTATCAACGACGGTTGTGCAAGCAGAAGGCAATTTGGTCTATGAGATGTTGGAGCTTCGGCGTGCGTTGGAAGTGGAAGCGGCATCGCTCGCTGCGCAACGAGCGACTTCCGAGGATTTAGAGAAGATCCGTCAGGCACTTGAGCAGTTGGCGGTATCCTCAAAAGAGGTGGAGGCGGGCATCCAAGCGGATTTGCATTTCCATTTGCAAATTGTGCAAGCAACGCATAATACGTTGCTCATCAATTTGGTTCAAACGCTAACGGAACATATGGAAGACACAATCCGTGCGACGAGAGGGCATCGTTTTATGGATCCAAGTCGTTATGAAGATACGTTTAATGAGCATAAGGATATTTATGTGGCCATTGCTTCGGGAAATGTAAGCGAGGCAAAACGGCTGATGGAAGAGCATATTAGTCGGATTCGTAAGGAATTGAGCGAGGCATTTTTACCGGTGTTGGAATGAAAAGAGGTGTCCTGTAAGTCGAGCATGCATCGATTTACAGGACACTTCTTTTTAAATAAACGGCTTATATTCTACAACAGAAGATAGTTTTATTAGGGTGGAAGGTTCTCCGTAAGGTAAAGTAGCGTCAATAAATTCTTCTAGCATTTTCACGGATTCCGTTACGACTTTTACCAAATAACTAAACTGCCCTGCCAATCGATGGCATTCTACTACTAGCGGATGTTCTTGGCAAAAATCACGGAATCTTTTTCCTTGTTTTGTATCGAATAAAATAAATGCCGTTACATTTTTATCGAGTTTTTCAGGGTCAATAATCGCCCTGTAGCCTGTTATCACTTCTTTATCTTCTAGTTTCTTTACTCTTTCGTTTGTTGCGGGAGTGGAAAGCCTGATTTGCTTCCCGAGTTCTGTCATGGATATGCGTGCGTTTTCTTGAAGCTGATTCAGGATGCTTTGATCGATTTCGTCCAATGAGTTATCTCCTTTACATTAAAAAATAAGGTATAGGCATAGTATTATCATTTATAATAAAGTATTTATTTAGAATAACCTTACTATAGTTATGTATTTAGAACAATATACCTTATATAATTATATAAAGATAAGGGGGAATGTTAAAAATGGTGAATGAATTTTATAACGATCAAATCATTTTAGAAAATCATCTTGTTAAGTTAATTCCGTTTGACGGAAAATACAAAGAGCAGTTACAAGAGATCATTTATGACGAAGAGGTTTACTACACAATCGAGTGTAAGAATGATGCGGAACTCGATCAGTACATAAATGAAACGGCAAATCAAAGAATAGCGGGTAATTCATATCCATTTTTGGTGATTGATAAAAGGACCAATAAAATTGCGGGTTCAACTAGGTTTGGACATATGCAGTTCAATAATAAGCGCTTGGAAATTGGCTGGACTTGGTACGGCGAACCGTATAGAGGAACTGGTTTGAACAAGGCTTGTAAATTTGAGTTGTTAACCTATGCATTTGAGGTTATGAATTTTAGAAGGGTACAGTTTAGTGCTGACGTGAGAAATATTCGTTCGCAAAAGGCTATTAAGAAGTTAGGGGCAACCGAAGAAGGGGTTTTTAGAGCGAATTATATGGATACGTCTGGCGTAAGCAGAGATGATGTCTATTTTAGTATTATTCATACTGAATGGGATGATATTAAAGGAAGTATTTTTAAAGAGTTTATGTAACTATAAAATAAAACGGCAAAAAGGCAAACTCGTGTGTATGAGATTGCCTTTTTTTGATAGGGCTGCTTCTAGTTCTTCTCTGGCTTAAACAGCTCATCAACAGTTGTTTCAAGGATATCAGCTAAGGCAAACGCAAGCGATAGTGACGGATCGTATTTGTTATTTTCGACGGCATTTATCGTTTGCCTTGTCACATTGCACAGTTTAGCAACTTCTTCTTGAGATAATTTTTTAGCTTTTCGAAGTTCTTGTATGTTGTTTTGCATATCAATCACCAAATTTCTGTTTTATTTCAAACGGTACTTCATTGAAATAAAGAATTCAATTATCGGAAGTGTGACGAAGGCAAGGCCAATTACAATGACAAGTGGGATGTTTTCGATGTCATTCAGGGCAGTTACTCGTTCCGATAAAAATAAAACAATGACCATTAGTATGAGCAGTACATAATAACTTACCTTAGAGCTTATAAGTGTTATGTGTTTTTCCAATTCGTCCTTTTTGCCCTCGTGTTTTCCATCCATTTCACCCCACGTAAAAGACTGAAAGAGAAAACCTATACCTAAAGAAACAAAGAAGATTGTAGAAGCATTGATGGTGTCTTTTTCAATCCACTCATATAGACCAAACCCACCGATTGCAATAATAAGGACGAGTGAACCGAATATGCTGACCTTTTTGACAGCTGTCATTTGTAATCATCCCCTTCATGAAAATAATGTACAACATGTTTCATGTTAATTTCTTTTTGTTATATAAGAGGTTTACCAGGAATACGATTGAGATCACAACGAGAAAGGTGAAAGGGTTAATGCCTTCTGGTTTTTCGCCTTTTGCAAATATGACATAAAGTGCTTTGATATTTAGCCAAATTAACAAACCGACGATTGCGAGGAATGTGGAGGTCATTGCTTTTGTTTTTATGAATTCTCCCCGTTCATCTCCCTGCTTCGCTAATGAAATGAGCAATAAGCCAATCAATACGAATAGGGACAAAATAAAGCCTAGAAACAGTAGTAAAAACCAATCCATTAGATAACCTCCATTCAATTAGTCAAACATGTTTTACAAATTTAGTATAAGATGTTTTACATGTTTAGTCAAACAAGTTTTACATAATTGTTTTTTGTATGGAGAAATGTTGTGGGAGGTTCAAGACGGTCATAAATAAATAAATGAATGAATGTACAAAGGAGCTTCCTAAATAAATCGGGAAGCTCCTTTGTTCCTTATTCAACGATTTCAAAGCTTTCTAACATATGATAGAATCTAGCACCGTGGCCTTCTGCGGCTTCTAGGAAATAGTTAGAAGTGATGATGAAGCTGCCTGTTTTACCGTTGCTAATGACGTAAGTGTGGACGATTTTACTATCTGGCGCATTGCCCGCAGCTCCATGTAATAGATATCCTTCGACGGGTTCTGTCACGCTTTCGATTGCACGTAGTTCAGGGAAATCTTTTTTCAAATCGGTTTCGACTTTCGTAACGAGTTCTTCTGGTTTTTCATCTGTTACTTGTTTAATTTCCATAGACACTTGGGGGTACTGGGCTGGTAGTGGTTCGATGGTGGTGATGATATCTGCCTTTTCACCCTTTATCATTTTGTAGCGTGTTTCATCGACATAAATAATGTATTCGGCATTTGTGCCTTCGTTCAAGTGAACGTCGGTTTCTTCGTCTTGTCCCTCGATGCTTTGAATCAGTGCTTTTTCGGGGACGAATAGTTCTTTCATGCTTTTGACAAATGCCATTCCTGGTTCTGTTTGTAGACTGAATACGATAATCAGGGCAGCGGCGGCGGTCAGTATGACGGGAATTATCCGCTTTTTCATATGTTTCACGTCACCTTTCTTATCATCAAATAATTCTTTTTCGAGTGCATTCCAAATGTCGTCTTTGAGCCCATCTGCCTCTTGTTCGGTCCGTTTATGAAGTTGCTCGATTGCTTGTTTATCGAAAGGGTTCATTGTCACTCGTCCTCCTCTATATTCAATTGTTTTTTGAGCCGTTTTCGCCCTTTAAATAATCGTGATTTTACCGTGTTGTGATTGAGCCCGAGAATGTCTGCAATTTCTTTTTCAGTAAAGCCTTTTATATATTTCAAGATGAGTGGGATTCGATGTGCGTCATCGAGCGATTGAATCGTATCGTATAGGTCGGCGAGATGATCGAAAGATTGCTCGGCAAGGGCAGGGTCATTTTCTAAATCAGGATGTTCGAATTTGGAAAGAGGAGCCTCTTTTTTCAATAATCGCAGACACTCGTTTGTCAAAATTCGATAGAACCACGGATCGAATGGTAGTTCTGGCTGATAACTATGAATTTGTCGATACACGCGGATAAATGTTTCCTGCACAGCATCTTTCGCCATTTCTCGATTGCGTGTAATGGCGGAAGCGGTTCGGATGGCATAGTCCGCATAGGCTTCGTAAAAGAGGCGAAAGGATTCTTTATCGCCCGCTTGAATTTTTTGTATCCAGTCGTTTGTTTCCATATGAGCTTCACTCCTTTCAAGAACGTACGGTATTTTGTCGCTCTTACTATACTTACCCGTCTACGAGTGAAAAAGTTTTCGAATATGTAAAATTTGTTGCCAGTTGAGCATTCCAGCGTATGTAAGTAGTGTACCTCGTGTAAAATACAGACATAGCTGAAAATTTAGGGAATAGAGGAGAGAGGCCTATGAAGATTGTGGCACTTGTCGGGAGCTTACGTGAAAACTCATTCAATATGCAGTTGGTGAAAACGATTCAGAAAAGATATCGTACACTGTTTGACGTGGAAATCGCGGATATCGGGATTCTGCCGCATTACAACGAAGATGATGAGCATGCACCTTCAGAAGAAGTGAAGTGGTATAAACAGCAAATTGTAGAAGCGGATGCGGTCATAATTAGCACACCTGAATTCAACTGGTCGATACCGGGCGTACTACAAAATGCATTGGATTGGCTATCAAGAGTGGAACGACCACTTGTTGGGAAGCCGGTTCTACCGATGGGTGTCTCTCAAGGAGCGCTTGGCACAGTGAGGGCACAATTACATTTGCGCCAAGTATTAATGAGCATGGGCATTAACGCCAATATTTTACCACCGGCAGGCAATGAAATTTTCATCGGCGCAGCGGGGCAAAAATTTCAAGACGGCGAATTGACAGATGAAGCAACATTACAGTTTTTAGATCAAGTCATGGATAATTTTGTTGCGTTTGTTAAAGAAGAAACGAAGTAAGGTTTACATTATTATGATAGAAAAACACCTTTTTGATGTTGTAGACGACCATCGAAAAGGTGTTTTTCTATTTTGATTGTCCGTGTGATGTTGAAAAAATGAACTTGCCAAATACTTTTGAGCGTGCGAATATTGTTGTTGAATGATTCTACCAATTCAGGAATCTGGGGGACTAATATATGAAAATCTACGTATCTGTGGATATGGAAGGCATTACAGGGTTACCAGACTACACGTTTGTGGATTCGGCCCGACACAATTATGAGCGAGCACGGCGGATTATGACAGAGGAAGCGAATGTGATTATTCGTGCGGCATTGGACAAAGGGGCAAAGCAAGTTCTTGTGAATGACAGCCATTCGAAAATGAATAACTTGCTCGTTGAAGAACTGCATCCGGAAGCGGATTTTATTACGGGTGATTTGAAACCACTTTCGATGGTTCAGTCGATTGATGAATCGTTTGAAGGGGCTATTTTTGCGGGATACCATGCACGTGCGGGACAGCCGGGTGTCATGAGCCATTCGATGGTTTTTGCGGTACGTAAGATGTTTATCAATGATGTTGAAATTGGGGAATTGGGCTTCAATGCTTATGTTGCAGGCCATTTTGGTGTGCCGGTCATACTGGTAGCTGGCGATGACGGCGCGTGTCGTGAAGCGGAAGCACTCATTCCGGGCGTTGTGACGGCAGCAGTCAAGCAGTCGATTTCGAGATCAGCTGTGCAAACCTTGCATCCTCAAAAAGCGCATGCATTGCTAGAAGTGAAAACGACTGAGGCGATTGCCAAGCGAAAAACAATTCAGCCGCTTGTGCCGCCTGAAAATCCGGTACTGCGCATTGAATTTACCAATTATGGACAAGCAGAATGGGCGGCGCTGATGCCGGGTTGTGAAATTGAGCCGGGAACGACAACGGTGAAATTCGAAGCGAGGGACATTATTGAGGCTTATCGTGCAATGCTTGTTATGATTGAGTTGGCATTGCAAACAAAGTTTTGCTGACAATGCACGCGAGAAAGTAGAAAAGAGGGTTACACATGCGATTAAGACCAGAAAGACTCGCTGTAGGTGATACGGTTGGCATTATTGCACCAGCAAGTCCGCCGAATAGAGAGAACTTGCAACGGGCATTGGCCTTTTTAGAAGAACTTGGCTTGAAGTATAAAATGGGTAAACATGTCGACAAGGTCAATGGACATTTGGCAGGAACTGATGCGCAACGAGCCGAGGATTTCCATGCGATGTTTGAAGATGACAGTATCAAAGGGATTATCTGTGCGGGTGGCGGGTACGGAACGGCTCGTTTTGCACAAAGTATCGACTATCAATTGGTTAAAGAACATCCGAAAATCTTCTGGGGATATAGCGATATTACGTATTTACATAGTGCCCTAGGGAAGTATTCGGATATTGTGACGTTCCATGGTCCGATGCTGGCATCAGATGTAGGGAAAGATTCATTCCAGGATTTATCCAAGAAGATGTTCCAGCAATTGTTTATGCCGATGGAATTGCATTATACAGAGGCAATTTCACCATTGACAACGCTATCCGAGGGAAGTGCGAGGGGCGAGTTAGTAGGAGGAAATCTCTCACTCATAACGAGTGCAATTGGTACGAAGTACGAACTCGATATGAAGGGCAAACTGCTCTTAATCGAGGATGTTGGGGAAGCACCTTATCGTATTGATGGCATGTTGAATCAGTTGAAGCTAGCAGGGAAATTGGATGAAGTGCAAGGGGTTGTCGTTGGGGATTTCTCAAAAGTAGATCGGGAGAAAAAGGACAACTCGCAGACGATCGACGAGGTATTCGATCATTATTTAGGGAATCTCAATAAGCCTGTTGTCAAAGGATTTAAGATTGGTCATTGCCAACCGCATTTTGCTGTGCCGTTGGGAGTAGAGGCAAAGTTAGATGCAACTGCAAAAACGTTAACAGTACTTCCAGGTGTTCAATAAGAAAGGGGAATGGGATTATGCAAATTATTGACTTACATTGTGATGCATTGTTAAAACTCTATGAATCTAAGGGGAAAGTGAAGTTTCGGGATTCTCTGGAACTGGATACCAACTATGAGAGACTTGTGGCGGGGGGCGTAAAAGTACAAGCATTCGCGATTTTCATTTACCCAGACATCAAGTCGGATCAAAAGTTCCAAGTTGCGTTAGATCAAATCCATTATTTCTACACGGATGTCCTAGCAAATAATCCGAATATGAAACATATTAAGGAATGGAGCGATTTCGATCAGCTTAAAGAGGGGGAAATCGGGGCGGTACTAACGCTTGAAGGCGTAGATGCAATCGGCAATGACTTGCAAAAGCTATCCATTCTTCATCAGTTGGGTGTTCGTTCGATTGGGCTGACATGGAATAATGCGAACTTGGCTGCAGATGGTGCAGGGGAGCCACGTGGAGCTGGTCTGACAACATTCGGGAAAGAAATTGTGCAGTTTAACAACGACCATAAAATCTTGACGGACGTCTCTCATTTATGCGAAAAAGCTTTTTGGGATGTCATGGAGGAAGCACGCTATCCGATTGCTAGCCATTCCAACGCGCGGGCGCTCTGCAATCATGTCCGTAATTTACATGATGAGCAAGCGAAAGCGATGTTTGAGAAAAATGGCCTGATCCATGTCGTCTACTGTCCGCAATTTGTGAAGGAGCAAGGAGACGTAACGATTGATGATTTAATCAAACATATTGATCACTTCTGTGCATTAGGAGGAGAAAAGCAAATCGGATTAGGCTCGGACTTCGATGGTATTATGACGAAAGTTCAAGGACTAGAAGATGCATCTAAGTATCCGAACTTAATCAACGAATTGCTGAAACGTTACAGTGAAGATACAGTGAAAGGCTTTGCTTATCAAAACTTCTTAGATTATCGTCCGAAGTAAACGACGACGAACGAGGCAGCCACGCTCAATACAAAGTAGTAGCCACCGAGGGAGAGCAGGGATGTTAAGAACGGAAAGCGTTTGACATACGTCCCGCCTTCGCGGCCTCTTCCCTCGCCATGCTGAATCGCTTGTTCACGTTTATTCACAGCGGAAAAGAATCGCCTAGAATTTTTGAGAAAGGCCGTGAAAAAGCCTTCTTGGATGATAAGTAATGCACTACCGACGACGAGTAAAATGAGGCCTAGATAGAAAAGGATATCTAAAAAGGTAACAATTTGGCTTGTCGAAAAAAGGATGAAAAAAAGTAATAGTACAATTGGAATGATGAATAATGGGACAAGCAGTTTATTTTTTGTCATTGGAATAGGTCAGCTCCTAGCTTTCTCTGTCAGAATACCAATAAAATTAACTAATAATTAAAAGTCTTATTGCTATTCTAAGTGTAGGCGCTTACAATTGCTATATTAAATTAATAAAATAGTACAAGGGGGTAATTGGGAGATGAAGAGAAAAACGTGGTTGGGGTTCATGTTTTTAGCAATATTTGCGTTGCTTGTTTCAGGTTGTAACTTTAGTTCAACAGAAAAAGACACAGGCGACAAGAAAGATGATGGAGAGAAAAAGGAAGACGGCAAGGTAGCACAAGTGTTGAACTTGGGCGTAACGGCTGATATTCCTACACTAGATTCTACAAAAGCACATGACGCGATTGCATTTGACGTATTGAATAACGTCAATGAGGGGCTATTCCGTCAAGACGAAAACAATCAGCCTGTTCCGATTCTAGCTGAACAGCATGAAAAAAGTGAAGATGGCACAGTTCATACATTTACAATTAAAGAATCAACTTGGGCTAATGGTGAGCCTGTAACGGCTGCTGACTTTGAATATGCATGGAAACGTGTCATGAAAGAAGCGGGCCCATACAACTACATGCTTGTAACTGCAGGTATTAAAAATGCTGAGCCGATTATGGATGAGGAAATGGATGCAGCGGAGCTAGGCGTTAAAGCAATTGATGAAAAAACGCTTGAAGTAACGCTTGAAAGTGCAAATCCATTGTTTGAAACGCTACTGGCGTTCCCAACATTCTTCCCACAAAACCAAAAGTTTGTTGAAGAGCAAGGAGATCAGTATGCGCTTGAACCTGAAAACATTTTGTCTAATGGACCGTTTAAACTAACGAATTGGACGCACGAACAAAGCTGGAAAATGGTTAAAAACGATACGTATTGGGATGCAGCGAATGTAAAGCTTGATGAAGTCAATACGATTGTTGTCAAAGATCCTTCTGCGGGTGCAAACTTATATGAAACGGGTAAAGTTGACCGCGTTAGGCTAACATCTGCATTGATCGATCAATATGCGGATAATAAAGATTTCAATATTGAACAAGAGTCAGGCATCGTATTTTTACGCTTTAACCATAATCATGAAATATTGAAAAATCCGGACATTCGCCGCGCAATTGGTATGGCAATTGACCGTCAAGGTTTGACAGATGTCATTCTAAAAGACGGTTCTGCACCACTATATGGCGTAGTTGCAGGAGGATTCTACTTCTCACCTGAGAAAAAAGATTACCGTGAATTGAATGGTGATTTCAATAAGGGAACAGTTGAAGAAGCGAAAGCGCTTTGGGAAAAAGCGCTGGCTGACACTGGTCAAAAAGAATTGACTGTGTCACTCAATATCGCGGATTCTGATGAAATGAAAAAAGTAGCAGAATACCTACAAGCTCAATTGGAGGATAATCTACCAGGCTTCAAATTGGAGATTAAAGCAGTACCTTTCGCACAACGTCTTGAAATTGAAAAAGCGATCGAATATGAATTGTCTCTGTCTACATGGGGACCTGACTATAGTGACCCGATGACATATCTTGATATGTGGGTAAACGGTAGTTCTTCTAACCGTATGGACTACAGCAATCCGAAAATCGACGAGCTTGTTCAGCAAGCACGTGTAGAGACAGATCTAAGCAAGCGTTATGAACTCCTTCTTAGCATTGAAAAAGTGCTATTGGAAGAAGATTATGCAATTGCACCACTTTACCAACGCGGTGCTGCAATTCTAAAACGTGACACAGTGCAAAATCTTGTCAAACATCCATCTGGAGCAGAATTCACTTACAAAGGTGCTTATATCGAATAATTTAGCCGTTTGAAAGTAGTAGAAGAGCGAAGGTGTATCTACTGGTGCACCTTCGTTTTTTCCTTTTGTCGTCTAGGCGCTTGCGCTTTTGGGGTATCGTCTAGGCTCCAGGCGCCAGATGCTCGGGTCATAAGTCAAGCCGACTCTGTGGCAAAGATCGCCACGCCGTCGGCTCGCCTTATGCCTGTCGCATCTAAGCAGGCGCCCTGCGCTTTTGTTTTATCGTTCAACATAGAAGAGCTTGTCAAGAAATTGGGGTGTTTAATTTGAAGGGCTACATAGTGAAACGATTTGGCTTTATGATTATCACATTGTTTATCATTACGACCGCGACGTTCTTTCTCATGCAATTACTACCAGGGACGCCATTTAGCAATCCTGAGAAATTGTCAGAGAAGCAGCTGATGATTTTGAATGCCAAGTATGGATTGGACCAGCCGGCCGCAATCCAATATCTCCGCTATTTGGGGAATTTAGTGCAAGGTGATTTTGGTTATTCTTTCCAGTATGAAGGTCGAACTGTCGAAAGTATGATTGTCGATCGAATCGGTCCTTCGGCAATGATTGGTTTACAAGCCCTTGTTTTTGGGACGATTGTCGGGCTTGTATTGGGGATTATATCTGCGCTAAGACATAATACGATTCTTGACTACGGGGCTGTAACGCTTGCGGTGCTTGGGATGTCGATTCCATCATTCGTATTTGCGGCATTGCTACAGTATTTTGTTGGGGTGAAGTGGGGGATTTTACCTGTCGCTTTATGGGAAAGTTATGCCAGTACCATTTTACCGTCCTTTGCGCTTTCTGTGACGGTTATTGCGACGGTCGCCCGATTTATACGCAGTGAAATGCTTGAAGTATTAGGACAGGATTATGTGACAACGGCTAGGGCAAAAGGCTTGCGTGAACTAACGGTGATCTCGAAGCACGTCATTCGAAATGCACTCATTCCTGTTGTGACGATGCTGGGTCCACTAGCAGTTTCAATTATGACTGGAACCTTAGTCATTGAAAAAATCTTTGCTGTTCCAGGGCTTGGAGAACAGTTTACATTATCGATTCTTGTTCTCGACTACAGCGTAATTATGGGTATCACGTTATTTTACAGCGCGCTATTTATCGTTGTTGTGTTCATCGTCGATATTTTATATGGGCTACTAGATCCCCGAATTGATTATAAACAGGGGGGACAGGCATGAGTAAAAGTACAATTGATCAACAAGAATCCATTGTAAAAGAACGAGTAGATGCACATGAAATTACTGCGGATTTATTTGTACCGGCGCCATTAGATCCAGAAAAAAATGAAGAAATTACAACGCCGTCTGTGTCATTTTGGCAAGAGGCGTTCCATCGCTTATTCAAAAATAAAGGAGCGGTTATTTCTCTTGTTGTACTTATAGCGCTAATCGTGTTGGCGCTTGTGGGTCCGTTGCTGAACGAGCATACGTATCGAAGCCAAAACTTGGTCCATTCCAATTTACCTGCCAAAGTCCCTGGACTTGAGTGGCTTGGGTTTAACGGAAAGGACGTAAAGGGCGTTGATGTGTATGAAACGAGAGGGATAGAAGAGAACTATTGGTTCGGAACGGATGAATTCGGCCGTGATTTGTGGACGAGGGTGTGGAAGGGGACGCAAATTTCCTTATTCATCGCACTCGTCGCAGCGGCTTTGGATTTAGTCATTGGTGTTGTCTATGGCGGTATTTCCTCGTTTTACGGAGGGCGAGTAGACAATCTTATGCAGCGGATTATCGAAGTATTAATGGGTATTCCGAATTTGATTATCATTATTTTGTTTATCCTGATTCTTGAACCGGGGATTACGTCGATTATTTTGGCGATGGTCATAACCGGTTGGGTAGGGATGGCGAGGGTTGTACGCGGACAAATTTTGCAGTTGAAAGGTCAAGAATTTGTTTTAGCCTCTCAAACGCTGGGGGCATCGAATTTCCGCCTCATTAGTAGACATTTGCTGCCGAACGTCATGGGTCCGATTATTGTAACTATCATGTTTACCATTCCGACAGCGATTTTCTTTGAAGCCTTTTTAAGTTTTATCGGTTTAGGATTGCAGGCACCGCAAGCTTCGCTTGGGGTTTTGATTGAAGATGGTTATAAATCAATGAGGTATTTTGCATACAAACTCGTTTTCCCGGCGATTGTTATTAGTGCGATTATGATTTGCTTCAACTTGTTGGCTGATGGATTACGGGATGCGTTAGATCCAAAAATGAGAAAATAAGGGGTGGGTCATGTATGAAAGAAGAGATTTTGTCAGTTGACAATTTACACATATCCTTCCAGACCCAAACCGGTACGGTGGCGGCTGTAAGAGGTGTGAACTTCAAGTTGAATAAAGGAGAAACGCTGGCGATTGTAGGGGAGTCGGGTTCTGGGAAATCGGTTACTGCCAAGTCCATCATGCGTTTACTACCAAAACATAATACGATTATTCCGCAAGGGAATATTGCGTACGAAGGTCTAGATCTTTTGAAATTATCGGTAACGGATATGCAGAAAGTTCGAGGCTCTGATATCTCCATGGTGTTTCAAGATCCAATGACGTCTTTAAATCCAACGATGAAAATTGGTAAGCAAATTATGGAGGGGCTTATTAAGCACCAAAGTATGACGAAGAAAGAGGCGAAGGAACGGGCATTGCAAATGTTGCAGCTCGTTGGAATTCCGAATGCGGAAGCGCGACTTGAAGCGTATCCGCACCAATTTTCCGGTGGAATGCGACAACGGGTTGTTATTGCAATGGCACTTGCCTGTAATCCGAAAGTATTGATAGCAGATGAGCCGACGACAGCGCTTGACGTGACGATCCAAGCGCAAATTTTACGATTGATGAAAGATTTGCAAGAAAAGATGGACACGGCTATTGTGCTGATAACACATGATTTAGGTGTCGTGGCGAATATGGCTGATCGTGTGGCTGTGATGTATGCAGGTGAAGTGGTAGAGCAAGGGGCGTTGGATGAAATATTTTATGAGCCGCAGCATCCGTATACATTAGGTCTTTTACGTTCAATGCCGAACTTGGATGCGAGTCGTTCAGAGCCGCTTATTCCGATTCCGGGTTCACCGCCAGATTTAGCGACATTAGGCACGGGCTGTCCGTTTGCGGCCCGCTGTCCATATACGATGAAGGTCTGTCATAACTTCCATCCGGAAACGACGCAATTGAATGATAGTCACGCTGTGTCGTGTTGGCTACAAGACCCGAGGACGCCAGCAGAGCATGTCCCGGAAACAGTTGGGAGTGCAAAATCATGAGCCAGAGTGAAGATCTGTTAGTCGTTAAAGACTTGAAAAAACATTTTAAATTAGATAAGAAAAGTACGTTGAAAGCCATTGACGGCGTTAGTTTCACCATTAAAAGAGGCGAGACGTTAGGCCTAGTCGGGGAATCAGGATGTGGAAAGTCTACGGTAGGGCGGACGATTACGCAAATCTATGATCCGACAGCAGGTGAAATTCTTTTTAATGGGGAAGGCGTGCATGCGAAAAGTAGTGCGGCGGAGCGGAAAGAAAAGAAACGCAGTATGCAAATGATTTTCCAAGACCCTTACTCATCGCTCAATCCACGGATGACGGTCATGGAAATTATTTCAGAAGGACTGCTCATTCACGCACCAGAACTATCCACTCAGCAACGTGAAGAGAAGGTCAATGCACTATTAGAGCTTGTCGGCTTGAACAAAAAGCATTCGCAGCGTTATCCACATGAATTTAGCGGAGGGCAACGACAACGGATTGGTATTGCACGCGCGTTGGCGGTCGAGCCGGAGTTTATCGTGGCGGACGAGCCGATTGCGGCACTGGATGTGTCGATTCAAGCGCAAATTGTGAACTTGTTGAAGCAGTTGCAAAACGAGCAAGGACTCACTTTTCTATTTATCGCACATGATTTGTCGATGGTGAAATATATTAGTGATCGGATTGCTGTGATGTATCTTGGGAAGATTGTCGAGTTGACGGAAAGTGAAACGCTTTACGAGAAACCGTTGCATCCTTATTCGGAGGCATTGCTGTCAGCGATCCCATTGCCTGACCCGAATCTAGAGCGCACGCGGAAACAAATTGTTTTAACGGGCGATGTGCCAAGTCCAATTGATATTCCAAGCGGTTGTCGATTCCGAACGAGATGTCCAAAAGCGATGGATGTTTGTTCGAAATTGGAGCCGACATTTGCGGAAGTAGAACAAGGTCATTTTGTTGCGTGTCATCTTCACGATGAGCAAGTGATGGCGCGAGAAGATGCAGTTCCATTACATAAAGAGTTGTCCTGAATGTTCAGGACAACTCTTTTTATTTTGTGAAAAAATATCTGTCGAGAAGGGGATGTTTAACTGCATCAGATTACTCATTTTATGAGAAGAAAGGCTATGGTTCCAATCACATGTAGAGTGTAAAAATGATCCCATTTTTTATTTGTTTCACTTAGGAAATTTCTAGTCGTATCAGTATCTCCACTTATTATTTTAGAAAAATAACATTTCTCTGTTCACTATTAGGAGAGGGATTATGTATGTGATCCGAGTAGGAAGGTGTAGAAATTATTTCTTTTCAATCGATTAAAAAGCGAGTAGAATGTGAAAGTTCCCTTTTCTGGATAAAACGTTTGGTGAATATTGCTTAGGTAGAAAGGTGATATTTATCTTAGTTCAGTAAAAGACTTTTACCTCTAGAGGAGGAATTTGTTCCCCGTTCAGTGGAGGTCCAAATGTCGTGGAGCACAGAGAAATAAAAAACAGTAGAAGGGAAGATGATTATGCAAAGTGAAATGCGGAAATCATGGACCAGAGAGTCGCTTGTTGCGTTCCTTGTAGCATCACTAAAAGGGATTTCTCAAGTGCTATTGATTGAAAATGCCATTTCAGGCCTTCTCATTCTACTGGCTATTACCACTTATTCTTCCTTTTTAGGCGTCATCACACTGCTATCGGCTTTTGTGGGTACAATCGTTGGAAAGCTAGGTGGGGCGGATGAAAAGAGTATAAGTCAAGGTCTGTTCGGGTACAACTCAGTACTGACAGGGATTGTACTCGCATCATTTTTAACAGGATCTTATCACTGGATTATCGCGCTTGTAGGAGCTGCGATTGCTGCGATTTTTACAGCTGCTATGATGCATGTGTTGAAAGACTCAGGGATACCTATTCTTACCTTTCCTTTTATTATCCTGTCTTGGTTGATGTTACTCGCATCGTACCGACTAAAAGTGTTTCAACTAACTCCGGATCTATTCCCACAGGATTTGTCGCATTGGGAAGTGGACATGACTGGCAAAGTAGATTGGGTGGATGGGACTTTTAACGGTATAGGACAAATCTTTTTCCTCGATAGCACATTTTCTGGTGCCTTGATTTTTGTTTCAATCTTTTGGGCCAGTTGGAAGTTTGGATTGTATGCGATTATCGGAAATTCCGTCGCGTTATTGACATCGTATCTCCTCGGTGCGGAGCCGAATTTGATCTTTATGGGGTTGTACGGATATAACGCAATCTTAACCATTATCGCTGTGTCTATCGTATATAATGCGAAGTCTAATCGTTTTACACCTTTTTTAGGTATCATAGGTGCTTGTTTAACGGTGCTGTTAACAGCAAGCATCGCCACATTACTGTTACCTTTCGGGCTTCCAACATTAACATTGCCATTTGTGCTTAGTACGTGGCTTCTCCTTGGTGCAAGAAAGGTTCTACCACGATTGTAGAGATTTAGAGGGAAATGGTCATTGACATGGGAGGTAAAGATTAGCTGAAGTATGTTTCGGAGAATCTTTATTTTCCAATGGTCAGGTAGATGGAGCGTGTGATGTTTTTTAGTAATAGTTAAAAAGTAAAGCTTTCAATATTATTTTAAAAAAGTAATTCGATTTTCCTATATCTTTGAAATGCCATGAAGTTGAAGAAAACACTGAAATCCTTTATACTAGGACAGTAAACGACATTCTTCGACAAAACCCACAAACCCTACAAAACCCGTCTAAATCGGGTTCCATTCACTGAGGCAATTGCCTAAAACTTGCATGTCCATGCAAACGAACTTTTAAAAAGAAACAAAGATGTTAACTTGAATAATTTTCTGAATCATCTATGATTTGGTTTTTTTATTAATTAAAAAAAGAGGTGCTTTGAATTGAAGTTAAACCAAGTTGAACAGGAAAAATTACTGTTACACGTTGCTGGAGAGTTGGCTATTAAGCGTAAGGAACGTGGCGTTAAGTTGAATTACCCAGAAGCAGTAGCGCTACTTTGTCACTACATTATGGAAGGCGCGCGTGATGGTAAAACTGTTGCGCAACTGATGAGTGAGGGGAAACAAGTGCTAACAGTTGATGACGTCATGGAAGGTGTTGGCGACATGATTAGTGATGTGCAAATTGAATGCACATTCCCAGATGGTACAAAATTGGTGACGGTCCACCGTCCAATTCAATAAGAGGAGGCTTCAACAATGATTCCAGGAGAAATTAAAACAGCTGAAGGCATGATCGAAATCAACTTCGGACGCCCAACGAAAACAGTCCGTGTTGCGAATACAGGTGACCGTCCGATACAAGTCGGCTCTCATTTCCACTTTATCGAAGTGAATAAAGCCCTTGAATTTGATCGCGAAGTAGCAGTTGGTATGCATTTGAACATACCATCAGGTACAGCGGTGCGTTTTGAACCAGGCGAAGAGAAGGAAGTCGAATTGGTAGAGTTTGGCGGGAAACGTCACGTATTTGGATTGAATAACTTAACAGATGGTTCTACGCATAATGTAGACGAAATCTTAGATAGAGCAGCTGAAGCAGGATTTAAAGGAGCCGAAGATAAATGAAAGTAACACATGATCAATATGCGAAAATGTTTGGCCCAACAGTTGGCGACAAAGTGCGTCTTGCTGATACGGACCTTTGGATTGAAATTGAAAAAGACTACACGTATTACGGCGATGAAGGCGTATTCGGTGGAGGGAAATCACTACGCGTATCAATGGGGCAAAATGGTAAAAATGTTCGCGACGAGGGTGTTCTCGATACAGTTATTACAAACGTTATGATTATTGACCATACAGGTATCGTGAAAGCAGATATCGGGATTAAAGACGGTCGTATTATTGGTGTCGGAAAAGCAGGGAATCCACTTGCAATGGACGGCGTAGACCAAGATATGATTATCGGTGTTGGAACGGAAGTGTATGCAGGCGAAGGGTTGATCGCAACAGCGGGCGCCATTGACACGCATATTCACTTAATCAGCCCTCAGCAAGTTGAAACTGCGCTTAATGCAGGAACAACGACATTTATTGGTGGTGGGACAGGTCCTGCAGCTGGTTCAAAAGCAACGAGTATGACTGCGGGTGCATGGCATATCCAACGCATGTTGCAAGCAGTCGAAGACCTACCCATTAACTTTGGTCTTCTCGGAAAAGGGAGTGCATCTGCTCCTGAGCCAATTATTGAACAAATTCGTGCCGGCGCAATTGGTATGAAGATTCACGAAGACTGGGGCGCGACACCTGATGCGCTTGACCAAAGTTTAACGGTAGCAGACGAGTACGATATTCAAGTCGCACTTCACTCCGATACACTTAATGAAGCTGGATTTGTTGAAGATACGATCAATGCAATTAATGGCCGTACAATTCACATTTTCCATACAGAAGGAGCAGGTGGCGGGCACGCACCTGACCAATTGAGATTAGCATCACATCCAAATATTTTGCCGGCATCAACGAATCCGACAAAACCATTTACAACGAATACAATCGATGAGCATTTGGACATGCTGATGGTATGTCACCATTTGAAACACGATGTACCGGAAGACGTAGCATTCGCTGATTCACGTATCCGTCCTGAAACGATTGCTGCGGAAGATATTATGCAAGACCTGGGAGTTTTAAGTATCATGTCTTCTGACTCACAAGCGATGGGACGCGTAGGTGAAGTCACAATGCGTACGTTCCAAACAGCCGATAAAATGAAAAAACAACGTGGTCCACTTCCGCAAGACGAAGGAAAAGACAACGATAACTACCGTGTTAAACGCTATATTTCGAAATTAAATATCAACCCTGCAATTGCACATGGTATTAGCCATGAGGTAGGTTCCATTGAAGAAGGAAAACTTGCAGATATCATTCTTTGGGATCCTGCATTTTTCGGTGTGAAAGCAGAAGTTGTCATTAAAGGTGGAATTGCTGTTTATGCAATCACGGGCGACCCGAATGCATCCATTCCAACTCCGCAACCAATGATGGGACGTCGTATGTACGGTTTCCATGGTCAAGCTCCACAAAAAGCAGCCATGACATTCTTGCCGCAAATCGCTGTGGAAGAAGGGCTTCCTGAAGCACTCGGCTTACAAAAAATGATTGGTACAGTTAAAAACTGTCGTAACGTTGGTAAAGCAGACATGAAGCATAACAGTGAAACACCTGAAATTGACGTGAATCCTGAAACGTATGAAGTGAAACTTGATGGTGAATTGGCTACATGCGAAGCGGTAAGCGTTCTTCCGATGGCACAACGTTATTTCTTGTTTTAATCAATAAGTGTGGTTGATGCTGGTATTGGTTGCGAGCGCAATTTGAAGAGAAGAAATGGTGTTAGTAACTGATACCAGGCTTATGATTTGATTGATATTTCTGATAAAGGAGAATGTTGAATGTTAATTACGAAAGTCATTGGTAATATCGGTACGGAAGAAGAGATTGCAGGGAAGAAGACAGAGTGGCTTGAGCTTGACTGGGAAGAATTGAGCAAGCGCATTTTACGTCGTGAAACAGACCAAGGTACGGATATTGCGATATCGCTTGAACAGCATGCTGATGACCACCATCACGATCATCACCACCATGACGGACACGACCATCATCATGATCATCATACATTGCAGTATGGCGATATCTTATTTGAAGATGATAACCGCCGCATTGTTGTGCGTACAAAAATGGAGCCAGTTATTGTTATCAGCCCGAAAAACATGACGGAGATGGGTAAAACGGCATTCGAACTTGGAAATCGTCATACGCCGGCTTTGATTGAGGAAAATCAAGTCATCGTGCGCGCAGACCATACGTTGAATAAATTGTTAGATGAAGTGGGTGTTGCATATGAAACAACTGAAAGACGGTTTAAACAACCATTCAAATACCGTGGCCACTCCCACTGATTTTGCGCTCTTGCATCTGTTTCAAATACATGACTCTGCTTTTCCAATAGGTTCTTTTACGCAGACTTATGGAATGGAGACGTACATCCAAGAAGATGTCATCCGGACGAAAGAGGATTTGGTCGCGTACTGCACCTCATTCCTATTTCATAATCTAGTTCGCGGAGATGCAATTCTGATGCAAGAAGCTTATGCCGCAGCTCTGGAACAGGATGTCGAGCGATTGCTCTATTTGGAACAATTATGTGGAGCCATGAAGCTTGCGAAAGAATCGCGAGAGGCAAGTGTGAATTTAGGCAGACAGTTTATAAAAACGGCGTCTCCACTTGGCACGGATGCATTTCTTACTGAATGGAAAGAGCGTATTGACGCGAAAGAGATTAAAGGGCATTACGCCATTCTTTACGGCATTTACAGTGCGGCAACGGGCGTCAGTGTACACCATGCCGTCATGACGTATTTGTTTGCATCGCTGAATGGACTCGTTCAAAATGCCGTTCGTGCAGTGCCTTTTGGGCAAACGACGGGTGTCCAAGCGATGTACGAATTGATTGGACCAGTGACGGAGGCAGCTGCATTTGTTTCGACGTTGACGGAAAATGATATTAGCAATAATGCGCTTGGTATCGAACTCGCTTCTATGAAGCATGAGTACTTATTCTCAAGACTATTTATTTCGTAATGGATTGAAAGGAGTTTTTTATAATGAAACCAGTACGTATTGGTATCGGTGGACCCGTTGGATCGGGCAAGACATCGCTCGTTGACCAACTGACACGTGCGATGCATAAAGACTATAATGTGGCGGTTATTACGAACGATATTTATACACGTGAGGATGCTCAGTTTTTAATGAGTAACGGTGTGCTTGAAGAGGACCGTATTTTAGGCGTGGAAACAGGTGGGTGTCCGCACACAGCTATTCGTGAAGATGCTTCCATGAACTTTGCGGCGATTGATGAGTTGAAAACTCGTTTTACGGACTTGGATATTATTTTTGTAGAAAGTGGCGGCGATAACTTATCTGCTACATTTAGCCCTGAATTGGTTGATGGCTATATTTATGTGATTGACGTTGCGGAAGGACAGGATATTCCACGAAAAGGCGGCCCTGCGCTAACGCGTTCTGATTTGTTGTTGATTAATAAAACGGATTTAGCTCCGTATGTGGGTGTGGATCTTGAACTTATGGATAGTGACGCGAAAAAAATGCGTAACGGCCGTCCTTATATTTTCACAGATGTAAGAACACAGAAAAACGTTGATAAAGTTGTTGAATGGATTCAACATAGCATGCTGTTGGAAGGTGCGGGATCCGCTGGTTCAAATGACTAAGCCGTCCCGCTCTATCCACCACGGGAAGTTGGACATGGCATTCGAGCCTAGAAGGGGTTATACACGGATGCCGCATGTTTACCAACAGCCTCCATTAAAGGCAAGTCGGGAGTTGTACGAAGGGCAAGACCCGACGGCGACTGTCTATATAATGGAGTCGTCAGGTGGCATGGTAGCAGGAGATCGCAATGATATTACGGTGAAAATTGCGCCGGATAGTCGGGTGCGATTGATCCAACAATCAGCGTTGAAAATCTATCCATCGCATACGGGCGATACTTGTGTGTTTACAATCGATGTCGACCTTGCGGAACGTTCACGGTTAGAGTGGATGCCTGAAGTGCTAATTCCATTTGTTGACGCGAAGTTCCAAGTCGATACAACGTTGCGTGTAGCCCGCGACGCGACGGTATTATGGGGCGAAATCGTTGCGCCGGGACGTGAAAAACGCGGTGAGATATTTGACTATCAATCGTTTCGATCGAATTTCAAGATATTCGTAGAGGATGAGCTGCTTGCTTTTGACTCGCTTCATTTTGCGCCAAAAGAAGCGAATCTAGGGGGGATAGGTGTCCTTGAAGGCGCTATGTATGTCGGTACGATTTGGCTTGTATCGCCGAATGCAGCGAATGTCGATGTACGTGCATTGCAGGAAACACTGCGAGTAGAAGAAGGTTTAAAGGCCGGCATGACGCGGCTTGAAGGCAATGCAATCCATTGTCGCTGGCTTGCGGTTGATCAGTGGACAATGCAAGAAGAGATGAAACGGATTTATGCGTTGTTGGCGGAAATGATTTAAGAAGGCACTCCAATTGGGGTGTCTTTTTTTGTGTTGTTTAGTTTTACATAGGATTTCGCTATGTTCCCCCCAAAAAGGATATGCCTCGAATGGTGTATCTTTTTGGGCGTGAAATATGGTGTAGGCTTTCTTGTTACTATTGGTATAGAGTGTCATGTGTTGTTGATAGTACGCTATCTACTCTATGAAAGTGCTGTTTAATTAGGTGTGTAGAGACTAGTTATTTAGCATTAATTATAAGAAAATGGTGTAATATCAAAATTTACAATTGACTAATAATTAATATGTCTTACAATAATACTTACAAATGGTTTTACTAATATGAATATGGAGGTGTACATTGTAACTTCTAAATACTCGAACTGCCCTTTCATTAGCAGCGATGTAAGCGGTGTCATATGAGGGAATTTAATAGGCATTTGAGGGGAGCGTCGACTGGCAATTGGACTGTGATGAATGGGTTTAGGTCTTCGAGATGTAAGCGGTTTCTAGATGTAGTGTGAAAATGAAAAGGGGATGTGTGCTTATGGTAGTGATTGAAAATGAAGTACAAGAAAACGTTCAGGAACAAGTTTCTAAAACACCACCCAGCAAGAATGAGAATAAACCGCCGATCAATACGACGCAGAAAAAGACGAATGTTCGTTGGTTCATGGTGTTTTTACTCTTTATTGTCACGGCAATCAATTACGCAGACCGGGCAACGCTCTCGATTGCAGGAACGGATATGTCAAATCAGTTAGGTTTGGATTCTGTCATGATGGGCTTGGTTTTCTCTGCATTTGCATGGTCTTATGTGGCTGGTCAAATTCCAGGGGGATGGCTACTTGACCGTTTTGGCTCGAAGAAAGTTTATTTTTGGAGCGTTTTCTTATGGTCCGCATTTACCTTATTACAAGGGCTTCTTGGCTTTTTTGGATCTGCGGGTACCGCAGTAATGATTTTATTCGGTTTACGGTTTTTAGTGGGGCTGGCAGAGGCACCCTCTTTTCCTGCCAACAGTCGCATTGTTGCGTCCTGGTTTCCGAGCAATGAACGTGGCACTGCTGCTGCGACGTTCAATTCGGCTCAATATTTCGCCACGGTTCTTTTTGCTCCAATCATGGGATACCTTACATACACATTTGGCTGGCGGTATGTGTTCTATTTCATGGGGGCACTAGGTATTGTCGTTGCTTTAGGATGGTTGAAGCTGTTTCATAACCCGAAAGACCACCCACGTGTCAATCAGGCTGAGCTTGATTATATCGAACAAGGTGGCGGTTTGACGTCTATGGATCAGCAAATGATGAAGAAAGAAGAGAAAGTGAAGGGGAAGAATTGGAAGAATATCAAACAACTTTTAGGAAATCGTATGTTGCTTGGTATTTATCTTGGACAATATTGTATTACAACATTAACTTACTTTTTCCTAACTTGGTTTCCTATTTACTTGGTAAAAGAAAGAGGCATGACCATCCTTCAAGTCGGTTTTGTTGCTTCACTTCCGGCAATTTGCGGCTTTTTGGGTGGGATATTAGGTGGTATTTTCTCAGACTTCTTATTAAGAAAAGGGTTTTCGCTAACGGTTGCCCGTAAAACACCGATTATTGCCGGAATGATTTTGTCGACGAGCTTAATCGCAGCGAATTACGTGGATGCACAATGGGTTGTTATTTTCGTTATGTCTCTTGCATTTTTCGGTAAAGGATTTGGAGCACTTGGTTGGGCCGTCATGTCAGATACATCTCCGAAAGAAATGTCTGGCATGAGCGGTGGGTTATTCAACACATTCGGAAATATTGCTGGCATTACGACACCGATTATTATCGGCGTCATTATCGCTACAACTGGATCCTTTAATGGAGCACTTCTTTTTGTAGGTGCCAATGCACTTGTTGCAATTTTGAGCTACTTATTTCTTGTAGGTGAAATCAAACGTGTGGAATTGAAAGCGTAATCGTCCAATGCAATGTCTGTGCCTCCCAATAGATATTAAACAAAAAAGGATGGGTTTAATGACTAGTACTGTAGAAGTTGACATTCCGTTATTCATCAAAGTAAATCCGATAGACAACACTGCAATCATTGTGAATAAAGGAGGATTGAAAGAGGGGACGGCGTTTTCAGGCGACCTCGTTCTTACGGAATTTGTTTCGCAAGGTCATAAGGTTGCTTTGATGGATATCCATCCTGATGAAGAAATCGTTCGATATGGTGAAGTGATTGGTTATGCGCAGCAGCTTATTCCAAAAGGGAGTTGGATTCGGGAGTCGTTAGTCATTATGCCGACTCCGCCTGAACTGGATTCACTGCCCATTTCAACGAAAGTAGCAGAGGTTGAACCACTTGAAGGGGAATACACCTTTCTAGGGTATCGTAATTCAGATGGTAGTGTAGGGACGAAAAATCTATTAGGCATTACGACGAGTGTACAATGCGTAGCGGGTGTTCTGGACTTTGCTGTGAAAAAAATTAAAGAAGAGTTACTGCCCTCCTTTCCGAACGTAGATGATGTCATTGCGTTAACGCATAGCTATGGCTGCGGGGTAGCCATTGATGCACCAGATGCAGTTATTCCGATTCGGACCATACAGAATTTAGCGAAACATCCCAACTTCGGTGGGGAAGTAATGATTATCGGACTCGGTTGTGAGAAATTGGTCCCATCACGTTTGAATGATGGGAAAGAGGACGATAATATTTTGTCTTTGCAAGATGAAGATGGATTTATCAATATGATTGTGTCAATCGTAGCGATGGCGAAGGAACGTTTGCAAAAATTGAACGAGCGGAAAAGAGAAGTTTGTTCGGTTTCAGACTTAGTCATCGGCGTTCAATGCGGCGGAAGTGATGCGTTTTCCGGTGTTACTGCGAATCCCGCGGTCGGCTATGCGGCTGACTTATTTGTGAAGGCAGGGGCTACTGTTTTATTTTCAGAGGTAACTGAAGTGAGAGATGCTATTCATCTTCTAACGCCTCGCGCTTCCACGGAAGAAGTCGGACAGTCGCTTATCCGTGAGATGAAATGGTATGACGAATATTTAAATAGAGGCGAAGCGGATCGGAGTGCGAATCCAACTCCGGGCAACAAACGAGGCGGCTTGTCCAATGTTGTTGAAAAATCGCTTGGATCGGTAGTGAAGTCTGGTACGACACCGATTGTTGATGTATTGGCACCGGGAGAGAAGGCGCGTAAAAAAGGGCTTGTCTTTGCTGCAACCCCTGCTGGCGATTTCGTCTGCGGTACGCTACAACTTGCATCGGGTATTCATTTACAAGTATTTACAACGGGAAGAGGGACTCCGTATAATTTGTCCGTCGCTCCAGTTATGAAGGTTGCTACACGCAATGCGCTACAAGAACAATGGCATGACTTGATTGATATTAATGCCGGGAAAATTGCGACGGGTGAAGCGACGATCGAGGAAGTGGGCTGGGAGATTTTCAACGATATTCTTGAAATCGCAAGTGGAACGAAAAAAACATGGGCAGACAAATGGGGTATCCATAACGATTTGGTTTTGTTTAATCCCGCGCCGATTACGTAATTATCACTTTCCGTATAAAAATAATTACATTTGACAGATAATTATTATTGTCTTACGATAAGACAATAATAATTGACTATTTCGAAGGGTGGAATTTATATGATGACGAAACGAAAACAGGCACCGAAAGGGATTTTAGGATTTCCGGTAGCGCCGATGGATGCTGAAGGGAAATTGGATTTACATGGTTTAGGAAAGAATATCGAGTTTTTAGTTGAAGAAGGATTGTCTTCTGTTTTTGTAGCATGTGGAGCGGGGGAATTACATGCAATTAGCAACGAAGAATACAGGTCCATGGTGGAAGTTGCTGTTGAAAAGACAAAAGGAAAAGTTCCACTCTACACAGGTGTTGGCGGAAATATTACGCATGCGTTGGAGCAAGCGAAGATTTCTGAAGAACTTGGCGCGGAAGGGTATTTGATTTTACCACCGTATTTGATCGATCCATCACAGGATGGGATTTATAATTATTTAAGCGAGATTATTCAAAGCACAGATTTGAATGCCATCGTTTATCAGCGTGATAATTGTATTTTTGAAGCCGAGACACTTCAGAAACTATGCGAATTGCCACAACTGGTAGGGTATAAAGATGGTATCGGGAATATGGAGAAGAACGTCGAGTTTACACATCTGATTGGGGATCGTCTAGAGTGGATTAACGGGATGCCGTTAGCGGAAGTGACAATGGCTTCGTATGTGAACTTAGGATTCACGTCGTACTCATCAGCGATTTCGAACTATATCCCTCATATTTCTGCGAAGTATTACGAGGCGCTTCTAAGCGGTAATAACGAAGTGGTTCATGATCTGTATGAAAATGTGATTTTCCCGATTCACCGTATCCGTAAACAGAAGAAAGGTTATGCCGTTTCGCTTATCAAAGCAGGCATGCAAATTGTCGGTCTTCCTGTTACAACCAATGTACGGGCACCGATTGCGCCTGTCGAAGAGGGGCATTATGAAGAGCTAAAAGTTATTATTGAAAAAGCGCTAGAAAAGTATCCTGCAAAAGTAGCAGTAGTTTAAGGGGAGGCCATTATGACGACAACGACTGAAGCAAAAACGAAGACATATTTGAATTATATTAACGGTGAATGGGTCGCTTCTGAAACAGGGAAGACAGCCGCTAGTAAAAATCCTGCGCGGAAGGACGAAGTGGTTGGAGCTTATCAACTTTCTTCCAGTAAAGATTTTGCCAAAGCAGCTACTTCTGCAAGAAAAGCTCAAAAGGCATGGCGGAAACTCACTGGTAACGTGCGAGGCGATTACTTGCTTAAAGCCGCTTCCATTATGGAAGAGCGAATCGATGATATAGCAAAGGCCATGACATTTGAAATGGGTAAGACGTTCCCGGAAGCAAAAGGTGAAACAGCGCGTGGCGTAGCCATTTTACGTTACTTTTCCGGCGAGGGAATGCGGTCGGTTGGTGATGTGATCCCTTCGACGGACAGTGAAGCATTGATGTTTACAACGAGAGTACCGTTGGGGGTTGTCGGCGTTATCACGCCTTGGAATTTCCCGGTAGCTATCCCGATGTGGAAAATGGCTCCAGCTCTGATTTATGGAAATACGGTGGTTCTTAAACCAGCGAGTGAAACAGCAGTTACCAGTGCGAAAATCATCGAGTGTTTACATGATGCGGGCATTCCGGCCGGCGTTGTGAACTTGGTGACGGGCTCAGGTTCCCTGATTGGACCGGAAATGGCTAACCATAAGGACATCGATGCCATTACGTTCACGGGTTCGAATACGGTTGGAAAACAATTGGCGCAAATCGCTGTTTCAAGAGGAATTAAATATCAACTTGAAATGGGTGGGAAGAACCCTGTAATTGTTGCTAACGATGCAGATCTAGAATTGGCTGTTGAAGCGACAATCAGTGGTGGTTTAAAATCATCCGGACAAAAATGTACAGCGACAAGCCGAGTCATCGTTCAACAAGATGTTTATGAAACATTTAAAGGGAAATTGCTTGAAAAAGTTGCTGAAATCACTGTCGGGGACGGTATGGATGTAGGGACTTGGATGGGTCCTAGTGCAAGTCAAGGCCAGTTAGATACGGTTCTTTCTGCGATTGAAAAAGGAAAAGCAGAGGGAGCTACATTGCTTCTAGGTGGAAACGAAGTGAAGAAAGATGGCTTGAATGGCTACTTTGTCGAGCCGACTGTATTCGAAAATGTATCGCCTAACATGGCGCTTGCGCGAGAAGAAATTTTCGGCCCAGTTCTTGCGCTTATGAAAGTAGATACGATCGAAGACGCACTAGAGTTGGCAAATGACTCGGAATATGGATTAAGTGCTTCCATTTTCACAACGAATATTAGCAATATGCTGTCGTTCATCAATGAAATGGATGCTGGTTTAGTCCGCATTAATGCAGAAAGTGCTGGAGTTGAACTGCAGGCCCCTTTCGGCGGCGTGAAGCAATCTAGTTCCCATTCACGTGAACAAGGGCAAGCAGCAAAAGAATTCTATACAGCGATTAAAACGGTGTTTATCAAATAAGATGAATGTGCGGGAGTTATGCGATGAAAAGCTTAACTCCATGTTTTCTATAATAGAAGAAATTAAGAAGGCAAAGGGAAAACAATTCGTTAGGGGGACGTTATTATGATTATTGGTGAGAAAAAGGAAAGTGCACATATAGGGAATGTAGGAACTACGCCAAGGGTTTCCAAGATGACGGTGATTCCTGTCGCGGGTCACGATAGCATGTTACTGAATTTGAGTGGAGCGCATAGCCCATATTTTACAAGAAATATTGTCATTCTCGAAGATAACCAAGGAAATCGGGGTGTCGGAGAGGTACCGGGAGGAGAGGCAATCCGTCAAACATTGGAAGACGCCAAGTCCTTGGTCATTGGGGAATCCATCGGTACTTACAATTCGATTTTAAACAAAGTTCGCAAACAGTTTGCCATTCGGGATGCGGGTGGACGTGGTGCACAGACATTTGATCTCCGGACGACCATTCATGTTGTTACGGCTATTGAAGCGGCTTTACTAGATTTACTAGGGAAGTTCCTGGATGTACCTGTTGCTGAATTGCTTGGCGAAGGTCAGCAGCGCGACAGTGTAGAAATACTTGGTTACCTTTTTTATCTAGGTGATCGAAACAAAACGGATTTGCCTTATTTAAGTGATACAGAATCAAAAGGTGATTGGTTCAGATTACGCCATGAAGAAGCATTGACACCAGAATCGATTGTTGCACTTGCGGAGGCGGCATATGAGCGCTACGGTTTTAATGACTTTAAACTAAAGGGTGGAGTACTATCCGGAGATGAAGAGATGGCAGCTGTGACAGCGCTCGCAAAACGTTTCCCAGAAGCAAGAATTACGCTGGATCCGAATGGTGCCTGGTCATTGGAAGAAGCGATTCGTCTTTGTAAAAATCAGCATGACGTACTTGCATATGCTGAAGATCCATGTGGAGCAGAAGATGGTTATTCAGCACGTGAAGCGATGGCTGAATTCCGCCGCGCAACAGGCCTTCCTACAGCGACAAATATGATTGCGACGGACTGGAGACAAATGGGGCATGCAGTACAGCTTCACGCGGTTGATATTCCGCTAGCGGACCCACACTTCTGGACGATGCAGGGTTCAGTTCGAGTGGCACAAATGTGCAATGATTGGGGACTAACGTGGGGATCGCACTCGAATAATCATTTCGATATTTCTCTTGCGATGTTCACACATGTTGCAGCTGCGGCGCCTGGGAAGATCACCGCGATTGATACGCACTGGATTTGGCAAGATGGACAGCGTCTAACGAAAGAACCGCTTCAAATTAAAAAAGGGAAAATCGAAGTTCCATCTGCACCAGGTTTAGGTATTGAAATTGATATGGAGCAGATTGAAAAGGCGAATAAACTTTATATCGAACAAAATCTTGGAGCGCGTGACGACTCTATCGGCATGCAGTATTTAATTCCAGGCTGGAAATTCGATAATAAACGACCTTGTTTAGTTCGATAATTTAAAGCAGTGAAGACCTTTCGAATAAAGTATTACAGGGTAGGCCAGCGAAAATCGTTGGTCTATATTTTATTTATAGTAAGGTGGAAATTTGGCGGAGCATAAAGTGATTGTTTGTAAAACGTGGATTCATAAATTTTAGATGATCCATGTAGAAATCGTTAAGAAATACATTTATTTTGAGGAGGTTGACTATGCACTTTATTAACGAACAGGAAATTAGAAGTCTTATTTCGATGAAAGATATCATTGAGACAATCGAGGATTATTATGTAAACAACGGGGAGAAAAAGTCGCTCGTTCCGGAACGATTATTCATCAATGATGACGAGAACTCGGCACTATTAATGCCTTCATTTTATGAAGATTATTACGGGGCAAAGCTAATTGGTATTGCTCCAGGGAATGCAGCTATCGGTGAAGCTACGTTGAGGGGGATTTTCCTATTGAACGAAAGGAAAACGATGAAACCGCTTGTCATTATGGATGCGCGAACGATTACTGCTATGCGGACGGGGGCTGTAAGCGGATTGGGTATGAAGTACTTGGCATCCGATGAAGCGGATACCATCGGCATTATAGGAACTGGCGATCAGGGGTGGAGTCATTTGCAGGCGGCTTGTGCAGTAAGGTCAGTACATAGGGTTTTAGTGTATAATCGTAGTAAGGGTAGACTTGATAACTTTATGGATAGAGCGAAGAAGGAATTTCCAACTATTTGCTTTGTGGTTTCGGACCCTGCGACCATTGTGAAAGAGGCGCAAATTATTATTACAACGACGACATCGACAGATCCGGTGATTCCTTATGACGGACAAGTTGATTTGACTGGGAAGCATTTCGCGGGTTCAGGTGCATTCAAATCATTCATGCAAGAAATTCCTGACTCAATCATTAAGAAAGCAGATCATCTATTTGTTGATACGCACGCAGCGTTTTCCGAATGCGGTGAAATGATTAATGCACGAACATTCGGCCATAGCGAGGAAACAATACCCGAGTTGAAAAGTCTTGTTCAACAAGGTGAAATTGAAGAGATGAAGCAACAAATAACGGTGTTCAAATCGGTGGGGGTATCCATTTTTGATATACTCACAGCAAAGCTGGTTTACGAAAGATATCAAAGTCAAGTTGAAGTGTAAAATGAACTAGGAAACCCAAGAAAAGGAGGGGCGAAATGAAAGAGTATAAAATGGACACTGTCCGTAGGAGCACCCTCTCGCAACAGGTGTTGGAACAAATCGTTCAGCTTTTAATGAGCGGGCAGTTGAACCCCGGAGATAAATTGCCGCCGGAAATGAATTTGATGGAACAATTTGATGTGAGCCGACCCGTACTGCGGGAAGCGCTTAGCTCGTTAGAGACCTTGGAAATCATTACGAGAAGGCCGCGTGGAGGTACGTTTGTAAACGATAAAGTCGGAAGTAATCCATTCAAGGTAATGCTCGCTCTATCCATTAACAATGTGCCTGCCATCATTGAAGCGCGCATGGCGTTAGAGCTAGGACTAGTTACGATTGCGGCCGAAAAGATATCGGATGAACAACTTGAAAAGATGAAAGAGACGATTACCAGTATTCAGGAAAATGCTGATGGTGATTACGGTCGCTTAGATAAAGAATTCCATAGATTGATTGCGCAAAGTGCTAATAATCCCGTTGTCGAAGGGATGATTGATTCTCTTCTTATTACGCATGAAAAAACGGATAGCTTAATCAGTTATCGGGAACCAGACATTACGATTGAACATCACTTAGCGATCTATGAAGCGCTGAAAAAAAGAGACCCGTACGAATCATTCACGCAAATGTATAAGCATTTAAGTTATGTGAGAAATAAAATACTAGCTGATTATGGGGAGAAACAATAACTAGAAAATCTGAATAGGATTGTGCAGCTACTTCGATGTTTTTTTATTCCACACTTTCACTAAAAACTCCATAAACCAAGCATAAAAGAACATGGAGCCGATTAATACAACGATGATATAAACAGACTGCAAGAGACCAGGAATCGTATGTTTTTTAATAAAACTACCGGATGCTAGCATGGTTACGGTGAGAGCTACAATGAGTACAACCATACCGAGTGCATAAATAATCATCGTACTTCTAGGCGTTTTTTGGAGTCTTGTCCGAATGGATTTCCGGAACTTTATGGCTTTTATAATTAGGTAGGAAAACAATGCAATTGATAAGTATTCATTTGCTACAAAAAGTAATATGAACCCAAGTAATAGGATAAACCAAGTAATTTTTTCATAGTGTTTATCGATGAAGTTTGTCATTGAAATTCCCCCAATATGTGTATACTATGTATACGAAGTATAGTGGGAAAAGTTTCTTTTATTTTTAAGCCGCGAAGGAGAGAGTTATATGCCAGAAAAAAGACCCATGAGCCAATCACGTACAATCCAGACGAAACTGGTCTTGCCACCAGATACGAATCACCTACAGACGATTTTCGGGGGGAAAGTTCTCGCATATATCGATGAAATTGCTGCTATTACGGCTATGAAACATGCCAAAACAGCAGTCGTTACGGCTTCTATCGATTCAGTGGATTTTGTATCTTCTGCACGTGTTGGTGATGTATTAGAGCTAGAAGCAGTCGTCACGTCAACGGGACGTACATCGATGGAAGTATTCGTTTCTGTTCATTCGATGAATTTGTTGACGGGTGAAACAAAACTGACGACGGAATCATTTTTGACGATGGTAGCGATGGATAAACACAATAAACCAACTCCTGTGCTTGAAATCTATCCGGAAACAGAAGTAGAAAAAAGTCTGTTCGAAACAGCGCCTGCTCGCCGTGCGCATCGGAAAGTGCGGAGTGAGATGAAACACTGAATTCGTAATAGTAATTAGTTAATTTGAAATGTTTTATACTTTTGTTGTTGACATTCTATTCGGATACCTGTATTGTTCTATTTACCAACTGAATACGTAACTTTCTTATCCAGAGAGGTGGAGGGACTGGCCCTTTGATACCTCAGCAACAGACTTGTTAAGTACTGTGCTAATTCCAGAAGCAAAGCGTAAAGCTTGTAGCTTGAAGATAAGAAGAGCAAATAGCGAAACTGCCAAAACCTCTTCTTAAAGTATAGAAGAGGTTTTTTTGTTCTTTCTGGAGACTAAGGTTACCTTCAAAAATAATGAAGGAGGAATTTTTATGTCGAATGAATTATTGAATGCAATTACGTTATTAAAAAAGAAAGAGTGGGTCGATTTAACACATACATTTGGGCCTAACTCACCCCATTTCTCGGCATTTGATGCTGCGGAATTTACGACGTTATTTGATCATGACGATGGTTTTTTCGCACAGAGCTTTAAATTTGCTGGACAGTACGGAACGCATATTGATGCGCCCATCCATTTCGTTCGGGATACAAGATATTTAGAGGAACTTGGCTTGAAGGAATTAGTGTTACCGCTCATCGTTATGGATCATTCAACAGAAGCTGCCGCCAATCATGATTTTACGCTAGCAGTTGAAGATATTTTGAAGTTTGAAGAGCAGCATGGACAAATTGAGGCAGGTACATTTGTAGCGCTGCGCACAGATTGGAGCAAGCGCTGGCCGGATAACGAAGCGTTCTGCAATAAAGATGCCGAAGGGAATAATCGTATACCCGGTTGGGGGCTTGATGCATTAAAGTTTTTATTCGAAGAACGACAAGTAAAAGCGGTTGGACATGAAACGTTCGATACCGATTCAGCCATCGATTTTCAAAAGAATCAAGCACTGTTAGGCGAATATTATGTGCTCGAGCAAGACACCTACCAAATCGAATTACTAACGAATTTAGATAAACTGCCTGCAAAAGGCGCCGTCATTTTCAACATCGTTCCGAAGCCGGAAAAAGCATCGGGATTCCCAGTTCGCTCATTCGCGATCCTGCCGTAATTGCCAGAAATCAACTGCTCATTCGCAGTCAACGCCTCGGCGAAAGCATCACTCATTCGTGATGTAATCTTCGCCCAAAAGAAATCGCCCATTCGCGTTTCCGCAGCACTATCGGGAAGCAACTGCTCATTCGCAGTCAATGCCTCGGCAAAAGCATCACTCATTCGTGATGTAATCTTCGCCCAAAAGAAATCGCCCATTCGCGTTTCCGCAGTACAATCTGAAATCAGCTGCTCATTTGCAGTCGATAACCTACTAAACAAGGTGGAAAAGTTATGTTTTGTGTTAACCTCGAATAAATATAAAGACGCTCATTTGCAATGAGTTGGCGATCCCCCACTAATAATAGAAAGAAGGAATTTACTATGACAAACACATCGACTACTTTAACGAAAGCACCATTCAGAGCGGATCACGTAGGAAGTTTGCTACGTCCAGATAACTTGCACCAAGCACGCAAAGAGTTCAAAGAAGGTACGATTACAGCACGACAGTTGCGGCAAGTGGAAACACAGGAGATTAAGCGTATTGTAGATAAACAAATCGAAGTCGGCTTAGAGCTTGTAACAGATGGTGAATTTAGACGTACATGGTGGCATCTAGATTTTCTGGAGCATTTGAATGGATTTGAAGGATTTGTCCCTGAGACGGGCTATGTATTTGAAGGCGTTGAAACAGAAAGATACAATGTCCGAAACACAGGGAAGATTTCATTTGATCCTGGGCACCCGTTCATCAAAGACTTTGTTGAGTTTAATGAAATCGTTGGTGGTCGTGCGGTTGCAAAACAAACAATTCCAAGTCCAAACCAGCTATTTAATATAGGCATTCGTGATGAAAACATCTATCCAGACATCGAAGAATACGCTAAAGATATTATTCAAGCCTACAAAGATGCACTGCATGCATTTTACGAAGCGGGTGTGCGCTACTTGCAACTAGATGATGTATACATTGCTGGATTATCTGCACCAGATATCCCATTCAATGATGGCGAATATTCAAGAGAGCAACTCATTGACTTGGCATTGCGCGTTATTAATGGCGTATTGGAAGGGAAACCGGAAGACTTAGTCGTAACAACGCATTTATGCCGCGGAAACTACCAATCGACATGGGCATTTGAAGGAAGCTATGCATTAATCGCACCAACATTGCTAGCAAAAGAAAAAGTAGATGGCTTCTTCTTGGAATATGATGATGAGCGTTCAGGCGACTTTGAGCCGTTGGAGCATATCCCGAATGGTGGAGCGAGTGTTGTCCTTGGCGTCGTCACATCGAAAAATGGAGAAGTAGAAGATAAAGAAGCCGTGAAAGCGCGTATTCAAGAAGCGACAAAACATGTACCACTTGAACAATTATGCCTAAGTCCACAATGTGGCTTCGCTTCTACGCATCATGGTAATAAATTGACGGAAGATGAGCAGTGGGAGAAGTTGAAGTTCATCGTCGGTGTAGCGAAGGAAGTTTGGGGATAAATGATGAAATGGTACAAGGCTGATAGCAATCGGCTCTGTACCATTTTTTATTCCTCTATATACTTCTCGGGATCATCTAACTTCTGAACGAATTCTGTAAATGTGTCAGCGAGTACGTGAAAATTATTCCCGTCACCTTCATCTGGCTCTGCGTAGACGATATTTGGAATGTCGCGTCCATCATAATTAAAGCCGACCCATGCATGGCCACTGCCTGAGAATAGGAGAAGATTTTGTGGTAAATCCCACTCCTCCACCAAGTATTCACTTTGTAATATACCTTCTGCATCAAGTCCCTTAATTTCTTCGACTTCAATAAAGATATCGCCACTTTCGATGCTAAAGTCAACTGGAAATGCTCGTTTATTGTAATTGACATAGCCCCCGTTTGAGCGTTTTAAGAATGCGAGAAAATCATCAGGCAATGTCACATCTAATGTAGCTTCAGCAGCTTCAATTTCTTCTTGTGTCACAGGTTCGTTTATAGAATCTGCGAGCAATAAATTTGTAAACATACAGTTCCTCCTTCGTATCAGTCAAAACTGGTTCGCTTTGTGATTGTGTAGCTGAACCTTCGACAAGTGTACAGAAATCCTTGTTAGTAATCAAAAGATATGGGGAACTTCGGGTGTTTGGATTACTTTTTTTGAAATTGTTAAACTTATTAACAGACTTGGTAACAGTTGTGTATAGTTTTGACCTGAATGTGGACAATCTATTGTTTTGTGAGGGTGGTAATTTGGTTATCCACATGTGGATAACTTGATTGTTTACTCTTTACTTTTACACGTCCGCTCCACGAAAAGTTTGTCCACATACGGAGAATAAATTCGAATGGCCCACGGCTGAAAACTTTTAGATACCAATAGCTGAATACGCATTGGGCAGAGAAAATGACGAGTCCGAGTGCGACACTGTTCAAAACGCCAAGTTTTCCAAATTGACCAAGACCGTAGCCATAAAAAATAGATGTACAGATGACGGTTTGTAGCAGGTAATTCGTTAATGATAACTTGCCGATATTTTCGAAAGCTCGCATAAGGATGGATGCAGAAAAACGAGTGTAGGCGTAAGCAAACGCACAAATATAGCCCAGTGCAAGTAACGGACCACCTATGCTAAGTAAGATGTAAGTCCAGTTGTTTTCCGGTGTGAGTGCCTCTACACTTTTCAGTAAAATCCCCAATGGTAAAAGGACTGCCATGCAGATTTTATATTTGTTACGTTCGGATGTTGGATTTGAAAAATAATTTGCTTTTGCTGCGTACATGCCAAACAAAAAAAGTGGAGCTATAGCAAATGGCGCAAACAAAAGCATGAACGCGACTTCTAATCCAGATATGTTTAGTGGATCTTCATTGATTCGATGTTTCATGATTTTCGTATACGTCCCATTCGCATACACATCATTTGTGTTTGTGATATATGTTGCCATTCGTTCCAAATCTTCGATGGGTTCTTCTATTTGTCCATATGTAAGTGCACTTGAGAGTACGAAAAGGATTATACCCCAAATGAGCAGTGTCTTCTTCTTGCGATTTAAAAACAGTAGAAGGAAAAAGCCCATCAGGCCATAGAGAAGTAAAATATCGCCTTCCCATAGGAAACTGCCATGCAGAAGTCCAATAGCCGCTAATAATACAAAACGTCGAACAAGGTGGCGCTTCACCTTTGCGCTGTTCCTCTCTATCCCTTCCGCCATTTTAATCATAGAGTAGCCAAAAAGAAATGTGAAAATCGGCATGAAACTGCTTTCGATAAAGATTTTTAGAAACTGATAAGTCCTCGTATCTACTAGTGAGAGTGAAAAGACTGAGATTGAATCTTTTCCATAGATTCCATATTGAAAAATAAGTAAGTTTGCTAGTAAAATCCCGAATAAGCTCAATCCACGCATGCCATCAATTAAGTGAATTCGTTGTGGTTTCAATTTGTATGCCCCCAATACTGTTGTCTGTTGACCGTACTATATACCGCCATCCCGTTAAAACTTCTATTGCGGCACATATTTATTCGGTAATCGTGCCCGTTTCTTGGATACTATTTTGTGCTAAATCCAAAGCATTTACGAATCCATCCGTTGGCCTCTGCTATTGAAATAAATTGAATATGATATCGGCTATGTAGGTTTCTAGAAAAGCGGCTACAATGATTGTGGGTAAAACAATAATGGCATAAGTTCTTATGGTTTCTAAGAATTTTTTAATAAAAGATATTCCTTTTTTATCTTTCTTAAATATATTTCTTATTTTTGCTCTAACAACTTGGTTTAATTCAAACAGAACCGCTGCAAGTAAGCATAAAGCAAAAACTTCAAAAACATAATGAGGAATAGTAGAGATTATTATCTCAGAACCTTTTTTAAAGTCGGCTTGTAAACCAATTCCAAAAAGAATCCCAGGCAGCAAAACAGTTGAAATGATATTTGCGACATATAGAAATTGTATTGGAATTAAGGCTAAGATAAGCATTTGTAAGGGAACCATAAATCCGTTATTAACAATATAGGACCATACTTTATGTATACCTATAGATTCTTTTACTTGGTCCGGCAGTCTACTTTTTGTGCCTTCCATTACTGCTTTTAAATCTGGATTGATGATGTAGGTTATTATAGTTGCCATAATTGTTATGGCTGCTGCAAATAAAAAAAAGTTAACAGCTCTTTTAACTATAATTTTTGGTATTGTAGATTCCATAGTTTGAAGTCACCCCATTAATTGTATGACTAATACCGTACTCCATACCGCCTTCATTTGTTAGTATAATGAAAGAAGCTTATATGGAAATGAAAGGAACCTTAACGGGACCTTAAATTTGGGGGAGATTTAGTGGAACAGGCAAAAATACTTGTTTTAGATGATGAACAGGCAATTGGGGATATGGTTGATATTATTTTACGCAAGGAAGGGTTCAATGATATTGATGTTTGCATGACCTATAAGGAAGCGGAAGAGCTTGTCTCTAAAAAACGCTATGATTTACATATTCTCGATATTATGTTGCCGGATGGAACAGGTCTTAAATTGGCACGGCAAATTCGTCATGTATCGAATGCACCAATTTTCTTCCTGACAGCAAAGTCATCCGATGCTGATAAATTGCGTGGTTTCATGCACGGGGCGGACGATTATATAACGAAGCCATTCAACCCACTGGAATTGGCTGCTCGTGTAAAAGTACAAACAAGCCGCTATATGACAACGATAGAAAAGCAGCTAGACCCTTATGATTTTGGTCATTTCCGTTTCGATCCAACTGCTGCTGAACTGATTGTGAATGGTGAAACGGTAACGCTTCCGGGTAAACAATTTCACTTGCTGGAACTGTTTTGTAACCATCCAGGTCAAGTACTGTCAAAAGAACAGCTCTATGAAAAAGTATGGGGAGAGGACAGTTTCATAGACGATAATACGATTATGGTTCATATTCGGCGATTGAGGGAAAAGATTGAAGTGGATCCAAGCCGTCCGAAGTTTTTGAAGACTGTCCGTGGCATTGGTTACAAACTTCAAGCTAAGGGGAAATAACATGAAATTATCGGGCAAAATGACCCTTCGATTCGCAGGTTATTTCCTCGCGTTTTATGCAATGCTTGTTGTCGTATCTCTTCTGATCTTGTTCTATATTTTTGCGGAAATCGTGACGGGATTTTCTGCATTCGGGGACATTAGAGAGGTTGACACGGATGCAATTGGGTCTCATATTGATAGAAATAAAGCAGGGGAGTATTCATTCTCGGCATCATTAGAAAAAATTGCACAACGGAGTGGTGGAGAGCTGGAATTACTGGACCGTCAAGGGAATGTCCTGTTGTCGTCCTCGTCATCAACCATCGCGCCTGTATCATATAGTTTCTCGGATTTGATAGAAATGTCGGGAGATAAACGTTTCCATACTTGGTTACTGGAAGATGAAGTTTACCTGTTATTCAAGGAAAATACAGAGAGCGAAGCGATCATGGATAGTCTTCGAAATACAGTGATCTTTCCTCAATTAGATGAAGCAGGGCAAAGGCTACTTGAAGAAAATAATGCAATTTTTGAGCTTTATGATAGAGAAGGCAACGTCCTCGATTCTATAAACGGCGAAGGTACTCCTTTGACTGGTGTGGATTTGTTGGTTTCCGCCAGAAGATTTTCAGAACATCGAGAAATGATAACGTCTATTCAGTTGGATGACGGGATAACAGCTGTTGTTCGAATGCCCAATCGCTATTACACCCCGTTGGATTCCCTATTTAGTGATTTTTTCATGAGAATGCTGATTGGTTTTGCAATTTTTCATGGTGTTCTGCTGTTGTTTATCGTAGGTTATTCTTTGTGGATTGGACGGCGGTTAGGAAGACCGGTGTTTTATTTCCTAAAACGAATTGAACGGTTATCGAAAAAGGATTATTCGTTGTTAGACGACAAAAAATTGCGGAATGCGAAGGATGGCAGGTTGAAGCGCAAATATCGGATGTATGATGACGTGGATCAGTCTTTAATCACGCTAGCTAGCAGTTTGGAAGCGAATGAACGGAAGTTGAAAAAGACGGAGCAACTGAGGGAAGACTGGGTAACGGGGCTTTCGCATGATTTGAAAACGCCGCTTAGTTCGATTTATGGCTATTCAGTTATACTCGGGTCAAACCATGAATGGACAAGCGAAGACGTACAGAAATTTGCGTCAGTTATGCAAGAGAAGGCGGGCTATATGGATGAGCTTATCAATGATTTGACCTATACGTATCAGTTGAAGAGTGATGGTGTCGTACTTGAAAGGGAACATGTTGAACTTGGGGACTATGTAAGGGGATATGTTGAAAGAAATAGTTTAGAAGAACTTCATATACATGAACCGAGTGAATCTATCTCTGTCTTCATTGATCAAAAGCGCTTTGGTCGGGTGTTGGATAATGTGATTGGCAATGCAGTGAAGCATAATCCGACACGGACACCCATCTATATTCATATGACTTTGGATACTGAATCTGTGCAACTGCAAGTGCGTGATGAGGGAGTTGGTATGTCGGCCGATGTCTTAGAAAACTTATTTGACCGCTATTATCGGGGGACGAATACGACTTCGGATGGTAGTGGAAGCGGGCTTGGCATGACTATAGCCAAACAGCTTGTTGAAGCGCATGGTGGTTGGATACGTGCGAAATCAGATTATAGTGGTACGACGATTACGATTTCATTGCCAAAGGTTTAGTTTTGCTAAAACTATACAATTTCCAAATTGTATAAGGGATATTGAAACTTCGTTCATTCCTTTCCGTATATAGTAAAAAGGGGTGTGAGCGATGAGGCAGGATATCTATGAACGGCAAATGGATTTGGCGATGAAACGGACGGAGCGTAATCGGATAAAAAGGCGATTGGAAGGGGCAGAGGCTCTGTTACAAGAGGCGGTTATACTGCGCGATGTGCTCCATAAACAATTGACGAAAGAGCAACAAGACGTAGTGAAGCTTGGGAAGTTTTCTTTTGTCAATAAAATCAAAGAGTGGACGGGTAAATGGGATGAGCAGATGGAGAAGGAAATGGCCGAGGTAGCTGAAGTAGAATTGGAATTTAATGAGGCTGAGAAAACGGTAATGGATATGGAGGCGGAAGTCGGGCGTCTACGTGAAAAGATGAAAAATCCGAATTTCTCGTCTATCGATGAAGATTGGGCAGAATTTCTGAAGGGAAAAGAAAGATGGGTTCGACAGAATGATCCGGTTGCTGATGCTACATTGCAAAAGATTGCGGATGATCGGGTCATACACCAGTCGATGGTGCGTGAAATTGATGAGGCTTGTGATGCAGGAAATGAGGCCATCCGTGCCCTCGATGCGGCGCTAGATCGTCTCGATTCAGCGGAAGGGATGTCGATGTGGGATACATTCCTTGGTGGTGGCATGATTGTATCAGCCATGAAGTATTCCGAAATTAACAGCTCGGATGACCATGTCCATCGTGCGCAGCGAGCACTTCGCCATTTTGAGACGGAGTTGATGGATGTGCAGAACGTTGCGGCAGAATCATTCACGATTAATAAAAATGACATTTTCACGTTTACAGACATGTTTTTCGATAATATTGTCTCGGATTGGATGGTCCACTCACGGATTACAGACGCAAAAAGGAAGTTAAAAGCTGTGCTTCAGGACGTGCGACGAGTGCAAGACCAACTAGTGCGAAAGCATGACGAAATGACGCACGAACTGCAACAGCTTGACGTGCAGGAAAAAGCAATTATTGAAGCATAGCATGAAAAAACGCCAAGTAGACTTTCGAACTTGGCGTTTTTGATTAGTCTACTTTCATCCTTTTCAATGTGTAGATAAAGTATTCCCAGTTATTGATGGTGGAAGGGATGCTGATATGTTCATCGGGTGTATGCACGTGAAAGATATCCGGCCCAATCGATACGGCATCTAGTCCGGGAATTTTTTCGATAAAGACGCCACATTCAATCCCCGCATGTACTGCGATAATGTCGATTTCTTTGCCGTATTTTTCACGATACGTATCCTCGAATAATTGTCGCGCTTTTGACTGAGGGTTGTACGGCCACTCTGGGTAATCGGAGTCGATGCGTACTTCGCAGCCAAGTAGATTGGCCAGTGCTTCGGCTTTTGTGACCATATATGCTTTTGCACTTTTGACGGAGCTTCTGATTTCATTTTCAAATTGGATTTCTGTTTCCGTTGTTGTGACGACGCCTAAATTTGTCGAACTTTCCACTAGTCCTTCGACGCCCTTACTCATGGCTTGAACGCCGTGTGGAATAAGCAGTAAGAGAGTTAAGACTTTACGCTTTGTTTCTTCTGAAAAAACGTTTGTCGATGTACTTGTACAGGCCTCGAAGCTCACGGTTACACCAGCGTCTGAAGATTGTAGCTCCTCTTTGAAAATGTGTTGCCATTGCTCGACTTTTTCTTGGATACTATTTATATCACTAGGCTGAATGTGTATGATTGCCTGCGCTTCGCGAGGAATGGCATTCGGTTTTAAACCGCCGTCAATCTGTTGAAGAGCGTACGGGAATTCGGTCGATAAACCATGTAATACTCTTCCTAATAACTTCGTAGAATTTCCTCTTTCTTTATCGATTGAAATGCCAGAGTGACCGCCTTTTAATCCTTTAATGCCGATGCGATAAGCAACTGTATCTGATGAAGCGTTAGCCCATGTAATCGGCAATACTTGTGTGACATGTACGCCGCCAGCGCTACTCACGAGTAGTTTGCCATCTTCTTCGGAATCCAGATTGATGAAAATTTTTCCCGTAAAATGCGAAGCGTCGACAGCGAGGGCGCCATTCATCGTAGTTTCTTCCTCAGTTGTAATGACCACTTCAAGCGCTGGATGTGGAATGTCGGTTGCGTCTAATAAAGCCAATGCGTAAGCGACTGCAATGCCGTTATCTGCACCTAAAGTTGTGTCCGTTGCGTAGAGCATATCCTCAATAATTCGTAATTGGATAGGGTCTTTGTTGAAGTCATGAAGTGTATCTTGGTTCTTTTCGCAAACCATATCCATATGACCTTGAATGATGATGGCAGGCGCATTTTCGTAACCAGATGTCGCCGCTTTTTTGACGATGACATTTAAGGCGGCATCCTGGATGACAGGCAAGTTCCGTTCTTGTGCAAATCGCACTAAATAATCACTGATCGCTTGTTCATTCCCCGAACCTCTTGGAATCTTGGAAATTTCCGCGAAGTAATGAAAGACGGGATGACTCGTTAACTCTTCTAGATTACGGTACATGGGATTCATCCTTTCACTTAAATTCTAAAAACTCGATACGATTACCGAAGGGGTCATGCGTGAAAAAGCGAGCCCGTCCTGCGATGGGTGGTTCGTTGCTAATTGCATAACCTGCTTTTTCTAAGCGTTCTTTTAATTGGTCAAGTGCTTGTACGGTGAATCCGGGATGCGCTTTTTTGGCTGGTGCGAAGTCGGGTTGAATGCCGATATGCATTTCTTGAGGACCGCACTGGAACCAGCAACCACCGCGTGCTTGCAAGTTTTCGGGCTTTGGAATTTCGTTCATGCCGAGGAGTTCACCATAAAATTGTCGTGCAGCATCCTCGGAACCCGCAGGTGCTGCAATTTGGATATGATCGATACCTGTGAGGAATTTACTCATTGTCCATCTCTCCCTTATCTATGCTCTCTTTAGTATAACTTTCGTAATTTGGAAGTGCCATGACCTATTTATGATGCTAAAACATAAGTTGTGCTTATAGACTTTAGTGAATATATTAATGAAGGGGATTATTGGTTTGACTGTTATGAATATTTTTTATCCTTATGGGTGACAGTCGCCTGATATGATATACTGATTTTCTAAGAGGTGGGTTATTATGGATATAAATGTTGAGGGGAGTCTCTAGTCATCTTGTTTTTGGGGTAAAGAGAAATCGGGGGTCTGTAAAGATGAAAGATCAATTAATGGCTCGGATCGAAGCTATTCAAAAGGAAATTCAGTTTTCTGGTTCTATCTTTGTTGAAAATAGAGAAGCGGTTTTGGCGGATGCGAGCTATGGTTATGCCAATCGTGCAGAGCAATTGGATAATCAAGCAGGGACGCGCTATGGTATTGCGTCAGGCTGCAAGATTTTTACTGCCGTTGCGATATGCCAGCTTGTAGAAGAAGGAAAACTTGCTTTCGATACAAGCTTACAACAATGTCTTGACGTGGAGTTTCCGAATTTTAATGAGCGTATAACGATACACCATCTCCTGACGCATACATCCGGCGTGCCTGATTATTTTGATGAGGAAGTGATGGATGTCTTTGAGGAGTTGTGGATAGAGCAGCCGATGTATCATATCCGGCGGCTACAAGATTTCTTACCGTTATTTCAACATGGACATATGAAATTCGTGCCAGGCGAGCGTTTTCACTACAACAATGCGGGATTTATTTTGCTTGGTTTAATTGTTGAAAAAGTGAGTGGGCTCGTATTCACGGATTATGTACAGACGCAGATTTTTCAAAAGGCAGGCATGATGGACTCGGGTTATTTTGCGTTAGATGCACTTCCCGCAAAAACAGCCCTCGGCTACATTGAGTGTGAGGACGGCACGTGGAAAACAAATATCTATTCGCTTCCGGTGCAAGGTGGATCCGATGGGGGAGCTTTTGTAACAGCGAAGGATATGGTTAAGTTTTGGGAAGCTCTTTTGGGTCACGAGCTACTAAGCGAGGCGTCAACAAGTCGGTTACTTACACCATATGTTCAGAACGGGGATGGGGACTTTTATGGTTATGGCGTGTGGATTCAGAAAAGAGACGAAACCGTTTTTAAGTACCATGTTATGGGCTATGATCCTGGCGTGAGTTTTCACTCAGCTTTGTATCCTGCTTCGGCTATCAAACTTGCCGTATGTGCAAATGCCTCGTCAGGTGCATTCGGTGTTATGAAGGCAATTGAAGATGAGTTGATAAAATCAAAAAGCCTCGAAGTGTTTTAGAAGAAATAGCATATATAGTGACCAAACCCCTGCTTTGTTAAGCAGGGGTTTGGTGTTTCGAATGGGGAGTAAAAGTTATTCACTATAAAAAGCTTCCTGAATTTAGGTTTATCGCGCATAAGATTACTTGACCTAGCATTGATAGTTATTTATATTTGGTAATAATAAGTTATAACTAATTATAATTGGACATATCTAATTATACTTGGTTATTTGAAGGAGGTATTTTTATGAGAAAGTGGTTGAGTTTAGTAGTCTTATTAGTACTCGTTATGATTCCGTTCGGTTGTTCAAATGAGGGGGATGTAAAAGGAGCAGGAGAGTCACCTTCAGTTAAAGAGCAGAACGTTGAATTGATGATTTCTGCGGCTGCTAGTTTGACAGATGCGTTAACAGATATGAAAGCTTCGTTCGAGAAGGAACATGAGAATATCAAACTGACATTTATTTTCGGTAGCTCTGGTAAATTGGTTCAGCAGATTGAAAATGGAGCGCCTTCAGACATGTTTTTGTCTGCGAGTAAGAAGGATATGGATACACTGCAAGAAGGCAAGCTGTTAGTAGAGGAAACACGTGTTGATTTTACGGCAAATGAATTGGTGTTAATCGCGAACCGGGATTCTACATTGACAATCGATTCGTTTGAGGCGATTGACCCTGCTGCAATTGACCATTTTGCAATAGGTGAACCTGAAAGTGTGCCGGTTGGACGTTATACAAAAGAAGTGTTAGAACATATTGGCTTATGGGAGCCGTTGGCAGGTAAAATGGTACAAGGGTCAGATGTGCGCCAAGTGTTAACGCATGTAGAAATGGGTAACGCGGATGTTGGAATTGTCTATTCGAGTGATGCGAAGATTTCCGATAAAGTAAAAGTGCTCGCAACGGCGAATGCGGAATGGCATGAACCGATTGTCTATCCGGGAGCGGTTATTTCAGAATCAAAACATGTAGATGAAGCAAAAGCATTTATGGCATTTCTAACGAGTGATGCAGGAAAAGAAATTTTGAAGCGTTATGGTTTCAAGTGAGTAAGGAGGATACACGTGAACACAACCGATTACACACCATTACTACTATCGTTAAAAGTAGCGGGTATCTCTACGGTTATTGTTTTCATTGTCGGGACGTTTTTTGCGCATCTCTTTGCACGCAAACAATTTTTCGGAAAAAGCGTCATTGAGTCGTTGTTTTTATTGCCATTGGTGTTGCCGCCGACGGTTGTGGGTTTTGGGTTACTGATTCTTTTTGGTAAGCAAGGTTGGATTGGCAGTTGGTTGTTGGAGTGGTTTGATGTTCAAGTGGTGTTTACGTGGATTGGTGCGGTCATTGCATCGGTTGTTGTATCGTTTCCACTGATGTATCAAAGTGCAAGTGCTGCCTTTCAAAATATAGATGTCCGTTTGGAAAATGCGGCGCGGACGATGGGAGCATCGGAGTGGCGCGTATTTCGAACGATTGCATTTCCACTTGCTTGGCCGGGGCTACTTGCGGGCTTAGTGCTGTCATTTGCGCGCGGACTTGGCGAGTTTGGTGCGACGCTCATGTTGGCGGGGTATATTCCCGGCAAGACGGATACGATTCCGATGGCGATTTACTTTGCAGTGGAATCTGGCCAAATGGAAAAAGCAACTTTCTGGGTTGTCATCATTGTCGCGTTAGGGTTTAGTACGATTATGTGGCTCAATTGGTGGAGCAGGCGGAGCTTGCAAAGGTATAAGAATGAAGGTGTTTAGATGCTAGATGTTCAACTGCGAAAGAAAATGCCACATTTTGAGATGGACGTTCAGTTAACGGTAGAGCGTGAAATCCTCGTATTAGTAGGGCCTTCGGGGTCTGGTAAAACGACCATTTTGAATGCCATTGCGGGATTGGATACTCCGGATGAAGGCTCGTCGATTACGTTAAATGGCCAGGTCTATTTTAAAGGGAAGGGTCAATGTTTAGCGCCCCAACAAAGGCATGTTGGCTACTTGTTTCAAGATTATGCACTTTTTCCGCATATGATCGTGGAAAAAAACATTGCATATGGCGTTAAGCAGAAAATGGACCAAGCCGCTCGTGCGCGTATTGATCAATTGGTAAATGTGTTAGGTATAGGGCATTTAACGAAAAAATATCCCCACCAAATTTCCGGTGGGGAGAAACAACGCGTTGCATTGGCGCGTGCATTGGCTACGGAGCCATCTGTTTTATTGTTAGATGAACCGTTGTCTGCCTTAGACCGCGAAACACGTTTGCAGTGTCAAGATGAGCTACTTAGATTGCATGAGATGTGGAAAATTCCATTCATCATCGTGACGCATGATATGGACGAAGCTGAAAAGCTTGGCGATAGGATTCTCTTTTTAGATAAGGGGACAGTGCGTGAAGTTGTGGACAATACGTCTGCTAAATAACGAATGAACAGGCCTCGGCGTTCGCTGGAGGCCTTTACGACATTCAATAGAAGTTAAAAAGTTTCGTACATCACTTGCCCAATCTGGGATAAATCATAGCCGCCAATGGCCTCGACTTCTTTTTGAAACGCTTCTGATTGTAAAATATCTTGCAGTAGCTGGATGATTGCCTCATTACGAGGCGTTTTCATGACAACGATATCGTATTGTTCTTGAATAATCGGGATGAAGTCCACGTCAACAAGGCGGGCGGTTTTTTCAATGCCGACTCCGACGTCTGCTTGGCCGCTGACTACTTTGCTAGCAACGCCAATATGACTGGATTCCTCGATTGCATAGCCTTTAATATCCCGTGAAGCAATGCCGGCTAATCGTAAATTTTCATCGATTAAGACCCTGACACCAGAGCCTTTTTCGCGGTTAACCATCCTGATGCCTGGCTTTGTTAAATCTGCCCATGTTTGAATGTTATAGGGGTTGCCTTTGGCGACATAAAAGCCTTCCCAACGTGTAAGAAAGTGCAGGACGATATAAGGATGACTGACGAGCATTCTGCGGATGTATGGCAGGTTGTAGGCGTTCGTATCTCCGTCATATAAATGTGTGCTGACGACATCTGCTTCGCCCTGGTACATCGCGACTAAACTATTCAAGCTTCCTGTGTAGGAGCGGAGTGGTCGATAGGCTGTTGAATGTTTCTCGATATAATTGGCTAATAAATCTAAGCTGATATCTTGGCCGCTAATAATGATTTGGCGTGGAGAGGTGGGTGCTAGTGTAGGATTTTCTACATGAGCGGTCATTGGTTGTGCAGCCGATGGGGCGACTGTTCCGCCACTTTTGGCTTGTGTTTTATAAGCTTCTAGATCGTGGGCGTCTACCCGAATTTGGCGTCCGACACGATATGAAGGCAAATGTCCTTTTTTTATCAAATCATAAACTGTCAGTTTGGATACTTTCAAAATGTGCGCAATTTCTTCAGTTGTATAGGAAGTAGTATCTTTCATCTTTGGCCTGACTCCCTTCAAAAAGTCTTGTCTTATTAGTATAGCAAAGCTTGTAGATGACGCCTAATGGACGGGCTAAGTGGTCGTGGAAAAGAAGGCTTCTGTGGTAAAGTAGAAGGGATAAAAAAGTCTGGAGGGATTCATGATGAAAGAAATTACGACGGTTGAATTACAAGAGTTGCTAGAAAAAGGAGACCAGCTTCACCTAATTGACGTACGTGAGGCGGATGAAGTCGCAGAAGGAATGATCCCAAGCGCAATCCATATTCCCCTAGGAGAAGTGCCGGAGCGTATGAGTGAGTTGGATAAAGAAAAGGCTTATATTATGATTTGCCGTTCGGGCGGACGTAGTGGACGCGCAACAGAATTCCTAACTGCAGAAGGCTATGACGTGACAAACATGGTTGGCGGCATGCTGGAATGGGCAGGCGCAACGGAATAAATGGCAGTTAAGAGGACCTTTCGGGGTTCTTTTTTTGTTTTATTGTTATAACTGTGTAAAACACAGTGAATCCCCCGTGTAATTCCAAGATTAGAAATTGTCTATGATTCGATCTCACCTACCATCAAGAACAGGACATATCTTTTCTCATTCCTGCGTATAGTGAAGGAAAAAGGCGGTGTCCATATGAAGCGGTGGTTTGTGATTGGTCTATTATTTGTTTGTTCACTCGGAGTCGTCCTGTATGGCGTGAAGGCATCGGACCAAAATTTATTTTTGCCGGCGGAGCTTGGTGGGGTGAAAATAGTCCTTGACCCGGGTCATGGAGGATTGGATGGGGGTGCTTCCTCGGGCGACATCGTGGAGCGTGATATTACCCTTAGCATTTCGCACGAACTCAAGAAACGGCTCGAAAAGAAGGGTGCAACCGTTGTCATGACGCGTATGAAAGACGGTGATGCGCTCGCCGAGCATGCGCCGAGTGACCAATTCGGAACGACACGCGAACGGAAATTGGCGGATTTGAAGTTACGAGAGCGCATCGCGATTGATGAAGATCCAGATATGTTCATCAGTGTCCATGTGAACGCTATTCCGCAAGAAAAATGGCGTGGTTCGCAAGTTTTCTATCACCCAGAAGGCGATCCAGATGGGGAGTTTCTTGCCAAATCGATTCAGGAATCATTTCGTGGGAATTTGAAAAATACGGACCGGGAAGCGATGGCCATTAAAGGTGTTTACTTGTTGAAAAAAGTACCGATGCCTTCTGTTCTTGTGGAAACGGGCTTTTTGTCGAATCCAGAAGAACGCTCGTTGTTAGTTGACTCGGCTTATCAAGAGAAGGTGGCTGACGCCATTTTAGAAGGAGTCGTGAACTTTCATCTAATGGAAGAAAGGTAGAAGCACTTACAGGTCTTGTACGATGTTCCTATGGTATACTTGGAGATGAATGAATAAACCTCCAAGGAGTGTCCGATATTGATTAATGAACAGACAGTACGTGAATTATTAGGTCAGTTGAAAGATCCGTTTTTACATAAAACGCTTGCAGAGACGACAGGTATTACAGAAGTGTCCATCAAGCCGGAAAAAAAGCATGTCAGCGTGAAGCTAGCCATTGCAAAGATCAACACAGCAGAGCAAATGGCGCTTCAGATGAAAGTAGTCGAAACGCTGAAAGAGGCAGGGGCAGAATCTGTAGGTATCCGTTTCGAAGAATTGTCGGCAGAAGTGCTTGAACAGTTCCGCGGCAAGGTAACGGAAGCGGAAACGCAGGATATCTTATCGCCATTGAGCAATACAGAATTTATTTCAATCGCATCAGGTAAAGGTGGCGTTGGGAAATCGACGGTTTCCGTCAACCTTGCTGTTGCACTTGCACGTCTTGGGAAAAAAGTAGGTCTTATCGATGCGGATATTTATGGTTTCAGTGTGCCGGATATGATGGGTGTTACAGAATTACCAGTTATCCGTGATAACCGAATTATTCCTGTTGAGCGTCTTGGTGTAAAAGTCATTTCGATGGGCTTTTTCGTTGAGGATAATGCACCTGTCGTTTGGCGTGGCCCGATGCTTGGAAAGGCGCTCGATCAATTTTTCCGTGATGTTGAGTGGGGAGAGCTCGATTACTTACTGCTCGATTTACCGCCTGGTACAGGTGACGTAGCGCTCGATCTTCACCAGATGATTCCGGCATCACAAGAGATTGTTGTTACGACTCCACATCCAACAGCTGCATTTGTCGCGGCACGTGCGGGCGCAATGGCGTTGCAAACGGATCACAAATTGCTTGGTGTAGTTGAGAATATGGCTTGGTTTGAATCTAAGGTGACAGGTGAGCGTGAATTCGTCTTCGGTCAAGGTGGCGGTACACGACTTGCTGAGGAATTGCGCACAGAGTTGCTTGGCCAAATTCCATTGGGCCAACCTGATTGGAACGATGATGACTTCGCACCGTCTGTCTATGCGGATGATCATCCGATTGGGGAAATTTATACAGGTATTGCGAAGAATATCGTGGAAAAAACAACAAAAAAATGACCGTATGATAGATACGGCCATTTACATGTAGATGGGGGAGGCTATTTGCCGCTCCCATCTTCTTTGCCTCCAGATTTATCACCCTTTTTTTCGCTGTCACTACCGCCACCACCACTACCACCGCTCACTTCTTTTTTATCTTCGCCCGCCTTCAAAATGAGTTCTTGCCACTTCGTTTGCAGTAATGGGCTCGCAATGGTTTCCTCAACAACCTTTTCTAAACTCTTCTTCATATTCGCCGATTGCATCACCGTTTCCATCTTTTTTTGCATATCAGGCTGACTGAAAAAAGCTTCGAGTTCTTTTTGGAATTCGGCGTCCTTCATGAGTTCCTTCATAACTTCTTGTTGCTCAGTCTTCATACTTTTTGCGATGCTCTCCGTGAACTTTGGATCTTCAAACGTTTTTTTCCAGAATGCTTTGCCTTGCTCAGACAGCAATGTGTCTTCAATCGATTTCTTCACTTCTGGCTGCTCAAGGATGAGTAATTCCTTGAATTCTGGATCAGTGAGCATTTGCTTGATCGCTTTTTTTCCATCTTCGGTCTGTAGCGCATCCGTCGTCATTTTTTTGATTTCATCATATGTCGGCCCGGATTGCTGCATCCCACACCCGGTCAAAAGGACGGTTAATAACAATAAATGAAAACACCTTTTTTTCATGGAAATCAAAATCCCTTCCATTAGCATTTTCATTTATTGTTCACAATATGGCGGGGAATATGCATGAGAAGATGAAGGAAATAGATTTTTCGTGAAAACGTTGTTACACTATTGGAAGAACTCGAAAACGGAGGATTATTGTCGTGACGATACGAAATTGGGTAAAATTCTTTTTTAATGCATTGGTAATTGGAGGATTTGTAACAGCGGTTGTTGGGCTAATTGTCCGCTGGGAATTCTTTTCACAATATTTATCGAGCGGTGAAATTGGGCAATTTATAGGCGCGCTTCTATGGATGATTTTCCTTGGATTTACGATGAGTGTTGTTGCGCAAATGGGCTTTTTCGCTTATTTAACCGTCCATCAATTCGGCGTGAACTTGTTTAAGACGCTAACATTGTGGAACTGGGTTCAACTGCTTATCATTGCAGTTGTGTTATTCGATCTTATTTTCTTTAGATTCCGTTTGACGTCAGATGATACAGGTCGTACGTTGTTGTATCTTGTTTTACTTGGAACATTGGTCGGCGTTTCAGCCGTCACTGCTTATTTTAAAGCACAATGGACGAAGAAGCATACACTGATTTCGGCGCTATTTTTCATGATTGTTATTACAACACTTGAATGGTTACCTGCTTTGATGGTGCGTTCGGGGAATATCGATTCATGGGTAACGATTTTATTGTTCCCACTTTTAGCGGTAAATGCTTACCAACTTTTAGCACTTCCGAAGTATAACAGGCAGTCCGATGAGGATAAAAAGCGATTGGATGAACGCAGAAAAAATCGTAAAAACACAGCAAAAGCGTCTGCTAAAAAATAAAAAACTCGTACAGCTGCCTATAAGAGGACTGGCTGTACGAGTTTTTTGTCGTGGAATTATTTAGGGGTTTTCTTTGTTTTGATTGTTGGATTAAATAAGACATCTTCCAAAGGTTGAAAGGTACGGGTGTCGTATAATTTGTGCAAGGCAGTCAAATCTGTACGTTGTTCACGATTATGTGGAACGGAGATAATTTCACCAGGCTTCACAGGAGGAGGATTAGCTCCATGCCAAGAGAAGGATGAGCCGAGTGCATTGACTTCTGCTTCCCAAAGCATCAGTTGCAAAGAATGGGGGAATACTTCATCAGCGGTGCGGAACCACAGTGGTTTTGTACCGAAAAGAGCTTGGAATTGTTCGAGTTGACCCGTAAAAAGTGCGGTGTTTTGGTCGTAAGCGTTACCGGCATGTCCAAGGAGCCCGACCGGAATGTTTTTTTCGTTAATCAATTTGATGGTTTCGGGAAAGCGGTTTGCCCAGCCTGTGTCTACAAAGAGAAAAGGGTAAGGTGTGTTGAGCTCACGTATCCATTGCTCTACCTCGAGATCCCCAAAGGACAAGTTAACGGTTAGCGCAGAACCATTTATCCCACGTGTAATGACGGCGGGTTCTTCTGTTACACGAAACACGGAGGTGAGCGAGGCTTGATCAGGGAATGGCGTAAGAAAGAGAAATAGCCCACTACAAATGATGGCAATCATCACATATTTTTTTCGCATATATTGTCCCCTTTGTGCACAATCTATAATACTTTATGAAATGTTGTTGACGGATATGCATGGAAGGTGGTACTATTATTAAGTCGTTGTCGGAAACGGAAACGAAATTTTTTTAAAAAAGAGTTGCTAAATAATTTATTCTTGTTATAATGGAATTTGTCATGAACGAAGTACACATCATTCCGCAGTAGCTCAGTGGTAGAGCAATCGGCTGTTAACCGATCGGTCGTAGGTTCGAGTCCTACCTGCGGAGCCATACTGCTTCCATAGCTCAGTAGGTAGAGTGCTTCCATGGTAAGGAAGAGGTCACCGGTTCGAATCCGGTTGGAAGCTCCAAGAGAACTTCTCAGGAGAGCATCCTTAAGGCTTGAAGTAAGCAGTAGTATGAAGTTGATGTAGTCATGCAGCGCGTATTTTATTTTAAAAATATGGCCCCTTGGTCAAGCGGTTAAGACACCGCCCTTTCACGGCGGTAACACGGGTTCGAATCCCGTAGGGGTCACCATTATTTTATGAACTTTGAATCTTATTGCACTCCTGTTAAAATTGGGAGAAGCGATCAGAACAAGGAAGCAATTGGGCGAAAGCAAGGAAGGCATCCTAAAATCACCGCATCGTGCGGTAACGGGTGCATGACCTACATCCTGTAGGCCTTTGACGCAGTAATGCGAAGCTTATCGCAATTTTAACTTGGTGGGGTAGCGAAGTGGCTAAACGCGGCGGACTGTAAATCCGCTCCCTCCGGGTTCGGCGGTTCGAATCCGTCCCCCACCACCATTACTATTTGTCCTTATGACATTCTATGACGAGTTCTCGTATACATACGGTACTTATTATATTTTTAACATTGGGGTATAGCCAAGCGGTAAGGCAACGGACTTTGACTCCGTCATTCGTTGGTTCGAATCCAGCTACCCCAGCCATTTTTTGCGATAGCTATACCTTTACCTAACCATGTTATGAATAATAAGTTTGACGAAATCCTTTTCAAAGCCGAAAAGGATTTTTTTTATGTGCTTTTTTTGTAAATAGGACAACTTAATGCGATTTGATGTATACTTATGGGTATGCTGAAATATGTAGTGCTAAATTACTGTCAATTCAATATGATATAAATAGTTTACTTCTTGTGGATGGCGGACTTTATATATAATACGAAAGATGTGAGTTGAGTCTTTAGACATCTGGAGTCTGGATACACATAAATAAGAGTGAGTATTTAGTTTTAATCACATGTAAGTATAACTATTCGAAAAGTACTTATGTGTAATAAGTTGAAAGGAGAAGTGATGGTTACATGTCTAATGATAGGAAAATGGTACGAGAATTAATACGCCATGAGCATAATAAGAATTCGCGAAAATTACTTGAGGATATTGCAGATGCACTCGATCGGTCGGCTATTGTGGCGATTACAGATCGAGCTGGAAGAATCATTTACGTCAATGATCTATTTGTTCAAATATCACAGTATAGCAGTGAAGAGCTAATTGGTACGACCCATAAAATCATCAATTCGAATTATCATCCAGGGCATTTCTTTAAGGACATGTGGATCACCATAAGTTCCGGGAATATTTGGAGGGGGGATATCCGCAATCGGGCGAAGGATGGTTCTTATTATTGGGTAGACACAACGATTGTTCCGTTTTTTAATGATGAGGGGAAGCCTTATCAATATATTTCGATTCGATATGATATTACGTCACGGAAAGAATCCGAGCGGCTGACACATAACCTCATCCATTATGACCAATTGACGAATGTGCCCAATCGAACTTCTTTTCGAAGAATATTGCGTGAAGAAGTAGGGATAGCCGAAAAACAGGAGACTAAACTTGCTTTTGTTTATTTGAACATTGATCGCTTTCGATATGTGAATGATTCCTATGGTCATGAGGCTGGGGATTATGTGCTGTTGGAGATTGCGAAGCGTCTTAAGAAGATGCTAGAAAAGGAGCATTTTGTCGGTCGGCTTTCGGGAGATGAGTTTGCGGTACTGCTGAAGGATATCCGTGATGCGGAGCATGCGGAGCGGATTATTCATGAAGTTCAGCAATGCCTTGAGGAACCGATTGAAATACTTGGGCAGGTGCATACCCCGTCAGTCAGCTTTGGTATTGCTCTTTTTCCAGAGCATGCGGTCAATCCATCAGAGCTCGTTATGAAGGCGGAACAAGCGCTTTCTAGTGCAAAAGAGCATGGAGGGAGTGGCTATGCAATCTATCGGCGTGGCACGGCATCGAAAACGTTGGAGCGAATTTTGCTAGAGAATGAGTTACGGAAAAGTGTGTTACTCGGTCATTTTAGCCTTGATTATCAGCCGAAGGTGAGATTGGCAACAGGTGAACTGACTGGCGTTGAGGCGCTTGTTAGATGGAACCATCCAGAGTTAGGGAGAATTTCGCCGATTAAATTTATTCCGATGGCGGAAGAAACAAGGCTGATTTTACCTTTGGGGGAATGGGTGTTGCGCGAGGCTTGTAGGCAGGCAAAAGAATGGCAAGACCGTGGCTATCAAAAGTTTCGGACAGCTATTAATATGTCTGCAGTTCAGTTGGAAGAGCCAACGATTCTAGCAACGATTCAAGAGACTTTAGATGAAACGGGCGTAGCAGCAGAATTACTCGAAATTGAATTGACTGAAAGCGCATTTGCGGATAAAGATGAGATACGTGAAACGGTTCAGAAAATCCGGGAGATGGGCATTACTGTGTCCATTGATGATTTTGGAACGGGTTATAGTACGTTTAGTTATATAAAGGAATTGCCTGCTGATATTTTGAAAATTGATATGTCTTTTGTGCGGGATATGCATGAAAATGTCGACAGCCGTGCGATTGTGAAAGCGATTGTGACGTTGGCGGATACGGTTGGCTTAAACGTCATTGCGGAAGGCGTCGAGTATGAAGAGCAAGTTGACATTTTGTTGCAGATGGGTTGCCGAGAGGGGCAAGGCTATCACTATAGCAAACCTACTACACCACAAGACTGTGAGCGTTTTATGAGAAAATAATTGAATGGTGAATAAATATTCAGAACTTTGTTGTGTTGAGCCAAACCTATCAATGGACGTACAATAGATGCATTGTATAGGGGAGGTATTGGGCATGGGAGATTTGAATATAGCGGTGATTGGTGTGCCGCTTGATTTTGGGCAAAGCCGCCGAGGGGTGGATATGGGGCCGAGTGCGATTCGTTATGCGGGCGCTATTGGAAGAATTGAAGCTATTGGGCATCAGGTGACAGATGAAGGAAATATTCATGTAAGTGCTGTGGAGCATAAAAATCATAAGGATGCTAAGCTGAAAAACCTAGAGGAAGTTGTTCAAGCAACAGAAATGCTTGCGCGGAAAGTTTCGGAGGTTGTGAAAGCAGGGAGGTTTCCACTGGTTTTTGGGGGAGATCATAGCATTTCCATCGGAACACTTGCAGGGCTTAGCGACGGCTATCGAAATCTAGGCGTGATTTGGTATGATGCACATGCGGATTTGAATACAGCGGATACGTCGCCATCAGGGAATATTCACGGTATGCCGCTTGCTGCGAGTCTTGGTTTTGGGCATGAACGTTTGGTTAATGTGCATCGTGTGGGCCGGAAAGTGAAGCCTGAGAATGTTGTGATTATTGGCGCGCGTTCTGTCGATGCTGGCGAGCGGGAATTGATTAAACAGCAAGGGATTAAGGTGTATACGATGCATGAGATCGACCGGGATGGCATGACGGCTGTGATGGAGAGTGCGATTGCGTATTTACAGGCGCGTGAAGTGGATGGCGTTCATCTATCCGTTGATTTGGATGGGCTTGATCCGTTGTATACGCCGGGTGTAGGAACGCCGGTACCGGGTGGGATCAGTTATCGAGAAAGTCATCTTGCTATGGAGATGCTGGAAGATGCCGGGCTGATTACGTCCGCTGAGTTTGTGGAAGTGAACCCGATTCTTGATGAGAAAAACAAAACTGCGGATGTTGCGGTTGGACTGATGGGCTCATTGTTTGGGGAGAAATTACTGTAGGTTTTATAGGAGAGACCGTCCAGCGAGTTTGGGCGGTTTTTTGATGGTTTCATTTTCTTGTAGGATGTGTTTCCAAAGTACGCAAACTGCTTGTGAAACCGCGCAAAGTCGTTGCTGAAGCACGCAAACCGGCTGCGAAACCATCCGTGCTGCTCATGTATTTCATAATTTCAGTAAAAAGGAAGATATGGTAACGAATCTTTGTTAAAATATAATTAACGAAAAATGAAACCTGTCGATGCCTTCATACGTATAGAAGGGACAGCCGCATAGAGCGGAGGATGAGATCTATTGGATGATTTGGTGAATAAACGAATAAATGACGTGTTGAAAGGCAATCAGGATGCGTTTGAAGAAATCGTAACCTTGTTTCAACATCGACTGTATCAGGTATGCTATAGGATGCTTCATAATGCCCAGGAGGCAGAAGATATCGCCCAGGAAGCCTTTGTCCGAGCATATATTAATATTCATACGTTTGATCAGAAGCGAAAATTTTCAACGTGGTTATTCAGAATTGCGACGAATTTATGCATTGATCGAATCCGAAAAAAGAAACCGGATTATTATCTTGATGCGGAAGTACCGGGGACGGAAGGTTTGAATATGTATTCGCAAGTGGCAGCAACGGGTAAGTTGCCGGAAGAAGAAGTGGAAAAGATGGAAATGCAAGAGAGAATACAATACGAAATCGGTAGACTGCCGGAGAAGTATCGTTCCGCTATTATTTTGCGCTATATAGAGGAGTTGCCGTTGCAGGAAATTAGCGACATTTTGGATTTGCCATTGGGAACAGTGAAAACCCGTGTTCACCGCGGGCGAGAAGCTCTTCGGAAACAGATGGGTAATATGTAGGAGGTAATTGATATGAAATCATGTCCAGAACATGTTGTCCATTACATGCACGCGTATTTAGACGGTGATATAGAACTTGAAGAAGAACGAGAATTGAAAGAGCACTTAGCGAACTGCGCAGAGTGCCGAGAAATCATGAATGGGCTGAGTGAGGCCATTACATTTATCGGTAGTGCTACTGCGGTGGAGGCGCCCAATCATTTTGTAGAAGGTGTGATGGCACGCCTTCCGAAAGAGAAATCACAGGTGGGCATTCAGCGTTGGTTACGCGGTCATCCGTTTCTTGCCGCCGCTGCGATGTTTTTCATACTAATGAGTGCGTCGCTATTTTCGGGTTATAGCAATGATCAGCAATTTTCAGTGACGAAGCAACCGAATCTTGTCATTGAGGGAGAAACTGTGCTTGTTCCAGAAGGTGAAAAGGTAGAAGGAGACATCGTTGTGAAAAATGGTACGCTTCGAATCGAAGGGGAAGTAGATGGCGATGTGACAGTCATCCATGGTTCAAAATATATGGCTTCTACGGCGATTGTAACAGGTACAAGCGAGGAAATTGATGAAGTGTTCGATTGGTTATGGTATAAAATAAAGAAAACGGCGAAAGACATCTTTTCTTCTTCAGATAAGGGCGAGGAGTAAGTCTAGCGACTGCTACAAACCGTTCAAAGTGGTTTGTAGCAGTCGCTCATTTGTCGTCTTCAAGGAAGCAAAGTTGCATATCGTTGTGCTATACTGGACGCAGAAGAAACTGTTTATGAAGGTAGGCGAAGCACATGCCAAAATGGGAAGGTTTAATTGATTTGAGTCCAGTCATGGCACTTGTTAATATCGTGGATGTGCTTCTTGTCTGGTTTGTTTTTTATAAATTGATTACAATTATTAAAGGAACGAAAGCGGTTCAGTTGTTAAAAGGGATTTTCGTACTGCTTATTGCGCGTACGTTGACGGAATTCTTCGGCTTTAATACTCTTTTATGGATGATGGACCAAGTTTTGACATACGGATTCCTTGCCATTATCATTATCTTTCAACCGGAACTTCGTCGTGCTCTTGAACAGTTAGGGAGAGGACGCCTATTTGCACGAACGAAGATGCAGGAGGAAGAAGAACGTGATCGACTGATAGAGGCTTTTACAAAATCCGTTAGTTATATGGCAAAACGTCGAATAGGGGCCCTTATTTCCATTGAAAAAGAAACGGGACTGAGCGAATATATTGAAACCGGTACACGAATGGATTCAACAATCTCCTCGGAGCTGTTAATTAATGTATTTATTCCCAATACACCGCTTCATGATGGTGCAGTCATTGTTCAAAGAAATAGGATAGCGGCTGCAGCGTGTTATTTGCCGCTATCCGAAAGTCCATTCATCTCCAAAGAGCTAGGGACGCGGCATAGGGCGGCACTTGGCATCAGTGAGGTGACGGATGCGATTACGATTATTGTGTCGGAAGAAACAGGGGCGGTAAGCATTACGACGGATGGCGATATTAATCGTAATCTAGGTATGGAAGAATTTGAAATGCGGTTACGAAAATCTTGGTTCGGTTTAGAAAGTGAGCAACCGGAGACGACCTCTCTATGGAAGTGGAGGAGAAAAAATGGATAAATTTATGGATAGCCCATGGTTTCTCCGTTTAACGGCATTGGCCCTTGCCATTTTGCTCTTTTTCTCTGTGCAGGCGGATGATGAAAAAATAGCCGGTAAAAATGCTGGAGATACGGAAGCTACAATCGAAGGTGTTCCAGTGGAAGTCTATTATGACGAAGAAAATCTTGTGGTGACGGGAGTTCCTGAAACTGTGGATGTGACGATTGATGGACCGGCGAACATCGTTCAGTCTACAAAATTGCGAAAAGATTTCACGTTGCGTGTGGATTTACGGGACTTACTCATCGGAGAGCATACCGTGCGTATTGAACCTGAGAATTTATCGGATAAATTACAAGTGCAGTTAGATCCAGCAGTGATTGATGTAGTTATTGAGGAGAAAATCACACAAACATTCAAGGTTGAACCGGAGCTCAATCAGCGCTTGCTTGCTGAAGATTATAGCGTTGTAAAAATGGAAGTTGAACCGAAGACCATTGAGGTAACGGGACCTAAAAGTGTGATTGACTCGATTAGTTTTGTGAAGGCGTCAGTGGTTGGTGAGCCGGGCATTATGAAGTCATTTGAGCAACAAGCGGATGTCCGCGTCCTGGATCGGGATTTGAACAAGTTGAATGTGACGATTGTGCCTGAAAAAGTGACCGTCAAAGTTGAAGTTGAGGAATATCATAAAGAACTACCGATTGTACTAACTTCGCGTGGAGCAGCTGGAGACGGTGTAACCATCGATTCAATCACAACGGATGAGAAGACGATTGTGCTATATGGCTCGAGGAAAGTGTTAGATCAGATGAAAGAATTTAGCGTAGACGTAGATATTACTGAAGTAAAAGAGAACGGAACGAAAGAGATTGACTTGAAAAAACCAAAAGGGATTTCAAGGATGTCCTTGGATAAGCTCAAGGTGAAATTGGGTGTGGCGGTATCAAATGGCGATGTGGATGTGGAGGCTGAGGATCCAGAAGTTCCAGAAGAGCCGGTAGCCAAGGTCGTTACGATAGAATTTAATAATATTCCAATTACAGTAAAAGGTCTAAGTAGTGAATATAAAAGCTCCTTCCAAAAACCAGCAAGTGGCTTAGTAGCATTGTCAGTGACAGCGGATCAAGCTGTCATTGATGCGCTAAAAATATCCGATTTCGCAGTGTATATTGATGCGTCTGGGACGGTAGCTGAAGGAGAAGAAACGTTTGCGGTTTCAGTGGAAGGACCTACAAATGTCCAATGGAAACTGTCAGATGAAAAAGTAACGATGATGATTGAACTTGCTTAGCATGAATCAGCAGAAGTTCAAACACCCGACACAATTACGCCTTGGTGTAATTGATAAAAGAATACGACTGAATGTACAGAATTAAAGGGGAGAATGGAAATGACAAAGTATTTCGGAACAGATGGCGTCCGCGGCGTGGCAAATGAAGAATTGACACCGGAGCTCGCTTTTAAACTCGGTAGAATCGGTGGCCATGTATTGACAAAAGACTCAGATGGCAAATCACAAGTACTTGTCGGACGTGATACCCGGATTTCAGGTCATATGCTTGAAAGTGCGCTCATCGCGGGTCTATTATCTACAGGGGTTGAAGTGATGACCTTAGGTGTGATTAGTACGCCAGGAGTTGCCTACTTAACCCGCGTGATGAATGGGCAGGCGGGTGTGATGATTTCTGCTTCACATAACCCTGTTGCAGATAATGGTATTAAGTTTTTTGGTGCAGATGGCTATAAGTTAACGGATGCACAAGAGGAAGAAATTGAGCGATTGTTAAATGAAGAGCAGGATACAATTCCTCGCCCGATTGGAGCAGGTGTTGGTGCAATTACGGAATACTTCGAGGGCGGTCACAAATATATTCAGTATTTAAAACAAACAGTGGACGAGGAATTTACGGGATTACATGTAGCACTGGACTGTGCACATGGCGCAACATCGTCGTTGGCGACGCATGTATTTGCGGATCTTGATGCTGATTTGTCGACAATGGGTGCTTCACCAAACGGATTGAATATCAATGAAGGCGTTGGCTCCACGCACCCTGAAGAATTAGCGAAGCTAGTCGTCGAAAAAGGAGCTCATATCGGCTTAGCGTTCGATGGTGACGGGGATCGTCTGATTGCTGTCGATGAGCAAGGGAACATTGTTGACGGCGATCAAATTATGTATATTATTGGTCGTCATCTACAGTCAGAAGGACGCCTACAGTCAGGGACAATTGTGTCCACGATTATGAGTAATCTAGGCTTTCATAAAGCAGTTGAAGAACAAGGGATGAAAAGCATACAAACCGCTGTCGGTGACCGATATGTGGTAGAAGAGATGCGCAAAAACGGTTATAATTTCGGTGGAGAGCAATCAGGTCATATTGTCTTCCTAGATTATAATACGACGGGTGATGGGCTTCTGACAGGTCTTCAACTTGTGAATATTATGAAGCGTACGGGGCGGAAGTTGTCTGAACTTGCGAGTGAGATGACGATTTATCCGCAGCAGCTTGTCAACGTGCGTGTGACGGATAAGAATGCTGTAACAGACAATGCGCATGTGGCGGAAGTGATTGCAGCGGTTGAGCAGGGAATGGCTGGCAATGGTCGTGTTCTCGTTCGCCCTTCGGGTACAGAGCCACTCGTTCGTGTCATGGTAGAAGCGCCGAATGAAGAGGATTGCACGCGTTATGTTGAGCAGATTGCGGATGTTGTACGGAAAGAGATGGGACTTGAATAAGTGATCGACTTAAGAACTGGAAATACCTAAACTTTAGGTGTTTCCAGTTTGTTTTAAAATAAGCAAGATTTTTTCAATCTGAGACATGTATTTGCAAGGAGGGATGAATATGAAGCGGAAGGATTACCGTCAGATGCTCTCTGAGCGAGTCGAGACGACATTTTCTGAATGGCAAACAAAGGATGTTATAACGGAAAGTGAATTGTATAACTTTTTACATATGTTGAAAGGGACATCGGGCACAATTGGGATGGAAGCGCTTTCCATTTTTTGTTCATCTCATCTGGAGATCTTATCACTTGAAAATGATAATGAAATCGCAATGTCTTCCCTTACTAATTTTTTTGACAAGATTAGTAGTTTTTTAGAGGGGATGGAAGAAAACCAAGTTATTATTCCAGTAACTTACCAGCAGCGGTTCGATGAGGAAGTATTTTTCTTAATAATTGACGACGATTTGGAGTTTGTCTCCTATGTGAAAGAACTGTTAGAAGCATTGGGGGCACAAGTAGTGATTGCTTTGAATGGTAGGCGTGGAATTGATCAGTTCTATTCCATGCGACCGAATTTTGTATTGATTGACTTGTTTCTTCCGGATATGTCTGGTTTCGATGTGCTTAGCAAAATATCTGATACTGCGATGGCTAGGCGAGCGACACTGATGGTTACGAGTGTGGATCAGTCGAAAGAAAATCGTATTAAGGCTTATGAAAATGGTGCGATGGACTTCATAGGAAAGCCACTCGATCTTGAAGTTTTCTTACCTTATTTGTTCAATCGCGATAAAATGAGAAAAACCGTTGGAAAATCGATTATAACAGATGGATTGACGGGAGTGGGGAACAGGAAGTATTTTGATGAAGCGATACGACATCATGCGGAGTTGTCTGATCGATCAGGCGTCCCTTTTTCGCTAGTGATGATGGATTTAGATCATTTTAAAAAGATCAATGACTCATATGGTCATCCAGCGGGAGATGAAGTCTTACGGAAACTATGCGAAGTCATCAATCAGGAGAAACGGGAAGTCGACCAAGCATTTCGCTATGGCGGTGAGGAATTTGCCATTCTGTTGTCGGGGGTGCAAGCGGAAAAAGCGGCTGTCTTTTTGGAAAGAGTTCGGACAAAATTTAATGCATTAATCTTTGAAGAGGCTGGTTACTCGTTCTCTGTTACGTTTTCGGCAGGTATAGCGATGTATGCAGAGGATACAGACAAGCTGATCTCTACAGCCGATCAGGCGCTTTATGAGGCCAAGCGGACGGGACGAAATCGGACAGTTATTTTTGATGAGAAAAAGTCGCTTGCCAAACGGAAGTTGCACATTATTATTGTGGATGATGACATACTTGTACGGGAAGTACTCCAGAGAAAATTAGTCGAATGGACTTCTCCGGATATTGATATTACAGTAGAAACATATGCCAATGGACCAGCGTTTCTCGAAGCAGATTGGTATAGCCCGGAAGAGCGTTATATCGTGCTGTTAGATGGGATTATGCCTGAAATGGATGGTTTGGAAGTGCTAGGACGCCTAAAGAAAAATGAAGAGGTTGAAAAGAATGTCTTAGTGTCTATGATGACTGCGCGAACGAGTGACGCTGATATTAAGGCGGCGTTATGGCTTGGGGCTGATGATTATATTATGAAGCCATTCCGGTCTGAGGACGTATTAGCACGAATTCAGCAATTGGCAAGTAAGCTACTCAATTGACATTCTATTCACACACTTAGGAGGATTGAATGATGGTAGAAAGAATACTTGTTGTGGATGATGATGAGGTACTTAGGATGCTCGTAACGGATACGCTTGAATTTGAAGGCTATACGATTGAAGAAGCGGAAGATGGGCTAGAAGGCTATGAGAAAATAGCTAATAGTCAGTACGATGTCATTATTCTTGATTATATGATGCCGCAGCTGACAGGGATGGAAGTGTTGGATAAGATACAATCCTTTTCGCTGGACGTTCCTATTATTATGCTGACGGCTAAAGCGCAGCAAGGAGATCGTGAAATGGCTAAGCGGTTTGGGGCAAATTACTTTATGGCCAAGCCATTTAGCCCAGCCGAATTGGTAGCGTTAGTTAAACAAATTTTACAGCGATAAACCAAAGCCTCAGGAATTGGCTCCCTGAGGCTTTGGTTGTTGAAGATTATAGACCGCCTTGAGATGAATGGGGGTATAAGATGACTCCCTCTCTCTTTTCAAGTGCAATCGCGATTGTTTCAGATAGTTGATGGAGCGGATAAGGCTTTGTCATATAATGATCGATTTGATATTCGGCGATTAGCTCTTCTTGTTTTTCAAGTGCAGAAGAAATAATGATTGGAATATGCTGTGTTGAAGTTTCCTCTTTCAATAATTTGATAAGATCCCAACCGGTTTGGTCATCTCTCAGCATCAGGTCAATGACAATACAATCTGGCTGCTGATCTTTTGTATAGTCAAAGGCAGCTTGTACTTCCGAATGGGAGATGAAGGAGAAGCCTTTCATTCGTAATTCCTCAGCGAGTAACAATACAATACTGTCATCATCTTCGACGACAACAACAGCAGGCTTATTCGCTGACAGCATTTCTGTATTTATAACTTTTTTGATGGGCAAGGAGAAGAAAACGGTTGTCCCTTTGTATTCTTCAGATTCAATCCAAATTGCGCCATTATGTTTCTCAATGATTTCGCGGCAAATTGCAAGCCCGAGTCCTGTGCCACCAATCTTACGGCTATAGCTATTGTCGAGACGGTGGAACTTTTCAAAGAGATGATCGACTTGTTCGGCTGGAATACCAATTCCTTCATCTTTGATGGCGACGATGGCTTGATCGCCTTCTGTCGATAAGGAGACGGTGACAGCTCCACCTTCTGGTGAAAATTTAATCGCATTGCTGAGTATGTTTGTAAATACTTGAAGGATCCGATCTTGATCGGCATAGAGAATCGGTGTACTTGTGTTATCTACAAGCGTGATTGCATGCGCATCATTTTTCGGGAAATTTTCAATTGCCCGTATAGTAATTTCGGATAGATTGACTTCTTGTATGTCGTAGGATTGATTGCCTGACTCCATGCGCTGTAAATCTAAGAAATCGTTAATAAGGTTTGTTAGTCTTTTCGCTTCTTTATGAATGGTTTCTTGATAACGTTTTTGTCGCTTCGTGTCCATTTCTTTTGATAGTAGCAGTTCTGTAAAGCCAAGGATGCTGGATAAAGGTGTTCGCAATTCATGGCTTACGGTCGATACAAGTTCGGTTTTCATGCGGTCAATCTCGTATTCCTGTGTAATATCACGATGAACAAAAACCGTTCCTGCCTTTTCGCCTTCCATCATAACAGGGACACTATAGACATTTAGCACTTTTAAGGTGTCACCTTGAATGGTATAAGACGTTTGAGAGACGTTCGTTGTTTGGGATGCAAGTGATGTCTCGAAAAATTGTTGTAGCTGTCCGTCGTCATTCGATTTGTCCATGAAACAGCGAATCCATCCGTTTTTATCGGTCGGGCATTCGGTGCTGTCAGCAGGCATATCGAGTAATCGGAACAATGCTTGATTATACTTTTGCATGTTTCCTGAATTTGAAACAAATTGAATGCCTTCTGTCACGTTATCGAGGATGTTTTGATTTAACGCACGCTCGTGATTGACGAGTTCATATTGCTCAATTCGATCGACGGCGAGCGCAACTCGATTGAGAATGCCATAAATGTCATGGAGATCATCCTTAGTGAATGTACGCCCCACTCGGGACAGGGCCAGTGTGATATGGAATTTTCCCTCACTATCTTTAACGCTAGCCATAAGATCGTAGACATACGTTTGAGAAGTGGCAATTCCTTTTTCGTAATCTGCTTCCCGTTTGAGCACGTAATAAGGTTCTTTTTCCAGTCGTAGTTTTACATAGTGCAGTTGCTTCTCCTTGAACTCTTCAAACATGTGATCCGTAATATTATTTAGGCTGTATTCGCCACTTTGCGGTAACCAAAAAGCGCCAAGGTCGATGGCATATAGTTCTTTAAAATAGTCGAGGACGGTATCGGCTAATTCCTGTTTGTCGAGCGTGAAGGATAGGTGGTGGTTCAAGCCGTTATAGCGCTCGAGACGAAATTTTGAATGACGCGCTTCCGAAAGGGCATGTTCCATTTTGGCTTGTTTGTCGAATAGTTCTTCTTGCTGTGATAGCAGCTCGTCATTTTGTGCGACTAATTTTTGTTCTTTGACATTAATCGTGTCAATCATTTTTGCGAAAGAATCGGATAGTGCACCGATTTCATCAGAACGGATGATTGGCTTAAAGATGAATTCTTCTCCATTTTGGTAGTTATCTGCGGCTACTCTCATCTGTTCGATTGGGCGTATGAAATGGTAAACGACTTGCCAAATCATCCAAATGGTGAACAATAGTAAAATCAAGCCTAATAGAAAGAGTAGTAGAAAGAAACCATTTAAGAGCTGCGTTGTTTTTTCAAAAACGCTATGCAGGCCAGTGTTGACTTGCTGATTGTAGCTGTTTGAATAATCGACGAGTCGGTTGACGGTTGTGTTCGATCCGCTAAGCGATAGCTGACGTAATCCTTCATAGTCATTTGCTTGTACAAAGGCGAGTGCTTGTGGCAATACTTCTTCTTCGTATTGTCCGAGGAATGTTTCGATTTCATTGACCAAGTCTTGTTCAGCGTCGGTTAATGTACGCTTTTTAAGTTTTTCAATGGTTTCTTTAATTGTTTCAATTTCCTGGTATGCAATTGCTAACTCACTGTCGAGTTGGAAAGCATAGTAACCGCGGACACGGAAGAATAGCCCGGTAGTCGCATCGGCAAGATCGTCGATTTCGTGTGCTTTTTCGAACAGATTTTCTTGCTCTGTTACAAAGTGATCCCAGGATTTTTTCGCATAGATATAAATACCGGCTGTCACGAGCGTTAAAATAATCATAATGGTAATCGTAATGGTTAAATACCGTTGTCGAATGCCGTCTTTTTGCATGTCATTCAGCTCCGTTCTTGAGGTGGCATAGTTATTCATAGTCTACCATGCAGGAACAGGAAAGGCATCCGTAGGTAAAATATTAGGTGCCAGGCACTGCTACAATTCGCGGAAAGACGCGAATTGTAGCAGTGGCCTGGCACCCAAGGCTCAGTATCTCTTTTGAAATTTATGTCGAATGACGATGGCAGTCGAGTTTAATAGGAGCAGGGCTACGAGTAAAACGATAATCGTTGCAGCTGCTAAGTTTGCATATTCCGCAGTGAGTGAAGAATCGAGTGTCCAATAGTAGATTTGCATAGGTAGCACCGTGAATTTATCGAAAATGCTTCCTGGGAAAGGTAGCAACAACGCTGGAATACCAATGACGACTAATGGAGCTGTTTCACCGATTGCACGTGATAGCGATAAAATGGCGCCTGTTAGAATACCTGGAAGCGCAACGGGTAAGATAATGCTTTTAATCGTTTGCCATTTAGTAGCGCCCATACCGAAGGATGCTTCACTTAAATGGTTAGGAACAGCTCGAATTGCTTCTTGGCTTGCGACGATGACGATAGGAAGGATAAGGAGCGCCATTGTTAAGCCGCCTGCTAAGACGACGTTCCCGAAATGTAAAGCTCGGACAAAAACGGTTAATCCTAAAATCCCGTAAACGATAGAGGGAACACCTGCTAGGTTGGCGATGTTCGTTTGAATGATTGCCTGTACGCGCCCTTTTTTTGCATATAATTCTAAGTAAATGGCTGTCCCGACACCTAAAAACATGGTGACGGGGGCAACGACGAGCATGAGCCAAAATGTACCAAGAATGGCACCCATGATTCCTGCACGTTCAGGTTGGGTAGATAGTTTACCTGTGAGAAAATCCATGTTGACCCAACCAATTCCTTGCGACACCACGCGGTAAATTAAGATGGAAAGTACAACGAGACCAAAAAGCGTAGAAGCTAGGAAGATGAACTTCGAAACGGTATTGAGCAGCAATCGGGCATTCATTCTTCTAGTTAGGCTGCTAGGACTTGCTTGCTGCATGTTAATATTCCTCCCTAAATTTACGTGAAACCGCTCTTGCAATCATATTCATCACTAATGTGAAAACAAATAGAGTCATAGCGACTGCATATAGGCTGTAGTAGACCGTCGATCCAGCGGCTGCATCGCCACCTGTTACTTCGACGATATAAGCTGTCATCGTTTGCATGGATTGCGTAATGTCGAACGTGAAGTTTTTTGTACTACCACTCGCAATGGTCACAATCATCGTCTCGCCAATCGCACGTGAAATACCTAGCACGAAAGAAGCGATAATACCAGATAGAGCGGCAGGGATGACGACTTTTCTCGTCACTTCTAATTTTGTTGAACCTAACCCAAGCGCACCTTCACGCATTGAATTGGGAACAGCACTCATGGCATCTTCTGATAAAGAAGCAATCATTGGAATGATCATGATTCCCATGACGATACCGGGGCTTAAAATATTCGTTGCCTGCAGGCTCGGAATCAATTCGCGTAGCAGCGGCGTAACGAAAGTAAATGCGAAAAATCCATAAACAATCGTTGGGATACCCGCCAATATTTCTAAGAGCGGTTTAAATACTTTGCGCACACGATCTGATGCGTATTCGCTTAAGTAGATGGCAGTCATTAGTCCGATGGGAACAGCAACGACCATAGCAATAAGGGATGAAGTGATGGTACCCATGATAAGCGGTAGTACACCGAATTCAGGTGTTTGGCTTAACGGTTTCAACACCGTTCCTGTAAAGAAATCGACAATCGGAACACGCTTGAAAAATTCGATGGTTTCCGATAACAATGTATAAATAATCCCGACAGTTGTGAGGACAGAGACGGAAGCGATTAAAAAAAGAAAGAAGGGAATCGATTTTTCAAAGAGTTCTTTGATATTTCTCGATTGCCTTTTTTGTTCCATTAATTCCCGAACGTTCACATTTTTTTCAGTCGTTGGATTGTTGTTTGTAGGCATTCTGCAGAGCACTCCTTCTAACATATGGATAGTAATAGAATATCCGCCTTGAGCCCGTGGCAGTGATAAAGGGGCTCAAGGCGGTGATAAACAACAGATGCCAGCTTGCTTGCAATTAGACTTCGCTCTTACTTCAAGCCGTTTAAAAAGTCGACGTTCTCTTTTGCTTCTGCTTCAGGAATCGGTGCGAATCCTGTTTCACCTGCAAACGTATTGACATTGTTCATTGCGTAAATTGCGTAATCGAGTACTTGTGGCTTACTTTTCGCGTTGTCTACGTTCAAGTACGTGAAGACTGGGCGAGTGAAGTCGGCATAGTCGCCGTCTTCTGCAATTGTGTCAAGTGATGGCTCGACTGCGCCATTTCCGAAGTCTACATGAACCGCTGCTAGTTTGTCTTTGTTGTTGACGTAGTAACCAAATCCGAAGAAGGCAATGCCATTCTTGTCTTCAGATACTAATTTTACAAGTGTTGAATAGTCTTGTTGCAGATTAACGTTGCTAACTAGGTCTTGTTTATCGAGAATACTTTCATAGAAAAACTCATACGTTCCGTGGTTTTCGTTCGGTCCCATTGGGTTGATCTTTTCTGCTGGCCAGTCTGGATTGATGTCAGACCATTTTTCAACGCCACCGTCTGCTTTGAAAATGCTAATCAGTTGTTCAGGTGTCATTTCTTTTGCCCAATCATTGTCTTTGTTGATAACGAAAGTTAAGCCATCTAGAGCTACTTTCAATTCTTTGACTTCCATATTCAATGCTTCTGCTTCTGCTGTTTCTTCGTCTTTGATTTGACGTGAAGCGTCATTGAAGTCTGTGCCATTTTCCACTAGGAACTTCTTGAATCCTGCGCTTGTACCTGCACGACTCACTTCGACAGAAACATTTTCTTGTTCGTTTAGCATATATTCTTCAGCGATTCGTGCCATTAACGGGTAAACAGTTCCCGATCCGTCGATAGTGACACTGCCTTCTAAATCAGCTGCTTCTTCTGTATTGTTATTGCTGTCATTCTCTTCGTTGTTTTTCTCTTTCCCTGAATCCGCCCCACATGCTGCAGTGATTATTGCGAGTGCAGCCACTACTAGGAACAAAAGATACTTTTTAAAATTCATTCGAATTGTCCTCCCCTAAAACGGATCTATTTTTGTGAAAGATGTTCTCTTTCTATTGTTAGTATAAGTGTTGAATGTAAATAGAGTATGATGAAAGTGTAAAGGGTTTGTAAACATTAAGTTTAATAAATAAAAAACCATCCTTGGCTACAAGGATGGTTGCAAATCAACCGAAACGACCGTTAATGTAGTCGTTTGTCAGTGGGTCAGTAGGGTTATTAAAGATGGTAGATGTTCGATCACATTCGACAATTTCACCGTTTAGGAAAAAGGCGGTGCGGTCTGAAATTCTTGCTGCTTGCTGCATGTTGTGTGTGACGATTGCGATGGTGACATCATTTTTAATAGCATCGATGAGCTCTTCCACTTTATGTGTCGAAACGGGGTCGAGAGCAGATGTAGGCTCATCCATTAGAATGACTTCGGGATCGACTGCTAGGCAGCGAGCGATGCAAAGACGTTGTTGCTGTCCGCCAGAAAGTCCGTAAGCACTTTTGTGGAGGCGATCTTTTACTTCATCCCACAGGGCGGCTTTACGTAAGCTGTCTTCGACAATGATATCGAGTGTTGCTTTGTTGCGGATACCGTGGATTTTCGGACCGAATGCCACATTTTCATAGATTGATTTTGGAAATGGGTTTGGTTTTTGGAACACCATGCCGACTTTTGAGCGTAACAGTTCAACAGGCATTGCTTTGCCAAGAATATTGTTGCCTTGGAATGTTAGGTTGCCAGAAATCGTGACATCGGGTACAAGTTCAACCATGCGATTGAGCGTTTTTAGATAAGTGGATTTCCCGCAGCCGGAAGGACCGATGATAGCTGTCACTTCTTTTTCATTGATGGAAAGATTTATATTTTTTAATGCGTGTGATGAGCCATACCAAAGGTTCAAGCCATTTGTTTCATAGACGGGTTTGTGCCAATTTGTATTTTCCATTACATGCAATTTCGTTTCTTCTTTACGTTCCATTAGTACTGTCATGAGTATCCTCCGTTCGATGTAGGAGTTATTTTTGAACTGCTCTACTCTTTCTTTATAGTAACGGAGGATTGTTGAGGGTGTGTGAAGGGAATGTTAAGAGTTTGTAAAGAGAGGGATGAATAAAAGATAAGTATTAGACATAGTGTCCCATTGAACGTCGCTTCGACGTTAGGGATGCCTTTCGCCATAAGCCAGGCTGCTTCGCTGTCAGTCTTATGGCTTCGGCTACCCCATTTAAGGCGTCTGCGCTTGATTTGTCCATTGGACCTTGAATAGGCTTGAAAAATGGATTTTATTCAAAAATATAATGTAAGGCTTTGACGGCTTGGTCGACGGTTTCGACGGTGGCGTTTGCTTTGCGTGATAGTTCTTTGAGTGCGTGATGATGTGCTTCTTGGCGAATGAGGATGAGTGGTTTGCCAAATGCGATGGCGGCGCTTGCGTCCATTGCTGTGTTCCATTGTTTGTATTTTTCGCCGAAAAGTGCGATGACGAGATCGGCTTTCTTCATTAAAAGCTCCGTACGTAAATTATTGAAGCTGGATGCGGCAGCGTCTTTGAAGATGGCGTCTGGCTGTTTGCCTAAAATGTCTTCGCCGATATTGTCGGATCGGTCATGGTCTTCCATTGGGCCGACGAAGTCGATCGGCAAGTTCAATGCTGCCACTTTTAGCTTCACTTCCTCACGCCATGAACTGTGGATTTCGCCTGCTAAGTAAACGGTTAATCTCATCTGTAAATTCCTCCTTTGATTCAATAGCTTCATTGTAGCAGAACATTGCCCGAAAGTTTAGAATAGTACTAGAGATAGGGGGATTTGAGATGAAAACATTATGGCAAAACGGTACGTTGTATACGATGGAACAAGAAGGTAGCAAGGTAGAGGCGTTGTTGACGGAAAGCGGTAAAATTGTTGCGACTGGCACATATGACGAGTTGCAAGGACAGGCAGATGAGGAAATCGATTTAGGTGGGGCTGTTTTGTATCCAGGGTTTATCGACAGCCATATGCATATGATTGGGCATGGAGAGAAGTTGTTGAGTTTGGATTTATCCAAAGCGGCGTCGGCTGATGAGATGATGGACATGTTATTAGGTGCGCATAAGGGCTTGGGGGCGGATGAGTGGTTCGTGGGGGAAGGTTGGAATGAAAACAACTTTCCAGATAAAAAGATCTTCACACGTCATGAATTGGATCAGGTGACGGCTGCGCCAATGCTATTGAAACGGACATGTAGACATGTGCTACTTGTGAATTCAAAAGCACTGGAGCTTGCGGGTATTACGAAGGATACGCCGGATCCAGAGGATGGTGTCATTGTTCGGGATGCGAATGGGGAAGCGACGGGTTTATTGCTTGAAGGTGCGCAGGATCTTGTATTGAATGTTGCCCCTGAACCGACGGAACAATCGTTGACACGTGCGTTGCGCAAGTCTGTTGATGATTTGTTGGCGCTTGGTTTGACGGGTGCCGTGACGGATGACCTTGGTTATTACGGGGATTATCGTAATCCGTTGCAAGCGTTTAAAAATGTCATTGGAGAAGAGAAGAAATTTCGTGCGCATTTGCTTCGAAGGTCGACGGTTTTTGCGCAGTTGATGGCGGATGCAGCAACGTATTGTGAACCGTGGATTGATCCGGGGGAGATGAAGTTTTTCATTGACGGAGCGTTGGGCGGAAAGACAGCGTTGTTGAGTGCACCTTATGCAGATACGCCTGAAACATCGGGGATGACGGTGTTGACGGATGAGGAAATTGATGAGCTTGTGAAGCTTGCTCGGGAGCATGGTGAGGCGATTGCTGTCCATGTGATTGGGGATGGAGCAACTGAAAAAGCGTTGGATGCTATCGAGAAATATCCGGTGCCAGAGGGCAAGCGTGATCGTTTGATTCATGTCAATGTGTTGCGTGATGATTTGGTGGAGCGTATGGAGAAGTTGCCGGTGATTCTGGATGTGCAACCGATTTTTGTGTCGTCTGATTTTCCATGGGTGATGGATCGACTGGGAGAAGAGCGCTTGGGTTGGGCTTATGCTTGGAAAAGGTTGCTGGATCACGGGTTTATTTGCGGTGGTGGATCTGATGCGCCGGTGGAAGAGGTGGACCCGTTACTTGGTATCTATGCGGCAGCGACGCGTCGAAAACCAGGTGAGACACATGACGGTTATTTGCCGCATGAGAAGCTGAGTCGCTTTGAGGCGGTTGGTTTGTTTACAACGGGCAGTGCAGCGACGATTGGTAAGGCGGATGTTCGCGGGAAGTTGGCGGTTGGGTTTGACGCTGATTTTACAGTGCTGGACCGGGATTTGTTTGAAGTGGCAGATGAAGAGATTGTGGATGCGAACGTTGTGATGACGGTTGTGGCGGGAGATGTGATGTATCGGGGGTGATTTTTGGCGAAGCGCGCAATGTGGCATGTGAATCGCGGAATGTGGCATGCGAACCGCGTAATGCGGGAAGAGAACCGCGCGATGTGGCATGTGAACCACGCAATGTGGGGTGTGAACCACGCAATGTGGCATGTGAACCGCGCAATGTGGGGTGTGAATCGCGCAATGCGGCATGCGAACCGCGCAATGCGGGAAGAGAACCGCGCAATGCGGGAAGAGAACCGCGCAATGCGGGAAGAGAACCGCGCAATGCGGGAAGAGAACCGCGCAATGCGGGAAGAGAACCGCGCAATGCGGGAAGTGAACCGCGCAATGTGGGAAGAGAACCACGCAATGCGGGAAGAGAACCGCGCAATGCGGGAAGAGAACCGCGCAATGCGGGAAGAGAACCGCGCAATGCGGGAAGAGAACCGCGCAATGCGGGAAGAGAACCGCGCAATGCGGGAAGAGAACCGCGCAATGCGGGAAGAGAACCGCGCAATGCGGGAAGAGAACCGCGCAATGTGGGAAGAGAACCACGCAATGCGGCGTGTGGACCGTGCAATGTGGCGAGTGAACCACGCAAAACGACGTGTGAAGCGCACATAACGAAAACAAGCCTATTGTACGAAGATAGAAAAGGTGATGGAATATGAAGAATGCGCTTGAAAAGGCGAAGCGTTGGGTTGAGGAAGAACTAGGAACGGCGGTTGTATCCATGCGGCAATTGCCGGGGAGTACGTCCTCTACCCTGTATGAAATGACAACGATAAAAGGGGTCGTCGTTTTACGGCAATTGGACAATCAAGAATGGTTGTTGGAAGAGCCAGATGTCGTGCGCCATGAAGCGATGAGTTTACAAAAGGCGTCAACTGGCAGATTACTGGCTCCATCTCTCATTGCTTTTGATGAAACAGGAGAAATTAGCGGATTGCCGTCTATTTTGATGACGAAAGTAGAAGGAAGTGTTGAGTTACAACCCGCTGATTTCGAGAAGTGGGTAGAAGGATTGGCAACAGCGCTTATTGGGATTCACGGGTTGGCGGTGGCGCATTTTCCATGGCAATATGCATCTTACACTAGTCGGGATGAGGTAGAAGTTCCTAAGTGGACGAAGAAGCAAGCTGTTTGGCAAGCAGCATTCGACCAATTACAGAGCCCAGTGCCTGATTTTAAAGAGACGTTTATTCACCGTGACTTTCATCCGGCAAATATTCTTTGGCTGAATGGTGAAGTGAGTGGCATTGTGGATTGGCCAAATGCGTGTCTCGGTCCGGCGGGCATTGATATAGGGCATTGTCGTGTGAATCTTGCATTGTTGTATGGCGTTGAAGTGGCGGATTTGTTCTTGCGAGCGTATAAAAAGGCGGCAGGCACTTCATTTCCATATGATTCATATTGGGATATTGTGTCGGCATTTGATTTCTTAGATGGGCCTCCAACTGTTTATCCGGGCTGGGCTTCTTTTGGCGTGACGGATTTGACAGATGCGATGATGGAAGAGCGGTTGGATGCGTTTGTGGGGAGTTTGTTTTGAAAAGCGTATATGTGGATGACGAAAAAAGATCCGAGTAGGATCTTTTTTCTATGACTGTTAAACCAATTTTCTCGCTTTCCATTTATGGTAAAGAACCGCTAGCGAAGTCATGATGGCGGGTATTGTGATAAAGAGTGAAGCGATAAATACCCAGCTCAAGACGGTTTGTACGCCGCCAGATGTGAATTGCGTGATGAGCCCGAGGATGACGGTGATGGGCAGACATATGCGTGTCGCTAAAAATACAGACTTGCCTTGCCGCGTTAGCTTATCAATGGAAGATTCCGGGTCGCTGTAAATCGGCTTTGTACCTGGCTTCGCTTTGAATATATGCGTCCCATAGTCCGAGCAAACATGCTCCCAGCCGCTAACCGCAAATAGCTCAAAGTACTCTGCCTCTTCTCCAGGGGTGAGATCCCGATAATCGATGCTATAGATCACATCCTCTTTTTCACCTTGCTCCAGTCCATAGCCCATGAATCGCCAGCGTTTTAGATGCCAACCTGCTAATGATTTTTTTCGAAGCTTTTGCATATCCTTTGCTTCCTCGAAGGCTAACCCTTTCGACATCATATACTTTGTTTTCGCCATCATAGATTCCCCCTTTGTAAGCCTCTTTCCGCCAATTGAATCATTACTTTTCGACGTTCCATATCTTCTGCTAACATAGTCCGCCCCAATTCAGTCAGGACATACACTTTCCGACGTGAGTCCGAGTCATCGTGCAAAACAATCAGTTCTTGATCTAACAACTTTTTAATAATGGTATAAAGTGAAGCAGGTCCAATCACAAATACCCCCTTTGTCGTTTCCTCAATTAACCCCATCACCGCATAGCCATGCCGCGGTTCGGTCAATGCAGCCATAATGTAAAACATCGAATCCGTGAGTTGTTTTAATGGTTTCAAATGAATACCCCCATTTATATCACTTAGTGATATGTCTGAAAGTAATATATCATTAAGTGATATAGTTTAGCAAGTCATTTTACAAATTGTATACGGAAGTCATGATTTTACGTCAAATCAAACAGTGACTGACACTGGAGTCTACTGTAAAGTAACCTGAGCGTTGTTTATGGTAAACTAGACCTAATAAATGCAAAAGGATGGATGACCGGATGACGAACAGTTGGCATGAACGTTTTTCCACAGAGCAGTACGTTTACGGTAAAAAGCCGAACGAATTTGTTGTTGAGGTAGTACAAGATCTATCGAGGGGAAAAGTGTTGTGTATTGCAGAAGGTGAGGGGCGGAACGCAGTCTATTTGGCTTCCCTAGGTTTTGATGTGACCGCATGGGATTATGCGCAAGCTGGGTTGGATAAAACCAAGCAGCTTGCAGATGAAAAAGGTGTCGATGTTAAAACCGAACTGCGTGATTTAGCGGAAGTGGACTGGGAAGAAGAGCAGTGGGATGCCATCGTCCACATCTTCGGTCATTTTCCAGAAAACGTGATGGAGCAGACTTTGGCAGGTATCAAAAAGGCGCTAAAACCAGGCGGTTATTATCTAAGTGAACTGTACACAAAAGAACAACTCCACTATGGGACAGGTGGCCCTCGGAATGAAGAATTACTTTGTGACCCCATGACATTGCTTCAACAATTTGATGGCTATTTCGTGAGACATTTCCACATCGGGGAAGTTCATCGTGTAGAAGGGCAGTTGCATACGGGAATTGCTCATGTCGTGCAAAGTGTGTTTCAGAAAAGAAAGGAGGAGTAACTCATGAGTGGACAAAATCGTGCAGATATTAAGCCAGGCCTGAAAGTAGCGGTTATTTTGAAGAAAGATCAGCGGACAGGTGTTAAAACGGAGGGCGTTGTGAAGGATTTATTGACGAATTCGAGCTTTCACCCACATGGCATTAAAGTGCGTCTTGAAGACGGACAAGTCGGTCGGGTATGCGACATATTGTGAAGGAAAGTTGTAGTCATGGCGTATAGAGAATAAGGAAACGGTTGTTGGGGTGAGCATTATAACAAATGTATTATGGCTTTTGGGAATTGCGTTTATAGGCATCATTGCGGTCTTAATTGCTTCTGCAGTTGTGATGCAGAAGGAAGCGTCAGCGCCTAAAAAAGACGGGCAGCATAACGACAAGGATTCAGTGAGAGAGACGGAATCCCTCGAAAAATAGTATAGGTCACTGTTTTCCAGTGAAAAGTAAAAAATCCATTCTTCTACACGCGGAATGGATTTTTTTGTGGTAAAATTTACATATATCAGAAATTTAAAGGGGTGTAGCATGGAGAGAGAAAAAAATATTTTGCGGGCAACCGGGGACATTGTATTATTCATTGTCATCATGGGCTTTTTGTTGCCGATTGTACTTATTGGTGCACTTTATATTTGGTTCGAGGGGCTTTCTTATTTACTGCCGTTTCTGCTAATCCTCTACGCAGGTGTGGGTGTCATAAGTATTGTAGAGATTTACGATAAAAAGAAGTATAGAAAGATGGTGTATCGCATCTTCATGGGGGCTGTTGTCCTGTCGTTAATCGCTACAATTCCAGGAATTTATCATAAAACAAGGCCTGTTGTGCGGGATGGCGATGTGGATTTGTATGTGTATACACCTTTTACGGACAATTCAAAAGCTGTGGTGCTCAATGAGCCTTCGACTTTCAAAATAGAGGAGAATTTACCGGTGATTGATGGGGCGACTGCCCTTTACCCGGTTTATGCGGCTTTTGCGCAGGCGGTTTATCCTGAGGGAGAGTATTATCCCTATAAAAGTGAAGTGATGTCGAATCGGACGGGCGAAGCGTATGAAAATCTGCTCAATGGCTCGGTGGATATGATTTTTGTATTGGCTCCATCCGAACAGCAGCTGGCCAAGGCGAAACAAGTAGGCAAGGAGCTGACATTGACGCCGATTGGTAAAGAAGCCTTCGTGTTCTTCGTCAATGATAAAAATCCTGTGCAAAGCTTAACGCGGGATGACATCAAAGGCATTTATTCTGGCAATCTAACGAATTGGAAAGAAGTTGGCGGTAAAAACAAGGCGATTCGTGCTTTCCAACGACCGCAAGATAGTGGCAGTCAGACTGCGCTTCAGCATTTTATGGGCGATGTACCGATTATGGATCCGCCTGTGGAAGACATTGCGTCGCTTATGGGCACCATTATCGACCAAGTATCCGACTATAAAAACTACAGCAATGCCATTGGTTATACATTTCGATACTATTCAACGGAAATGACGAAGAATGCGAGTATTCGCTTACTTGCTGTTGATGGTGTTGAACCGACAAAGGAAACCATTCGTTCAGGTGATTATCCGATTACGAACGAATTGTATGCAGTCACGGCAGATAGTGACAATCCACATGTTCAGGCCTTTATCGACTGGATTTTGTCGGAGCAGGGGCAGGAGATTGTTGAAGAGACAGGATACGTGGAAATTAAAGAGTGAGGAGGACGGAACAATGAGTAAAAATGACTTAACGACAATGTTGGCAATTGACTACCCAATTATCCAAGCACCCATGGCAGGGGTAACGACGCCGGAATTTGTGGCGGCATCAGCAGAAGCGGGTGTACTTGGATCGGTTGGAGCAGGCTATCTTTCAGCGGAGGACACACGGCAGTTTATTCGAGAGGTGCAAAAGCGGACAGATAAAGCGTTTGCGGTGAACTTATTTGTGCCGGAGCATGTGGAGATGAATCAGCTGTATTTGCGGGAGGCATATGAGGCATTGCAACCGATTGGACAGCAGCTAGGGATGCCATTTTGGAAGGCACCGTTGTCAGAATCGGAATTCGATGGGCAAGTGCAAGTTCTAATAGAGGAAGGCGTGAAAATTGCTTCGTTTACATTTGGCTTGCCTGACGAGAAAACAGTGCGTTTGTTGAAAGAACATGGTGTTCATGTAATCGGGACGGCTACGACTGTGGAGGAGGCAACATTGGCAGAACAGTCAGGGATGGATGCGGTTGTTGTGCAAGGTAGTGAGGCAGGCGGACATCGTGGCTCTTTTGCCGGCGAATTAACGCTCATTCCGCTGGCTAAATTATTGCCAGAGGTCGTCGCAGCTGTAGAAATTCCAGTGATTGCAGCAGGGGGGATCGCAACGAAAGCGCATATGGAACAAGCGTTATTGGCGGGTGCGCAAGCTGTTCAAATTGGGACAGCACTATTAGCAACAGATGAAAGTGGGGCACACCCGAAGTATAAGCAAGCGATTTTCGAGGCGGAAGAAGGCTGTACCACGTTAACGAAGGCCTTTTCAGGAAAAACTGCGCGAGGCATTCGCAATCAATTCATCATGGACATGCGTGACGCGGTTCTTGCACCGTATCCTTATCAAAATGATTTAACAAAAGGTATTCGGAAAGCGGCGGCAGCACAAGGGAAAAGTGAATTCATGTCGTTATGGGCGGGGGAAAGTGTTCATTTGACGCAAGATGGATCCGTGAAAGCGATTATTGAGAGGTTTGTGGAGTAAGGGGGATGAATGATGAATGCAACCTTATTACCGGGCCTTATAATCTTGTTCGTGACCATAATTGGTAGAGAAGTCATCGATTATTTTCGTCGTAGAAGAAATGACGATGAAAGAGTTCGTGTGATCACAATTCCAAGAATCCTGTTGACAGAAGGAATCTTAACGCTTGGGTTATTCATTCTGATTATAGGTGGTGTGGTAAACGTAAGGATTATTGAATACAGTGGGGCGGGTGTCATGCTATTAGGTGGAATCGTCAATGCGATTTATATGTGGCAAGACAGTAAATGGCTTGGGCTAGTGATTTTATTCCTTGTGGTGCTCTCACAATACTTTCTGTTCTTTTAGATGAAGGGAAAACAAGAATAAAACACCCATCCACTATTAACAAAGGATGGGTGCTTCGCATGCATTGATTCACTAGTACTCTTTCAATAAATCCTCGAATTCTTGCACTGTCTCTACTCCTAAATAATCAAGTGCGGTTTCACCATTAGGGTCTTCTAGCGTTGGATCTGCACCTGAATGGTATAACAGCGCAGCTAGGTCATAGGATTCATTTGCAAGTGCTGCTGTAAGCGTATGGGAAAAATAATCGATGTCATTGGGATTCGCCCCTTCATCGAGTAGCAATTGGGCGATATCAAATTCATCATAATACACTGCATACAGAAGTGCTGTCGTCGAATCCTCATCCGTTTCATGGATATCCGCTCCTTCATCGAGCAGCGCTTCGACTTCTGTAATGTCGCTATTCACGACTGAATCCATTAGCGGTGTTAGTGTAGGCTCGAATATTTCTGTATCGTCACTAGGAAGGAATTTAGCTAAAAATCCAGCACTGAAGACGATTGTTATAACGATACCGATATAAAGAGCAAATAAGGCAACCCCAGAAATAATTGCGCCTATCGCAATTTTACCAACATTCGGCTCGAAATGTGGTGTACCCTCAACCTCCATAAACTGCCCCACAGCTTGAATACGTTTTGGCAATATAGGATGTGTCGATAAGGTTTCAGCAAACCAAACAGCTGCATCAGAGTCGGTATGGATTTGTTCCAAATAAGCAACATCATTGACCTCTTTATAAAGCCCTTTACCGATACTCAAAATCGTCAGCGCGCGTTTGGCAGCCGCCCCGTCTTCTATGTAATAAGCAGCTTCTCGGTCACAAGTATACTCACATGCACGGCTATACGCTTCGGCAAGGAAAGGTATAAAGTTCGCCGGTAGCGTGAGGATACTTTTCCAAATATGTCTGCGCTTAATATGGCTCAATTCATGCGCAATGATAAAATCAAGCTCTTTTTCCCCTTGCTCACGTGCCAATTCAAATACTTCCGAATAAATGACGACCATATTACGCCCGAAAAATCGTGTGGCAAAGGCATTGAAAGCCCCTTCCGAATGAATAACGAATACATCGGGCACATTTTTGAGTTCCATTTTTCCAGACAAATAGGTCACTCGTTCATAAATATCAGGAAACTGTTTTTCACTCACCCGCACACCATTCCCGCGGACGCTCCCAAGCATAATGGCATTGGAGAATAAAACAAAGGCTAGGATCACTAAGGCAATCACAATTCCAATAATACTAAACATCGCAAACAGATAAATAAAGGCACTAATAATGACGCTACAGATGAAATAAGGTGTTTCTTTGCTAGATGTTAACGATTTTGCGTTCAATACACAATCTCCCTCTATAAGTGAATTATTTCCATTCGATTATAAATAATAGGGAAATAAGTAAATAGAGTCAATAGGTATAGGTGCTTCCTAGTCAGGGGCGAATTAGTATATAAGAACTATTTGGAAGGGGGAAGAATATATTCTAAACTTTTGGAAGTGACATCCATCAGAAAACCCGTCCATTCATTGAAGAGGACGGGTTTTCTTGCGTTCGATGATAAAAAGGAGAATGCCGGATAGAAGCTGGAATGTGGCACCGAGTACCATGACGAGCAACAGAATGTTGTAGGGCTTTGTGGCGAGTGGCGGCTGGGAGAAGAATCCGAAGTGAAACAGGGCGGCTAGGTTTAACGTGAGAAAACCGAGTAAAAGCAGAAAGTATTTCCGCATTTTTTGGCGCTGCTCGGGTTTGGCGAGAAGCAAATACCCAGCTATACCGATTAGCAATCCGATCACGAGGGATCGCCAGAGTATCATGAAGTCCATAACGCACCACCTTTCTATGCATCTATACCCTTTTTCCTACTATACGCAACTTTTAAAGGGAAAAATCATGTTCTATAAAAAGTTCCGCCGGTGTATGGAAAGTAGCCCCGCTTTCTATTTCGTTAGTGGGATGTATATTGCCTCACTACTGAAAGTAAATATAGGTATCCCAACATAATTACAGTATAATGTAAGTTTGTATAACCGTGAAAATTCAAACAAACGGATCGATCTTTGTACAGGTAGCTGAAAAGGGGGGATTTCGTTGTTAGATTTGCTTGCCATTATGTTGGAAAGAGTTGGTATGATTGTAGCAGTTGCCTTCATTCTAACGCGTTTTCAGTTCTTTAAAAAATTGGTACAGCACGATAAATTGGAGAAAAAGCAGGCGCTTACGGCGATTTTGTTTTTTGGATTATTTGGCATTGTCGGTACGTATTTTGGTGTGGCATTGAGCACAAATACTTTGCATTTTAACAGCGTTGCTGCGGCGTTGACGACGGATGAAGCGATTGCAAATTCAAGGGTCATTGGTGTTGTTGTCGCGGGACTATTAGGCGGGTATCGCTTAGGGCTCGGTGCGGGGCTGATTGCCGGAATTCACCGAATGACATTGGGTGGATTTACGGCGTTTTCTTGTGGGATTTCGACAATTGTCGCGGGGCTTCTTGCGGGCGCTTTTTATCGGAAAGGGAAAACGTTGAAACCGCTAACGGTGTTTGGCATCGGGGCGCTGGCAGAGACGATGCAAATGAGTGTGATTTTAATGATTTCCAAACCGTTTGAACAGGCGATGACGTTAGTTGAGGTCATTGGGATTCCGATGATTTTGGCTAATGGTGTTGGAACGGCGCTCTTCTTATTGATTGTTCATAATGTCATTAGTGAGCAGGAGAAGGTAACAGCCCTGCAAGCGCAAAAGACATTGCGTATCGCCAATCAAACACTGGGACACTTGCGTAAAGGGATGAACGCCGAAACAGCGCAGGCAGTTTGTGATATTCTCTATAAGGAATTGAAGCCAAGTGCTGTTGCGATGACGAATCGCACAGACATACTTGCGCATGTTGGGATTGCTAGTGATCATCATCAAGTCAACAGCCCAATTCGAACGCACGAAACGAAGGCGGTTATTCATTACGGAGAGTTGGTCGTGGTCAATGACGGCACCATCCATTGTGATTTTCCAGGTTGTCGGTTGGGAGCGGCGGTCATTGCACCCCTTATCCGACGTGGGGAAACGGTTGGGACGTTAAAGCTGTACTATCCATCGGAAAAAGTGATTACGGATGTCAGCATCGAATTGATATCAGGGCTGAGCCTACTATTGAATACGCAACTTGAAATCGCAGAAACAGATCATGCGTATCAGCTCGCAAAGGAAGCGGAAATTAAAGCACTGCAAGCGCAAATTAACCCCCACTTCCTCTTTAATTCGATGAACATTATTGTGTCTTTAATTCGCACGAATCCTAATCAAGCTCGCAAGTTATTGACATCTCTTTCGTACTTTTTACGGCAAAATGTCACAGGGACAACGGCATCGAAAATCTCCTTGGAACAAGAACTATCGCATGTCAAAGCCTATATGGAAATTATTGAAGCGCGGTTTGTTGATCGACTGACCATTGTGTATGATGTGGACGATCATTTGTTAGCAGAACAAATTCCGCCATTCACCTTGCAGCCGATTGTGGAAAATGCGATTCATCATGGGATTAAAGATATGGAGAAAGATAGTGTGATTACATTGCGCGTACATAATTGTGAGTCAGAAATTGAAATTACAGTAGAAGACAATGGAGAAGGCATCGTACCCGAGCGTCTGGCTTTACTAGGCACAATGCAGGTAGCGTCTGAAATAGGAACAGGAGTAGGACTATTCAACATCAATCGTCGGTTACGGATGACATTTGGTGACCAAGCGGCATTAGCCATCCGCAGCGAACGGAACAAAGGAACAGCTATTTCATTTCGAATTCCCAAATTGGAGGTAGGGGTTTAATGCAGACAATTCGTATTCTAGTTGTAGATGACGAGCGATATGCGCGGGAAGAGTTAATGTATTTATTGAGCAAATTTCCTGCGGTTCAAGTAGTTGGTGAAGCGGAAAGTGGAGAGGCGGCTATTTTGAAAGCCTTGCAGCTACTTCCGGATGTTGTTTTTCTGGATGTAGAAATGCCTAAAATGAATGGCATTGAAGTGGCAAAATCATTAGTGGAGTTAAAGAAAGTACCACTTATCATCTTTGCAACGGCTTATCCTCAATTTGCTGCGGAAGCGTTTCGTATCAATGCCATTGATTACTTATTGAAACCATACGATGAAGAACAGCTACAGCAAACCATTGCACGAATTGAAAAAACGTTGTTGCCGGTTCCAACAGCCGATTCCTCAGAAACACTTGGGAAATTGGCAGTGGAGGCCGATGGAGAAATTAATTATATTCATCCTAAAGAAATCTTATATATATGTCGCGATGAAAAAGTGACCAAAATTATTACTCAAACGCATGGCTACGAAGTACGGACCACTTTAAAAGAACTCGAAAGTCGATTGGTTCCCTTTTCATTTTTCCGAATTCATAAAGGCTATCTTGTCAATTTGACGTATGTTAGCCGATTGACCCCGTGGTTTAATGGTGCTTATCAGCTTGAACTAGAAGGTTTGGAAGAAAAACTGTCCGTCAGTCGAAATTATGTAAAAGAATTGCGCCAACGCTTAGAATTGTAAAATTGTGCATGTTGACACGCCCTATTTGCACGTTGTTCACCCAAACGTGCATGTTATGCTCGAAAACTTCTTTTTTAGAAAATTTGCCATAGACTAATTATACGGGATGCATTGTTGTGATTCATTTGGAACAATGCGAGGTAGATAGACAAAAAGGGGAACAGGGGTGTTCACATGATTACATTTTTTGTAGCAATTGCACTATTAGTTATCGGTTATTTTACGTATGGGAAATTCATTGAAAAGATTTTTGACCCTGCCGATGCTCGAAAAACACCTGCGTACGCCAACGCAGATGGTATCGACTATGTACCGATGAATAAACATAAAAACGCATTGATTCAGCTATTGAATATAGCGGGTACAGGTCCAATTTTTGGCCCGATTATGGGGGCGTTATTCGGTCCAGTCGCTTTTTTGTGGATTGTCTTTGGGGCGATTTTTGCCGGAGCTGTGCATGACTATTTAACAGGTATGATTTCTATACGTAATAAAGGGGCGCATATTCCAGAATTAGCGGGGAAATTCTTAGGTACTGTTTCGAAACATGTTGTAAACGTTTTCGCTTTATTACTTCTATTATTAGTCGGAACGGTGTTTGTCACGACGCCGGCATCGCTATTAGCGATATTGATGAATGGCAAAGTGGCGTTGTGGATCTTAATTACGGTCATTTTTGTCTATTATTTCTTATCAACGATTCTGCCGATTGATAAAATTATTGGTCGATTGTATCCGTATTTCGGAGCAGTGCTCTTAATTGGGACGGTTGGAGTTGGGGGCGCTTTACTGTTCTCAGATTATACGATTCCAGAATTGACGTTAACGAATATGCATCCAGATAATGTGCCGATTTTCCCGATTTTATTCTTCACGATTACATGTGGTGCGTTATCTGGCTTCCATGCGACGCAGTCACCAATTATCTCTCGAACGGTAGAGAAAGAATCGCAAGGTCGTTATGTATTTTACGGCATGATGATTACAGAAGCAGTCATTGCGATGATTTGGGCGGCGGCTGCTATGAGTATGTTGGATGGGCAAACGTTAAGTGAGTTTATCGCAACGGGCACGCCTTCTTCGGTTGTCAATGAAGTATCGATGACATTGCTTGGGGCTATTGGTGGAACGATTGCTGTGTTAGGTGCTATTGTCCTGCCGATTACATCAGGAGATACGGCATTCCGTGCGGCGCGTTCAATCATTGCGGATTATTTGAAGATTGACCAGCACAAAGTTGCGAAACGTTTAATGATTGCCATCCCTTTATTTGCAGTATCGGCGTTGTTAACGCAAATTGACTTTAATATTTTATGGCGCTACTTCTCTTGGGCCAACCAAGCGACTGCGGCCATTGCTTTGTGGATTGCGACGATGTATTTGTTTATCAAAGGTAAGAATTATATTGTATCGCTAGTACCGGCACTATTTATCACATATATGGTGTTTGTATATATCTTGAATGCGAAGATTGGTTTTAGCTTAGACTTGAAGCTGTCCTTCTATATCGGCATCGTCTTAACGGCTATTTTGACAGCAATGTTCTTTATGAAGGCGAAGCATAATAAGGCGAATAACATTGAGACGGATATTGTAGTGGAAGAATAGAGATGAAAAGGTGAGACACGTGTACAAATCGTGTCTCACCTTTTTTATTTACACTTTGAATTGATTTAATGCAGTCGTGAGTTCTTCGGCTAACGATTTCAATGTTGCCGAGCTCGTTGCAATTTCTTCCATAGAGGCGAGTTGCTGTTCAGAAGCAGCTGCGACTTGATGGGTTTGTTCGAATGCTGTTTCCGCATTGTTGGCCATGTCTTCAGCGGTTGCTGCAATTTCCTCCGAGCCTGCCGACATTTCTTCGGCTACAGCAGATAATTCCACAGCCTCTTTGACGATTAGCTCGACAGATGTAAGGATTTGTTTGAAGGCAGATTGTACTTCTTGCATACGTTTAATACCTTCATTGACGCCGTCGTCATTTTTCTCCATCGAGTGGACGGCTGTTGCTGTGTCGGTCTGAATGGTGCCAATTAGCTGTTGGATATCAGCGGCGGAACCGTTTGTTTCGTCTGCTAATTTCCGTACTTCATCTGCAACGACGGCAAATCCTTTTCCAGCTTCGCCAGCTCGTGCGGCTTCAATTGCGGCATTCAATGCCAATAGATTCGTTTGCTCGGAAATGGCCGTGATAACTGAAACAATATCTTGAATTTTATTGGCTTCTGTTTCTAATTTCTCAATGACTGATTTCGTTTCGTTTGTTCCTTTATGAATCGTATCCATTTGTTGAACTGCGTTTTGAACAACGATTTGTCCTTGGTTGGCTTGCTCAATCATCTGGTTCGTTGTATCCGATACAATTGTTGCGGTATGCGCAACGGCTTGCACGCCTTGTGCCATATCGTTCATTGCTTTTGCACTTTCTTCTGCGCTGCGCATTTGGACTTCGGCTGATTGTGCAACCGTTTCAATGGACGAAGTAACTTCATTGGCAGCTTGGGTAGATTCATGTGTTTGAATATCTACAGTACTAGCTGACTGCTCAACAAGTTGCGCACTATCTTGCACTTTACTGATTAAATTGCGCATGCTGTCACTAATCGATGCAAAAATCCCGGCAAGGTCGCCTAATTCATCTTTACGATTTAAATAGCGCTTTGAAATGGTTTGTGTAAAGTCACCTTGTTGCATAACTTGTCCATAGCCCACAGTGGCACGAAGCACTTGTGTGATATTTCTTGTCACAAAATAGATGATGATGGCAAGGAGGGTGACGATGACGATACTACTAATCAGAATTTTAGTTGTGATAGCTGTCGCTTCTTTCTTTACCTCATCAAGGGGGGCGACTAAAAGAGCACTCCAAGGTGTTTGAATACCTTCGACGTGGACAGGGGAAAATAAGCGATAGACATCTTTCTTGGAGATTTCAGAAAATCCTTCAATTCTTGTTTGTTGTCCTTGTTGGATAGCAGCCCTTGTCTCGTCAGCGTTAGGCATCCCTTGCATCGCTATACTGTCAAAATAATTTTCGCCAATCAAGTCACTCTCCTGGTGAGAAATAATTGTTCCATCATTTGACAGTAAACCTGCAAAGCCCGTATCGTAAAACGCAAATTGGCTGACCAGTTCATTCAATGTGCCTAATTCCATGTCGACCGCGACGAGTCCAACAGCCTTGCCGTTTACAAGAACAGGAACGACGATGGAGGTGATGAAGACGTCTTGGTTATTGATTTCATACATAAAGGGTTCCCAAAGGGCATTCTCACTTGAATCGAGTACAGCTTGTAAATCTGCCCATAGCGCACTCGGTTCTGCATAATCCGTGACGGGCTCCACAACGAACTCGCCGTTCGCTTCTTTTGCCCAAATCGGGATGAAACGTCCTGTCTCATCGTGACCAGGTGTGTTGGCGTATTCTGCATCTTGTCCGTCAAATGCATTGGGTTCCCAAAACATCCAAGAGGCGAGAACGTTCGGGTTATTTGTGAGGAGTTGTTGCACCATGATGTTGGCATCATCACGTGATAGAGTGGAGTCATTTTCCAGTAGTGCTCCAAATGATTGCGATAAAGCTTGGAGTGCAGCAACACTTTGTTCTAATTCAAGTCCTAGTTCTTCGGCGAGCAATTCGCCATGTGTTCCAAAGCTTGCTTCAGCTTCTTTGGTGGTCATCTTGTGGACTGTAAGTGAGGTGTATGTACCTAGACCAATGAAGAAGAGAATGGTTGGTACTAAAATGAAGGCTAACATCTTGGTTTGAAGTTTTCTCATAGTTCTTTTCTCCTTTGCATATCTATTCGCCCTACTATTACTTATCGGTGATTTATGGCGGTATGTTAGGGTTTTATGGATTAATATTAATATAGTAACTACTCTCCGGATTGGTTATATAGTCCCGTTATTTGGTGTAGAAGGGCAATCGTTTTATAATGAAGAAAAAGGAGCGATGAGTATGGAAACACGTATTGTAGAAGTAGAGACATTCAAGGTGAAGGGCTATGCGATGAAGGGGCCAGTAGCTGAAATTCCGGGTCTCTGGGATGGATTGAATACAGAAATTGCGAACAGGGGAATTGTTGCAGAAGAATCCTTTGGGCTTTGTTTAGCGATGGAAGGGCAAGAGATATACTATCTTGCGGGCGTTGAGGCAGATCTTGCTGAAGCATTTCCAGAAGAAGCGATTGTGCCAGCTGGCAAGTTCATCGTTGCGTTAGCAGAGGGTGGAGTTTCTGCGATTCCAACAACGTTTAATGCGCTAATGGCGATGGATAGTGTGAAGATGCGCCATAGTTTTAGTTTTGAGCGCTATATTCATCCGGCAGGTTCGAATGGGTATGATATTGAGGTTTGGTTGCCGATTGAGTGAAATGAAGTATAGAATTCTTTCTCCATGTTGACTCTCACGTTACGTCATACTCTATAGTTATTTGTGAAGGGAGGCCATGAGCGATGAAAGTAAAAGAAGTAGCACAGTTAACAGGTGTCAGTGTGCGCACACTCCATCATTATGATGACATTGGATTGCTAACGCCGAATGATTTGACGGAGGCGGGATACCGGATTTATTCTGATGATAATTTGGCAACGTTGCAGCAGATTTTGTTCTTTCGTGAACTGGGCTTCTCTTTGAAGAAGATTAAAGAGTTGCTAGAGAGCCCATCATTTGATCGGCAAGAAGCTTTTGCAATGCAGCGCGACATGCTGATGGAGAAGCGCAAGCAGCTCGATAGGATGATTGAAACGATTGAGAAAACAATCCAACATGGAAAAGGGGAATTAGTGATGACGAACGAAGAGAAATTTAAAGGATTTGATTTTAGTTCGAATCCATATGAGCAAGAAGCGAGAGCGCGTTGGGGCGACAAGGCGGTAGAGGAGTCAAACAAGAAGGCAGCTCAATTTGGCCCTGTGTTAGGCGAGGAAATGAATCGTATTTACTTCAAATTGGCGGACATTCGGCATTTGGATCCAGCTTCCGAGGAAGCGCAAGCGGGGATTGGTGAGTGGTTTGTGTTTTTGAATAAGATGGGTGATTATTCGTTGGAGGCGTTTGCTGGGCTTGGGCAGATGTATGTGGCGGATGAGCGGTTTAAGAAGAATATTGATCAGTTTGGGGAGGGATTGGCGGAGTTTATGTGTGGGGCTATGGGGGTGTATAGTAGGAGTGGAAAGTGTTATCCAATCGATAAAAAATAGTTTAGGTTAATAAACATAAGGAAGCACCGAAAGAATCCTTTAATACGATTATTTTAAAGCATACTAGTAACATAGAACCTTTGCGGAATTCCGCGAAGGTTCTATGTTTATTGTGTATAGACTAATTACTATGTTGATTAAAAATAACAAAAGTAGATTAGGCCAAGTGTGAAGAGTATTCATCCCCAAACTAAGTATCGATGGGGCAAGCAGGGGTTACTTTCTCTTAATTCTGACTACTACGTGTATTTGGTTAGGTCTTTTGGTACTATGGTAGTATAGCTAATTTAAAAAGGGGGCGTGTCCATGATAGCCCATATGAGAAAGTCTGATTTTAAAATACAAACAGTTCAAGGACATCTAATATCGGTGTCATCCCTTGCAAAAGAATACGGAAAAAAAGCAGGCTTTGCGGCAATGGCCGAGCTTTCCGGTTTCTTACATGATATGGGGAAAAATACGAAGGCTTTCAGTACTTATATTAAGAATGCTGTTAAAGAAATGGGAGAACCTTTAGAAAGAATTGACCATTCAACTGCTGGGGCGAAGTATTTATACGAAGCTTATTATGTAGATGAGCCAAAAACGCAAGAGGAAGCCATTTCTAATATGGTCGTTGAAATTGTTGGAATGGTTATTTTATCACATCACTCGGGTTTACAAAATTTTATCCAAACGGATGGAAGTCAATCCGATTTTTTTAGAAGAGTGTGTAAGGAAGACCTTCCTTATTATGAAGAAGTACAGGAAGAGTTCTTGGGGATATTAAGTAATAAGGAAAAGGTAGAAGAACTTTTCAAAGCTGCAAACGAAGAAATAAAAGCGCTTTTTCCGAAGCTGCAACAACTTCTACAGAAACATCCAGATGGTGAAAATTCCAATTTCATATTTTTTAGCTTAGTAATGAAATATATTTTTAGTTGCTTGATTGACGCAGATCGAACAGATTCTCGTAGATTTGATGAGGATGATACGACGGAGTTACATCAATCGAACCAAGCATTCTTTAAAGAAAGTTATAACCATTTAATGGATCAAGTGAAAAAGTGGGCAGCAAGTCCAGACGCAACGAAACCAATTAATAAGCTACGTGCTGAGATGTCAGAACGTTGCGATCTTTTGGCGGAAGAACCTTCTTCTATTTATCAATTGTCAATTCCGACAGGTGGTGGGAAAACACTTGCAAGTTTGCGATATGCACTAAAGCATGCAGAGTTAGCAGGGAAAGATCGAATTATTTATGTAGTTCCGTATACAACGATATTGGAGCAAAATGCGGATGCGGTTCGGAAGACGATTAAAAATAAAGAGCAAGTATTAGAGCATCACTCAAATGTGATTGACGATGTGGAAAGTGAAGAGGATCCTGACTTTTACAGCAAGCCACATCAAAAAAGAATGCAGCTTGCCAGAGACAATTGGGATCATCCGATTATTTTCACGACAATGGTCCAATTTTTGGATACATTCTATGCGAAAGGAACGCGTAAGTCACGTAGACTACATAATCTTACCAATGCGATTGTAATCTTTGATGAAGTACAATCCGTTCCTGTCAAACATATCCCTTTATTCAATAATGCCGTGAACTTTTTACATCACTTTGGAAAGAGCAGTATTATTCTTTGTACAGCTACTCAACCTTCGCTTACAAAAACGTCTTATCCACTAATGATGGACAAGGGTACTGAGATGGTGAAGGACTTATCTGATGTGGTGAAAGCATTTGAACGCGTCACATTCGAAAGTAAAGTAGAAAAAGAGGGCTGGGATGCTGAGGAAATTAGTGATTTTGCAGTTGAAGAGCTAGAAGATAAACAGTCGATTCTTATTATCTTAAATACAAAAAAAGCAGTATTAAATGTATACCAACAATTGAAGGAAACACCAGATTGTTTGGTCTACCATTTAAGTACATCGATGTGCCCACAACATCGAAAAGATATTTTAAAAGAAGTGATAGAAAAGCTTGAAGAAAAGAAAGAAAAAGTGATTTGTATCAGTACCCAATTGATAGAAGCTGGCGTAGATATTAGCTTTGAATGTGTTATCCGTTCACTTGCAGGATTAGATTCCATTGCACAAGCAGCGGGTCGGTGTAATCGACATGCCGAAAGTGAAAAAGGTATCGTCTATATCATACGTGCCAAAGATGAAGCACTATCAAAACTACCAGAGATTGCACTTGGCCAAGAAGTGACTGAAGAGGACGTTTTAAGTCGTAGTGAACTAGCCACAGATTTGCTAAGTCCGGCGGCAATTCAAACGTATTTTGATTTTTATTTAAGCAAGGCAGGACGAAGGATTAAAATGACAGATTCAAAACTAAATGTGGAACTGATCGAGCTGTTGAATCATAGTCAAAAGTATATTGCAGCAATTCCAAGCAATCATCAACCAACATTAATGACTTCGATGTACAAAACGTTGGAATCTCATTTTGAAGTGATTGAGGCGCCAACTACAGCAATCTTGGTTCCATATGGAGAAGGTGAAGAGTTAATTAGTAATCTAAATGAGGACATTCATGATTATGAAAAGCTCAATGAATATTTGAAAAAGGCACAGCAATTTAGTGTGAATGTATATCGCCATACATTGCAAAATTTAGCGGCGGAAGGATTAATCGTATCCCTCTTTAATGATTCAATCTATGCTTTGAAGGATGGGGGTTACCATGAAGAGTATGGTTTAGAAGCAGAAGGCGAAGGGAAGTTGAGTAGTTCAATTTTTTGAAGGAGTTGAGAGGCTATGAGAAATCAGATTGAATTTATTGTACATGGTAAATATGGTCTATTTACAGATCCGATTACTAAAATTGGTGGGGAAAAGTTTACCTATCAAATCCCAACCTACCAGGCGTTAAAAGGAATTGTTGAATCTATTTACTGGAAACCAACTCTTATTTGGTATATCGATGAAGTTAGAGTAATGAATGCTATTCAAACGGAAGTAAAGGGCTTACGTCCAACAAAGCATCATAGTTCAGCAAATGAACTTGCCTATTACACGTACTTACGAAATCCAGTATATCAAGTGCGTGCTCATTTCGAGTTTAATGAACATCGTGAAGATCTTGCTTATGATCGAAACGAACATAAGCATCATAATATTGCGAAGCGTTCAGTGGACCGCGGAGGACGCCGAGATATTTATCTTGGAAGTCGAGAATGCCAAGGTTATGTAGAAGCTTGCAAGTTTGATAGTGGAGACGGCTTTTATGATGATTATGGAGAAATTAGTTTTGGTCCAATGTTTCATGGATTTAACTACCCGGATGAGACTGGGAAAAATGAATTAGAAGCAAGAATTTGGACACCTGTTATGAAGAATGGAATTATCCAATTTGACCGACCAGAAGAGTGTACGCTCGTTCGTCCAATTAAGGAAAAAGAAGCAAAAGTCTTTGTTTCGGGTGAGAACTTCAAATTTGTGGAAGAGGAGTATATCGAGATATTTCCAGAGGAGGTGAAGGAATGAGTTGGATGAAGCGATTATATGAAGTCTATGAAAGTAATAGTGGAGAAGTTGGCGACTTTAAATCGCGTGGAGAAGGTCAAAGTTTTACTTTATTGCCAGTCTCCCACGTTACACAAAGTGCCCAAATTGAAGTGACACTGGATCGTGAAGGGAATTTCTTTAAAGCGAAGGTTTTGCCAAAAGACGAGGCACGCACAATCGTATCAGCAACATTAGATTCCGCGAACCGTGCTGGATCAAAAGTAGCTGCTCATTTTCTCCATGATAAATTATTCTATGTTGCAGGAGATTATTTGAAGTATGGAGGAGAAGAGAAACGTTCTGATAATTATCCCCAATACATTCAACAAATGAAGGAATGGGCTACGAATGAATCTACTCATCGGAAGGTAGAACTTATATATAATTACGTGAAAAAAGGTACGGTAATTGAGGATCTTGTTGCCGAAAAAGTACTATTTGTAGATGAGCATGACAAACTGATTGAAAAATGGACAAGACAAGATGATGAAAAGTATGGGATTGAAAAACCGGATATTTACAAAGTGGTGACAGGAGATAGTAGTGAGGCACTTGTTCGCTTTACAATTTTAAGTGCGGAACCAACCGATCCTGTTGTCTGGGAAGACAAGGAATTATTTAAGATATTTCAACAATACCTCGCAGATAAAATGGAGGAAGAGGTTGACGTTGGACTTTGTTATGCGACTGGGGAAATTCTTCCTTTAACAGATCGTCACGGCTCACGTTTGAGAAATGCGGGAGATATGTCAAAGCTAGTTTCATCAAATGATAAACAGGGATTTACATATCGTGGTCGTTTTGACGACCCTAATCAGGCTGTGCAAATTGGTTATGATGTTTCTCAAAAAGCGCATAATGCACTACGATGGCTCATTCAGCGCCAAGGTTATCGTTCAGATACAAGAAATTTCATCACATTTGGTGTTGAAAAAACGATAGATATACAACCATTTCACGGGACATTTGATTTGCATGGCTTTATGGCTGGAACAGGGATGGTAAAAGAAGCAAAAGATCATACCGGTCTTGTTATTGCAGAACAGGTCCAACTAGCACTTAAAGGAATGAAACATAATTTTAAAATCGACGGGATCAAGCATATTATCGTGATGGCTGTTGATGCTGCAACAACCGGAAGATTGGCTATCGTTTATTATCAAGAATTGGATAGTAGTCTGTTTTTAGATCGGCTATCACATTGGCATGATACGTGTAAATGGCATCAAAGTTACTATGACCATGTTGATAAGAAGGTAGTAAGTTATGAAGGTACACCTTCGACTTATCATATTGTTGAAGCAGTTTATGGAGAACGTGCGGATGACAAAGTGAAAAAGGAACTCTATACTCGTTTACTTCCTTGTATTGTTGATCGTGCTGTAATCCCGAAAGATATTGTCATGACAATTTTTAATCGAGTTAAAAATCCAATGAGTTTTAATGGTGATTTAGCGAGTCCGGCAGGTGAATGGCAACGTACACTTGGCATCGCTTGTGCACTCATTCGAAAGCAATATGAAAAGGAGGAAATCAACATGGCGTTAGATCTTGAAAATAAATCACGAGACTATCTGTTTGGTCGTTTACTTGGCGTTGCGGAAGTGCTAGAACGTAATGAGTTAAATCGACGTGGAGAAAAACGTGCAACCAATGCAATGCGCTATTTAAATGCATTTTCACAACATCCCGCTCGTGTTTGGCAGACAATTCGTAGGCAACTCCATCCTTATCAGGTTCGTCAGGGGGAGATGGTCTGGTTTTATAATAAATTAATACGAGAAATTGAAGATAATATTAAGCTTGAGGATATGAACAACGATGCTTTAGGTCCAAAGTTCTTGCTTGGCTATAGTAGTCAAATAGAAAGTCTATATACAAAAAAAGACGAGAAAAAGGAGAATGAAAATGTCGCCAATTAAAAATAAAATTGACTTTGCAGTTGTGTTTACTGTCGATAAAGCAAATCCAAATGGAGATCCGTTGAATGGTAACCGTCCAAGGCAAGATTATGATGGACACGGGGAAGTATCTGATGTTGCGATTAAACGTAAATTACGGAATCGTTTACAAGATGAGGGAGAGTCAATCCTCGTACAATCAGACGAACGAAGAAATGATGAATATCGCAGCATCTTTGCACGAGTAGAGGGAAATGAAGAAGTTGCGCCTTATTTTGCAAAGAAAAACAAAGAACCGAATAAAGAAGAGTTAGTCGAAACCTTTGCGAGCAAAGCATGGTATGACGTGCGAGCATTTGGACAAGTATTTGCATTTAAAGGGACTGATGTTTCGGTAGGTGTTCGTGGACCTGTATCCATCCATGCGGCAACGAGTATTTCACCAGTTGAGGTTACAAGTATGCAAATTACGAAAAGTGTGAACTCCACAACGAATGAAAAAGACCCTAGTAAGAAAACTTCTGACACGATGGGGATGAAACACCGTGTTGATTTTGGGGTTTATGTCTTTTACGGCAGTATTAATCCGCAATTAGCAGAGAGAACTGGCTTTTCAGATGAAGACGCAGAAAAGTTGAAGCAAGCGCTGATTTCACTTTTCGCAAACGATTCATCTTCAGCAAGACCAGATGGCAGTATGGAAGTAAATAAAGTGTATTGGTGGGAGCATAATTCAAAGCTTGGCCAGTATTCTTCGGCGAAAGTCCATCGTTCAGTTAACATTAAACTGAACGATGACAATGCACTTCCGAAATCGATTGAAGATTATGCAATTACAGTAGAAGAGCTTGCAGGTTTATCTGTGGCGGAATATGACGGACTATGATGCGTCAGAGTTTCTGTTGCTATCGGGCATCCAACACTTCCAATTTTGTGAAAGACAGTGGGCGCTAATCCATATCGAACAAGAGTGGGAAGAAAACGTGCTAACGATAGAGGGAAGCCATCTGCATGAAAAAGCAGATGATCCCTTTATTAGAGAGAAACGAAAGGATGTCTTGTATGTTCGGGGGTTACCGATTCATTCTTCAAAAATGGGCTTAACAGGCATTTGTGATGTCGTGGAATTCCATCAGGATGAGAATGGTGTTCCGTTGCAAGGGGAGAAAGGGAGATACTTGCCTATTCCGGTGGAGTATAAACGAGGAAAACCGAAAAAGGATCAATCGGATATTTTACAACTTGTCGCGCAGGCAATTTGTTTGGAAGATATGTTATATTGTCCGGTTCCGAGTGGTGCCCTCTATTACCATGAAATCCGTCGAAGAGTCGAAATTGAAATCACTGAAGAACTAAAGGCACAAGTAAGAGAAACTGCGAAGCGTATGCATGATTATTATCGACGGCGCCATACGCCACGCGTGAAAACAGGAAAACATTGCAAAAGCTGTTCATTACGTCATATTTGCTTACCAGAGTTGCTAACGAAGGAATCCGTGGCAAGTTATATGAAAAGGATGATGGCCGAATGAAGAAATTATTAACTACACTTTATATCACAATGCCAGATGCATATCTTGCGCTAAAGGGAGAAAATGTTTCTATCATTAAAGATGATGAATCGATTGGGCGGGTGCCATTGCATAATTTAGAGGGCATCTGTACTTTCGGCCGCCAAGGAGCCAGTCCAGCTTTAATGGCTGCCTGCATAGAACGGGATATAGCCATTACATTTTTAACAACTAACGGTAGATTGCGTGGAAGAGTGATAGGTCCTTCAAATGGAAATGTTGTGTTAAGGAAAACTCAATATAGAATTTCAGACGATGAGAAGAAGAGTGCGGAAATTGCGAGGCATTTTCTCGTAGGCAAGCTTTATAATTCAAAATGGACGTTAGAAAGAATGACAAGAGATCATGGATTAAGAATAGATGTTGAGAAATTTAAAAAGACATCTACTTATTTAACGGAGTCAATGAATCAGCTAATGTCAATTGATGATTTAGAAATCTTGAGGGGCGTTGAAGGGAATGCAGCAAGTGCTTACTTCTCTTTAATGGATGATATGATTTTACAGCAAAAAGAAGATTTCTTTTTTAAAGGGAGAAATCGAAGACCTCCTTTGGACAATGTAAATGCATTGTTATCCCTTATTTATACTTTGTTGGCTACCGATGTGGGAGCTGCTTTAGAAGCGGTTGGATTAGATGCATATGTTGGATTTTTGCATAGGGACCGTCCGGGGCGAATGTCATTAGCTCTCGATATGATGGAAGAGTTAAGAAGTGTTTGCGCGGATCGATTTGTTTTATCGCTGATTAATAAGAAACAAGTACAAGCCTCTGACTTTGTGAAAAAAGAAAGCGGTGCAGTACTCATGACCGACGAAGCGCGAAAAAAGATATTCGAACTGTGGCACAATAAAAAAGATGAAAAGATTACACATCCATTTTTGAAAGAAAAAATTTCATGGGGGCTTGTTCCACACGCGCAAGCGATGCTGTTAGCTCGTTTTCTCAGGGGAGATCTTGATGCATACCCAGCCTTTTTTTGGAAGTAGGTGAATTCCAATTTTAGTACTCATTACGTATGATGTAAGTACAATATCAGATGGTGGTAAGAAAAGACTAAGAAGAGTTGCTAAAAAGTGTGAGGATTTTGGCGTTCGAGTACAAAATTCCGTATTTGAATGTATTCTTGATGCAGCTCAATTAAAAAAACTAGAGATAGAGTTAGAACAGTTAATCGATCCGTCCGTTGATAGTCTTCGGTTTTATAGGTTGGGGAATAATCACCAATCAAAAGTGAAGCATATAGGTGCAAAACAGAGTTTAGATGTTGAGGGACCTTTGATTTTTTAGTGCGAACCCCAAGTGCACATGAAATCCCTGGGAGACTCGCACCTGAAAGTGTTGGAAAGTAATCAGTATTTTTAGGGTATTGGTATAATTGAGGGGCGAAAAAGTATGGAATGGCTGATTTATACTGTAAAGTTGTACAAATTTCATTTTTATAGTACTTTTTCGCAGTCGCACTCTTCGTGAGTGCGTGGATTGAAATGCCACTACAGTTAGGGGCAGTCAAAGTCAAAAACGTCGCACTCTTCGTGAGTGCGTGGATTGAAATACTGGGAGCGCAAGCAGACGTTGAGTGATAAGAGGTCGCACTCTTCGTGAGTGCGTGGATTGAAATTTTTATCCAGGGGCCATTGGGATCCGGTAAGACAGTCGCACTCTTCGTGAGTGCGTGGATTGAAATCCAATGCCACATTGGGAAACTGCCTACCGGCGAGGGTCGCACTCTTCGTGAGTGCGTGGATTGAAATTACACGGAGCTGCTGCGCAAAAAAGCAGTGGAGGTCGCACTCTTCGTGAGTGCGTGGATTGAAATCCGTTGCCTGGTACAGAGAGAGAGGGAAATGAGGTCGCACTCTTCGTGAGTGCGTGGATTGAAATCCAATGCCACATTGGGAAACTGCCTACCGGCGAGGGTCGCACTCTTCGTGAGTGCGTGGATTGAAATATTAATGTTTGTTGGGCAAGGTGTAGTCGAAAGTTGTCGCACTCTTCGTGAGTGCGTGGATTGAAATGTCATGATAGGAAGCGCATTTGCTGTAACGGCTGCGTCGCACTCTTCGTGAGTGCGTGGATTGAAATCATAGCGCCACAGATCAAGAAAGATATGGCTGAGTGTCGCACTCTTCGTGAGTGCGTGGATTGAAATACTTTGTGTACTGTCATGCGTTAAGTGGTCTTAGTCGCACTCTTCGTGAGTGCGTGGATTGAAATAAGCGATCCGAAACAGTAGATCGACATGATGGCATGTCGCACTCTTCGTGAGTGCGTGGATTGAAATCAGGTGGGGGAGATAATAAGCCACCAATACCAGGTCGCACTCTTCGTGAGTGCGTGGATTGAAATACAAATGAGAACAACTATAGTAACAGATGGTACTTGTCGCACTCTTCGTGAGTGCGTGGATTGAAATTTAGATCCGGTCATCTTTTCCTCGAATATCTCGGTCGCACTCTTCGTGAGTGCGTGGATTGAAATCTATGGACTATTAGACCATTAAAACACTAATAGAGTCGCACTCTTCGTGAGTGCGTGGATTGAAATCCCCAGGGACTGAAGGTAGAGCAGCGCCTTGATCTGGTCGCACTCTTCGTGAGTGCGTGGATTGAAATCATAGCGCCACAGATCAAGAAAGATATGGCTGAGGTCGCACTCTTCGTGAGTGCGTGGATTGAAATTTGGTTATCGAGTGGAGGTAGCGCATCCGGTTCTTTGTCGCACTCTTCGTGAGTGCGTGGATTGAAATATCAAAAATCCCCCTTCATCATTATCAAAAACGGCGTCGCACTCTTCGTGAGTGCGTGGATTGAAATTTGATAGAAGGGCTACAGTAAATCTGTACAGATTGGTCGCACTCTTCGTGAGTGCGTGGATTGAAATAGCCCCTACGGTTACCACGCAGTCCTGCAGCGGTGTCGCACTCTTCGTGAGTGCGTGGATTGAAATTGTTTTTTTTAGTGATTATATCACCTGGTATCGGTCGCACTCTTCGTGAGTGCGTGGATTGAAATTGGGATACCTTCGGATTCATCCTCAAGACTGTGGCGTCGCACTCTTCGTGAGTGCGTGGATTGAAATAAATATCCTGTGGACGTGAAGGGCATGTATTTGGTCGCACTCTTCGTGAGTGCGTGGATTGAAATCAGGCAAACCAAAGGATCCCGACAACATAGCACCGTCGCACTCTTCGTGAGTGCGTGGATTGAAATATCGCGTTCATCGTGGTTGCTGTAGTGGCGTAAAGAGTCGCACTCTTCGTGAGTGCGTGGATTGAAATTTTTACCGAGCCCCTACTCAATCGATCGTAGAGAGTCGCACTCTTCGTGAGTGCGTGGATTGAAATGGCGACTTTATACCAATCCTCGTAGTGATCCATTGGTCGCACTCTTCGTGAGTGCGTGGATTGAAATCAGGTAATATTCGAAGCGGCCAAGATCATGTGGTGTCGCACTCTTCGTGAGTGCGTGGATTGAAATGGAGATCTACCTACAGCATGGCAGCTAGTAGTTTCGTCGCACTCTTCGTGAGTGCGTGGATTGAAATCGGACGTTCTTTCGCATGATTGACATATGTAAGGCCGTCGCACTCTTCGTGAGTGCGTGGATTGAAATCAGGCAAACCAAAGGATCCCGACAACATAGCACCGTCGCACTCTTCGTGAGTGCGTGGATTGAAATAGGTCAATAATGCGGATCTATTACGCCACTAAAGGTCGCACTCTTCGTGAGTGCGTGGATTGAAATAGGTCAATAATGCGGATCTATTACGCCACTAAAGGTCGCACTCTTCGTGAGTGCGTGGATTGAAATTCTAACCGAAAATGGAGCAGATACGGATCCACTGTCGCACTCTTCGTGAGTGCGTGGATTGAAATAGGCGCTCCGGGAACCAATGGTACCGACGGCACCAGTCGCACTCTTCGTGAGTGCGTGGATTGAAATATCCGTAGTAATGCCGTTGGGCGATCCGAAGGGCGTCGCACTCTTCGTGAGTGCGTGGATTGAAATTGACGCACGTAAGGCGCGATTCAAGGCGCGTACACGTCGCACTCTTCGTGAGTGCGTGGATTGAAATATGCCATTCAACTCTTGTTTGATCTTGGTAATCAGTCGCACTCTTCGTGAGTGCGTGGATTGAAATGCTTTCATAACCTCGAAAAGTTGCTCTCCTTCGGGTCGCACTCTTCGTGAGTGCGTGGATTGAAATTATTATTTGTGGCAGGCGTAATTTATTGCCACTCGTGTCGCACTCTTCGTGAGTGCGTGGATTGAAATACGGTCGGCGACCTTGCTAGCACTGAATTGCGTCGGTCGCACTCTTCGTGAGTGCGTGGATTGAAATGATTTAAGCGGTAGTGAACTCATAGTCGCGGAGCACGTCGCACTCTTCGTGAGTGCGTGGATTGAAATCGAAATTAGTGGAAGTGATACGCCCCATAATTCGCGGTCGCACTCTTCGTGAGTGCGTGGATTGAAATAAAGTATAGTATAGATGTTAAGGAATCTGTTCAGAGTCGCACTCTTCGTGAGTGCGTGGATTGAAATATCCCGTCCCATCTCTGGATCACGCTTCATTTCGTCGCACTCTTCGTGAGTGCGTGGATTGAAATCGTATTGGTTATTTGTTCGTTCTTAGTATAAAAAGTCGCACTCTTCGTGAGTGCGTGGATTGAAATTAAAAGCATAAACGCTTCGAGTTGGTCCTTAGTCGTCGCACTCTTCGTGAGTGCGTGGATTGAAATCACTCCACTACCTATGGCTATATTCCCGAATCCATGTCGCACTCTTCTTGAGTGCGTGGATAGAAATAACAATCACACCGTCGAGACCCTTCTCGACAATATATTTCTTAATTCTTTTATTCTCTTAGGTTATTGCTAGGGGCATTGTACCTTCTGTAGAGGGGGCAATTTGCATTTCCTCTTGGGCAGATTTTGCTGTTGTTGATGGTGCAGGTTGCATGGTCTGAAATGACAGCTTTGGACAGTGAACGTGATACGATATTGTCTTGTCTATTTTCATAGGTTTTGTAAACCCACTTATGCCCATCCCGTACATGCGTTGAGATGGGCAAGTTGGCATGTAGTTGTTGGAGTAAAATGGCCGCGTTTAATCCAACTATCACCAAGAGCGATGGTAGTATTAGGATTGTTGCCTCTTTGATTAATGCATTCATCAAAAATCCTCCTCTGAAAAATCCCCCTTGTCGAATGCGCTTTTCGACGGGGGTATGGCATCTTTTGCTTAGATGAATGATGCCCCTCTACCCTTTATATAGACTGGATAGTCGGAAAAGGATACAAAGAGATGAAAAAAAGTGCAGGCAAACGCCGCTGCACTTTTTTCGTTCACCAGGAAATAATAAAATCTCGTACTGTGGACAAGTTAGCATATAGGGATTACTCGTCTAGGCTCCAGCGCCTGTCGCCTCTCCCAAGGCGCTTGCGCTTTTGTTTTTCACTCTCGCATAAACCCAATATGCTTTTTCTCCTCCTGTGGATTCTCCCGTTTTAGTGATATTAGTAGAAAGTTCAGTTGTGTGACATGTTGTAGCAGTTCGACGGGTGCATTATTACTTGTCAGAAATCCGCTGAAAAGGATGAGTTTCGTTCCTACATAGCCGATGCCTGTGATGTTGACGGTGATGGTTTGGCCGAATGATGTGAGCATGAGGCCGACTTCTTCGTCAGGATTTAAGTTACGATTGTAGGCATTGACGACGGCGGCGACTTGGTTGGCGATTTGGGCGGCATTGTGATCGGACGTCGGAGCAATTGGTGGGATTTTGGGTTGTTTGTTGTTCATGTTTCCACTCCTTTCCATTTATTCGTTAGACAGTTTGATTGTTATTCATTGTTTACCCGAGTCAGGATGGAATGAAGCATTATTTGCGTCTTGTCGGAAAATTGTTCAAAAAGTATGAAACTATTACCCTTTGTAAGACGTATAATAGGTATTAGGTTAAAATCGTTTATCTTCATCAAACACCTACGTCTTTGGTCGTAGGAAGTTTCCATCTATAGGCGGTTTGCTAATGTTGATGAGTAGGGGATACTAGAGTTAAAGGTTTAACAGGGGGGGCCGAGCCGCTTCCCGTTGAGCGGGATGATGAGGAGGCGAGAGCAATGAGCAAAAAAATCTATATCGTCTTAACGGATACAGGAACATTGCTTTCGAAAGCAATTGGGCTGTATACGAAAAGAGATTTGAATCATGCATCGATAGCTTTTGATGAAGGATTACGGGAGATGTATAGTTTCGGCAGGAAGCAACGGCATAATCCTTTTATCGGTGGTTTTGTGAAGGAAGAGGCGACTGAAGGGATATTCGAGGATGCGAATTGTGCGATTTTTAGCTGTGAGGTAACGAATGAGGAATATGTGCGTATGCGTAATAAGATTCGACAGTTTGAGCGCGATCAAGAACTTTATAGATATAATTTTATAGGCTTATTTGGTGTTGCGTTGAATAAAGACATTCAACGTGATCGAGCGTTCTTTTGCTCGCAATTTGTGGCGACGATTGTTAATGAGGCAGGTTTGGCGATGTTTTCGGTGAATCCTAATTTGGTGCAGCCGCATGATTTTGCTAAAGTCGCTTGTTTGCTTCAGGAGTATGATGGTGATTTGCAAGCGTATTTACATAAAAAAAGAGGGCAGCAGGAGCGAAGATTGGTACGCGTGAGTATGTGGAAAAGCTTGGCGTTTCGTTTGTTGGCCTAAGTGTGTGTAAGGAGTCATTTACCTATGATGTGGGGGTGAAGGCTCTTTTTTTGTATCTACTATCGTATTCTGAAAAGAGGGAATAAGGGGATGGAGTGATTAAGATGAGTGAAGAGCTGAAGGATCTGATTAAACGGGTGGCGGATTTAGAAGGGGAAGTGGGCTCGTTAAAGCAACAGTTGAGGGAAATGCGTTCTCCGCAATTGGTTGCTAAAGAGCAGCTGAAGCCTGTTCGTTCGGCTGTTTCAACAGAAAGTGCGCGTCAGGTTGCTGCGCCAAAGGTGAAACCTGCAGCACCGCCAACTGTTTCTGTCGAGCGACAGCCTAGGAAGGAATTCAATCTGGAACAGGCGTTGAGTGCTTGGCTTCCGCGTGTGTTTATGTTCATCCTTTTGCTAGGTGTTTTATGGGGGCTGAAGGTTGGGATGGATAAAGGGTTTATTACGAATCCTGTGCGTGTCGGCATGGGCTATGCGGGGACGGCATTGCTGTACTTTTTAGGGATGCGGTATTACGGTAGCGGGAAAAAAGGGTTTGGCTTGACGTTACTAGGTGGCTTTATTGGCCTGGGGATTTTGACGACTTTTGCGGCGCATCATCTATATGGTTATTTGAATTTTACATGGGCCTTTTTAGTAGGGGTTGCGTATATCATTGCGGGGCTGTTGTTGTCGAGAAAGACGAAGTCGGAGACATTGACGTTGTTTTCGGCTATTGCAGGGTTCTTATTGCCTTTTTTATTGGAAGGCGAGGGTGCAACTGCTATCCAGTTTTGTTCGTATATCCTGTTGCTATTTTTGTCGTTATTTTATGTGTCGCTTAGTCAGCATCACAAATATAGTTTTTATGTAACGTATGTCTTGTTTCATTTGACATTGTTGACGTATGGAATTTTGGATGGGGCAAGTGGAGATGAAACGATTTTGGTGGGGACGGTATTGGTTCAACATCTTGCGCTACTCGTCTTTTATTTGAAAGGAAGTATTTCAAGGAGTGTTTTTTCGGAAGTACTTCTGTATACGAATTTTGTTTTTACGATTGGCTGGATTAAGCTACTCGATTATGGGCAAGAGGTAACGGTTTATGGTTTATTGGCTTTGCTGTACATTGCATTGGCGGTCTATGCGTTTAGGAAGAAGGATGGCCTATTACACGGGGTTTTGCTGGCCGTATCGGTATTTGCGGTTTGTGTGTTTATTTTGGCGTTTAACCTTGAGGATAGCCGTGTTCGTTTGATGTTGTTGCTTGTGAATGGGGCTGTTGGGGCATGGGTTGGTTTGCGTTATGACACGCTTCGGACAATTTTCACGAGTGCGATCATTTACCTGTTTGCGTCCATTTTTGTGTTGAGTACGCTGCAATTCAGTGTGTTTTGGTCGTTGGAGCATGCGGTTTGGTTGGTGTTTTTGGCGACAATGGGAGGTGTTTTTTATACGTTGTATCGCTATCCACCGGCTTTGTTGAAAGGGAAGACTGTAGGGATCGATCAAAGCTTGGTTGCGGGGCAAGTAGTTGTGCTGCTTTATGTGAATCTGGTGACAAGGATTGGGCTAGCCCATTCGCAAGTGTCGTATGGAACGAGTCTTCACGTGCAAAGCATGGTGCTCCTTGTGGCGTTGGTTGCGATGTATTTCTGCTATAGATGGCGTCGGGGGCTTTATTTGACGTCTGGGGCGGTTGCGCTGTTTTTACTAGCGAGTTTCCTCATGTTGTTTACGAGTGTAGGGGCGTATGGAGTGCGGGGGGATTTTCTCATTCCTTTCTTCGTTCAATTGGCGTATGCGGTTACTTTGACGGTGATGGTTTGGGCGATTATGCAGGAGCGTTTTTTCGTTTCGCAACAAGTACTTAAGTTACGCATGCCGATGGTAGCTGTTGGGATGCAGGTTGTGTATTTCATATTGCTAAACAAATGGTACTTCGCGTTTACGGCGGCGTATACATGGGATTTAGAATATGTGTTGTTTGTGCATACGTTTCTGCTGTTTGCATTTGCTTTTGGGTCTGTTAGCTTTGGCGGAAAGATGGGCTGGAAGTATGTCAAAATCGTTGGTGCTGTACTGATTGGCGTTTGTGTGTTGAAGCTGTTCATCGTCGACCTTGCGAGCATTTCGATTTTAGTACGGGCAATTTTGTTTATCATCGTGGGGATTGTGGGATTGTTGTATTCACGGACGTTGTTGAAGGAATAGAGATATGTGTGGCGGGGATTGTTCATCTCGCCGCATTTTTTTGTGATATAGGTCTGATATAAATTACTTAATGTCGTATATAATTGACCTTTATGAATATTTTTTGGTATACTACTTCCAATTGGAGGGTCACCATGGCGAAAAATTTGCGGATGAAGGCTGCGCGGGCGGCGAAGGGAATGTCACAAAAGGAAGTTGCGGAAACCATTGGCATTACGAGGCAGACGATGAATGCTATTGAAAATGGTGAATACAATCCTTCGTTGAAACTGTGCATTGCGATATGTAAAGTGCTGGATAAAACATTAGATGAGTTATTTTGGGAGGGATGAACATGCATAAGGATCGTTATGATGAGTTTCAAGTGGCGAAAAGGCATCGACTTGGTTATCAAGCTTTCTTTTTGACGATTGTGCTTATTTTTGTGAATGGCTTTATAAAAATGAATTATATATGGGCAGAACCTTTGATGGAAACGTTGGTATTGCTGTATATTCCGATGTTGTATATGACCGTGATGGCGATTTGGCAAGGGGCGTACATCAGTAAAAAAGAGAAGAACCCAAATGTTTACATTCCGATGTTAGGGGTTGCTGTATTATTTAATTGGTTTGTTATTGGTTACTCGCTATGGGATGGTGTGTTTGTTTTAGTGGTGGATGGCAAATTGGTGAATAGCGCAAGTATATTATTTACAGCGACGTTCTTTACATTGATTGTCGTTACGATGATTATACGAAGAGCTGCGGATTTTCGAGCGCTACGAGCAGAATGGTGAAAGACTTTTCCAATTTCGCAATTCCTGTGCAAACGTGCGATAATAAGAAAAAATGATGAAGTAGGATGATGAAATGTCTAAAACAATCGATTTACAAGTGAATGCAAAAAATATAGCTGATTTTAAAAAAGGGTATCCGTTAATTTTACGAGATGCCATTATTAATCCGCAGGCGTTGACGAAGGAAGGTAGCATCGTTCGTTTGCTGGATCGTAACTATAAATTTGTGGCGAAAGGCTATTATGGCAATCAAAACAAAGGCATTGGTTGGGTGTTGACGCAAAAAGAAGAGGAAGAGATTGACTTCGATTTCTTCCATCGAAAAATCGCAAAGGCATTTGAGCGACGCGACACATTGTTTGCGGATCCAGAGACGACAACGTTCCGCGTGTTTAATGGGGAAGGCGATGGCATCGGTGGTTTGACGATTGATTATTTCGATGGCTTTTACATGGTAAGCTGGTACAGTGAAGGGATTTATTCGCTGAAGCATCATGTATACGGCGTGCTCGATAAAATTGCTTCGTACAAAGGCATTTATGAGAAGAAGCGTTTTGACGGGAAAGGCGAATACATCGAGCAGGATGATTTCGTTCGTGGTGAACAAGGTGATTTCCCGATTATCGTCAAAGAAAACGGTATGAATTTTGCGGTCAATTTGAATGACGGAGCAATGACGGGGATTTTCTTGGATCAGCGTGATGTGCGCGAGGCGATTCGTGATAAGTATTCGAAAGGTAAAAATGTCTTGAATACGTTCTCATATACGGGGGCGTTTTCGGTTGCGGCGGCACTTGGCGGCGCGGTGAAGACGACGAGTGTGGATTTGGCGAAGCGTAGTTTAGCGAAGACGATTGAGCAGTTCAGCGTCAATGGCATTGACTATGAGCAGCAGGATATTAAAGTGATGGATGTCTTTGACTATTTCCGTTATGCGAAACGACATGAACTGAAGTTCGATCTTGTTGTGCTGGATCCACCGAGCTTTGCGCGTTCGAAGAAATATACGTTCAGTACGGCGAAGGATTATCCGGCATTGTTAATGGATGCCATCGCGATTACGGAGAAAAACGGTGTCATTGTGGCATCGACGAACAATGCGAGCTTTGGCATGAAGAAGTTCAAAACGTTTATTGATGAGGCATTTAAGAAAGCCGGTTCTAAATATAAGGTTCTTGAGGAATCGTCGTTACCAAGAGATTTCCGTACGAACCGTGATTTCCCGGAGTTTAACTATTTGAAAGTCGTTATTTTGCAGAAGTTGAAGTAAGAAAAGCGCAAGGCGCCTGGAGTCTGGACAAGTGTTCCAAGTTGAAAAACGTATACTTTCTTACTTTTTTAAATATAGGAAGCCGCATCTGATGAATCTCAGATGCGGCTTTTCAATTTATAATGCATTCAATTCAGCATTCAATTTCTTCGCCTGATTTCTGAAATAAAGATAGAAAGCAGTCCAGAAAACAGCATAGATGACAATGAATAATCCTAGCATTAGCAAAAAGCTTTTCATCGTAAATGGAATCCAGCCGATGCCAAACGCCAGGATGAAGTATAGAACGATGACAGTTATAAAATGAAGACCAGTTTGTTGAGAGAGTCGTAAATTTGTATTTTCAAAATAGAGCGGACTGACTGTGAAAAACCAGCCGCAAAAGATGAGGCCGAGTGAATTTTTTAAGAATAACGGTCCATCTAACACATCTTGTTCTCCGAAGTAAACGATAGCATTCGTTATGATGACGGCAAGAAATGCACCATAGAAAATCCCAATCATGCTTCTGAATAAAAAGGTCTTCATTCACCTTTCCTCCTGTTCATTTTTAGCGATTCTTTAATCGTATTGACGTATGTGCGAGAAACGTATTCCTTTGCCCCAGATTTAAAATAGACACAGAGTGTTCCGTTAAAAGATGCTTCAAAACTGCTCATCTCATGGAGATTGGCGATAACGGATTTGGACAGTCGGACGAATTTATTTGAGGGTAGGATTTTCTCTAGCTCGTATAATTTCTCTTTTAATTTAAAAGCGCCATTGGCCGTGACAGCGACAACGCCATCTTTTTCGCTGTGGCAATAGTGGATGTCGCTGGGCTTTAGGATATGCTGCATATCGCCGTCTTTGCCGACAAGGAACTCTGTTTCCCTTCCTTTTATGAAATCGAGAACCTCCTGAACGGATTGATCCAATTCGGGAGATTCAATCGTCACTTTTGTTTCTGTATAGTCGCTATCAATGCTCAATGCTACTTTCATGGTGAAGACCCCCTAAGACAATGCTTTATGTATAATCTACCATTGTCTAGGAGTAGTCTGTCAACTCCGTCTTTTATTTGTGAAACTGATAATGACTAATGAAATAAGTACTAAACCGGCAATGAAACCAATAGAAATCAGTGTGCTACTGTCAAACGCAAGCTGCCCGTTCCAAACTGCGATGAAGAGGTTGTTCATATGGTAAAGCGGGTTTCCGTCTGCGATGACTTGAACAAATTTCGGCATAAGCGCAATCGGCATCGTGAAGCCACCTGTAATCATGACGACTTGGAAGATGACGATGGAAAAGACCAGTGCTGCGTTCATATTTTTGAATAAAGAATAAATCGCTGAAGAAATGACAAGCAATACAGCGTTCAGGATGATGAAAAAACCGTAAGAACTTAGAAAACGTGCTGGCTGGAACGCTAGATCATAAGCGATCATTCCGATGAAGTAGACAAGGAAAAACCCGATGCTCGTAATGATGATGGACTTCAAAATAGCTGACAACAATAGCATTTTTTTCGGTACAGGTGACAGGTTGATGCGCTTTTCGACGCCAGTTGTACGATTCATCACTTGATCGAAACCAAAAGCGAAGAAGATGACACCGAATGTGATAAGTAAGATGAATGATGGTGTGTACGTTTCTGCATAGCTTAAATTTCCTGCGTATGTTTGATTGCCGAACAATTGTCCCATGAACAGATATGTGACTGGCGGAACGATAATTGTGAAAACCATGTAAAATAATTCCCTTGAGAACATGAGTAAGTCGTATTTTAATTGTGTCGCTAACATATTTTTCTCCCCCTTAAATGGCTACTTTCGTAAGATAGAATTCGTTGATGGATGTAAAGCCTGATGCCAAGATACCTTCTGTCGTATCATAGATTTCGTTGACGCCGTTATTGATGAGCATTACTTTGTCGCAATATAATTCGATTTCATCCATATTATGTGTCGTTAAAATGACCGTGCCGCCCGTACGTTTGTTGTAGTCTGTAATGTATGACCACAGGATGTTGCGCATATGTGGATCTAAACCAGTTGTCGGTTCATCGAGAATGATGAGTTTTGGTTGGGATAGGAAGGCGATCGCTAAACTGACGATTTGTTTCCATCCCCCTGAAAGCTTATCGAAGTACTTTTTGCGATGTGGTTCTAGTTTGAAGTCTTTCATGATTTCTTTGATATTGAGCGGCGATTTGTAATAGGCTTTGAATAATTTCAGTAACTCTTCTACCTTCAACGTTTTATAAAATTGTGTTGGTTGTAGGACAACGGAAATTTGTTGGCGAATTTGTTCCAGCCTGTTAGTAGACAGCGATTTAATGTCTTCTTCAAACAGTGCGACGGTTCCTGTGTCGTATTGTTTAATCGTCATAAGAATTTCTAGGAAAGTTGATTTGCCTGCTCCGTTCTTTCCGATGACCCCAATGACTTCTCCTTCCTTCGCTTGAAAGTCCAGTCCTTTTAGTACGTGGTTGTTGCCGTATGTTTTTTGTAAGTTGTTAACATTGATGACGTTCATTGCAATTCCTCCAATCGATTGTGCCTCGGCAACTTCGCCTGAGGTGGTGCTTGACGTTCTTTGTAACCAAAGTGTACGTCGAATCGGCGTTGCTGTCGTTGTGATTTCAGTGAGTGGCATGAATAGCGGGGTGACTTGCGGAAAACGACGGATGAAATGCATGCATTTTTTTGAGGATTTAGAAAGGACATGAATGTTGCGATAGAGAATAAGTATAGAGAGTATTTGTGTGAATATTTTGTCATCCGAGGAGTGAGGGCGTGTTAGGGCTGGACAAAGGTGAAATCAAGTTGGTGTCGCATGCGGATGAATGGGGAGTGCTTTTTGAGGAGGAGCAAGCGTTATTAGAGACGTTAATCGGTGAACATATTGTAGCGGTTCAACATATAGGCAGTACAGCGATTACGGGGATTTCTGCGAAGCCACTGCTAGATGTGCTGGTGGGGGTTCGCTCGTTGGAGGATGTACGGCGATTTGATAAGCGCAAGCTGAAAGGTGCTGGCTATTATCACCTGGGGCGCATTGAAATTGATGGGAAAGTCGTCTTTGCGAAGTTTTCGAATGTGGAGGAGTTGACGAAGACGCATGTCCTACATGTGGTCGAATACGGGGGCGATTGGTGGCATAAGCATACATTTTTCCGAGATTATTTAAATGAGCATCCTGATGTTGCCCGCACATATGAGGTATTAAAGAGCGAGTTGGCAGTTGCTTACCCTGATAATGAAAGTGCCTATACGGATGGGAAGAAACATTTTGTGGATGAGGTTTTGCGTTTGGGAGAGATGAGGCCGTTTATCATCAAAAAAGGGGCGTTATTTGTTCGTAAGTTGGAGGATGCTGATAAGTATTCGCTTGCCAAGTGGCTGTCGGATCCGGAAGTGCTTCGGTATTACGAAGGGCGAGACAACCCTTTCGATGTGGAGAAGGTAGAGGAGGAGTATTTTGCGGAAGATGATGTGACGCGTTGCCTAATTGAATTCGAGGGTAAACCAATTGGCTATGTGCAGTTTTATGAAGTAGACGCGGAGGAGCGAGTTCTGTATGAGTACGGGGATTCGGAGGAGCTTATCTATGGCATGGATCAGTTTATCGGCGAATCGGCGTATGTGAATAAAGGCATCGGGACGAAGCTGATTGAGTTGGTTATCGATTATTTGTTGGAAGAAAAGGGTGCAGATTGTATTGTGATGGACCCACAAGCGGAGAATGAACGCGCGATTCGTTGTTATGAGAAGTGTGGTTTTGCAAAGGTGAAGTTGCTTCCAAGGAATGAATGGCATGAGGGGGAGTATCGGGATTGTTGGTTGATTGAGTATCGTCGGAAATGAGGGAATCTGAATGGAAATCCGTAAATTGCTGAGGGATGAGCAACTGCCGATGGATCTTCTGTTGCTTGCAGATCCGTCACGGGAAATGGTAGAGGAGTATGTGGCGAATGGGCAATGCTATGTTGCCGAATTAGACGGCATCATCGTTGGCGTCTATGTGCTCGCGAAGTTGGATGCGAAGACGTTGGAAATTATGAATGTGGCGGTAGAGGAGAGCATGCATGGTCGTGGGATTGGTAAAAAGCTGATTGTCGATGCGATTCAAACGGCGCAGGAGCTTGGTTATATGGCAATTGAGATTGGGACGGGCAATTCGAGTATCGGGCAGCTGGCACTTTATCAGAAATGTGGGTTTCGTATTGAAGGGGTGATTCAAGACTTTTTTGTGGATCATTATAAGGAACCGATTTTTGAGAATGGGATTCAGTGTCGAGATATGATTCGGCTTTCAAGGGAAATTTAAGAAGTGTTGTCGAGGGTGATGATGTGTAATATCAGTAAATAAAGGAAGTATCTCTGTCGAGAAGATACTTCCTTTTTATGATTTTGTCTGTGTTGGTTATAGTACTAACCGAGTAACCCCGCAGCAATTTTCTTCGCCATCACAACGTCTTTCGTTCCATGCACAAGCATGCGCCCGTCGCGAAATAGGACGATACGGTGGCCGTTAGATTCACAGGCGACGAGATGGGGGTTGTGAATCAGTTTTGTGACCGTCCCTCGAATGGATTGTGCGAACGATTCGAGCTCGAATTGTCGGCTACTAGGCCACGACAATTGAACGGTGTCTCGCCCGCAAAGTACCGCTGTTCGCATTGATTCGCGAGCAGAGAGGAAGGGATAGATGGCTTCCTCTGAACAGCTTGGGCAGTTGGGCTTTTTCAAGCTTGTGATGTTGATAGCCGCCCGATTACCTGTCCATAAATCGGTAGATTCGAGCTTAGGTTCGAAGGGGGCTCCTGTTATAAATTTCAATACATCTGCCACTTGTCGAGCGGCGGTTGTGACGACAATGGGGCTAATGACGCCGACGGTATCACAAGTTAACGTTTGTGCTGGCAATGTTTCTAGTAAACAATGAAGGCAAGGCTGGTTACTTCTGATGCCGATTGGAAACGTCAGCCCATAACTGCCGACGCATGCACCCATGAAGAAGGGGATACCGAGCTTCAGTGCTGCGTCATTTGCCAGCAGTCGTGTTTCGATGTTGTCTGTTGCATCTAACACGACATCGTGTCCGCTTATTAATTCAAGCACGTTTTGCGGAATAACATCTGCCACAATTCCAGTGACGGTGACGTCGCTATTAATGGCCGTCAATCGCTTTTCTGCAGCAATCGCCTTAGGTAATTGGTCGATGACATCTTGCTCCGTGTACAGTTGTTGTCGGTGCAGATTTGTCCATTCGATAATGTCACGATCAACAATGGTAACGCGTCTGACGCCAGCGCGAACGAGCATTTCAGCGCCGGAGGAACCGAGTGCACCTGCCCCTAACACGAAAACACTTGCTTCGCGAATGCGCTGTTGTCCCTCTTCACCAATGGGGGCAAACAGTTCCTGGCGAGAATATTTTCCCGTCAATTTGGCACAAGTCCTTCCAGTGGGCTGCTGGCAACGGCATAATCGCGTTCGGGCATGCGTCCGGCTTCAAAGCTAAGTCGTCCTGCTTCGATAGCTAGCTTCATAGCAAGCGCCATTTTTACAGGATCTCCCGCTTCAGATACGGCTGTGTTCAATAAAACCCCGTCCGCACCAAGTTCCATTGCATAGGCTGCGTCTTTCGGCGAGCCGATGCCCGCATCGACGATGACTGGAACATTGGACTGCTCGATAATAAATGCCAAGTTGAGTGGATTTAAAATGCCGCGTCCCGATCCGATAGGGGAAGCGCCTGGCATGATGGCATGCACACCAAGTTCGCATAATTTACGCGCCAGTACGACGTCATCCGATGTATACGGAAGGACGATGAATCCTTCATCTAACAACATTTCTGTTGCGCGAAGGGTTTCCACGGGATCAGGTAGTAAGGAGCGGTCGCAGCCGATAATTTCCACTTTCACCATGTCGCAAAGTCCAGATGCTTTTGCTAGCTTGGCGATGCGTACGGCTTCTTCTGCTGTTTTTGCCCCTGCCGTATTGGGCAACAATGTGTATTTCGAAAGATCAAGTTGTTCAAGGAAGTTCGGTTGTGTCGGCTCGAAAATATTCATCCGTCTTACTGCGAACGTTAAAATCTCTGATTCTGATACCCGCACCGCTTCTTTTTGTACGTCAAATGATGGATACTTACCTGTTCCTAACAGCAGTCTTGAATGGAAGGTTTTATTCCCGATAGTTAACATGATTATCCGCCTCCTACAAAGTGAATGATTTCGATTTGGTCCCGGTCATTGATGGGTTTGTCGTATGCTTCTTTCGCTAGAATATCCTTGTTCATTTCCACAATGACAATCCGGTCTGCCAAATTTAGATGACCGAGTAATGCTTGCACGTTTTCGATTTCTGCTGGTACATCAAACGAATTGCCGTTCAACTCGATGGTTTTCTTCATGAAAAATCCCCCTTTTTGGATTAAATGCCTCAAGCCTTTCTGTCGGCACTGTCTGTCCGACAATCAAATCCCGAATCAGACAAGCTGTTGCAGGTGCTAATAAGATTCCATTGCGAAAATGTCCTGCTGCTACATGCATGTTTTCTTGTCCTGGAACACGCCCGATATAGGGGAGTTCATCTACCGTTTTCGGTCGAAGCCCAGCCCAGCGTTTGAGCACAGGGAACTGAGAAAGCCCTGGGATAAAGCGTTCTGCGATGTCATGCAGTGCGACATTTCCACTAGTTGTTGTATCCACATCCAACACGTCTGGTTCCATTGTTGCTCCGATGACGAGTGTGCCATCGGGACGGGGAATGACGTAGCGTCCTTGATGGCACAATGTATAAGGCAGTTGCCTGTCCCGTGCATCGAGTTGCATACATTGCCCTTTCACGGCCGACATTTGCAGTCCAGGGATAAGTTCTGTGCTTGCCGAACCACCTGCGATGACGACGTGTTTTGCAAGTAGGTGAGCAACTTGGTAGCCTTCGCCGGTTGCCTTAATGTCATCGATGTAAATACCAGTCGATACAGTCGCCCCTAGCTGTTGTGCCGCTTGGCAAAAGGCGAGGGCTGTTTTTTGTGGGTGGACATGTACATCTTCAGTGAATAGATAAGCCCCCCGTGCAGGCGATGCGATGTGCGGAAGTTGGTTGTGGAATTCCTCAGACGTGAGATAAGTAGCGTCGTTCCATCGTGCTCCTGCCAGTAGTTCTTCCTCCGTGTATGCGAATTGAAGGATACCACCCGTTGTGTAGCCAATGTCTATGCCTATCTCTTGTTGAAAGGTTTTGTACAGTGTCTGACTTTCGCGTGCAAATGCATAAAAGCCGTCATTTATGTACTCAGAATGAGCGCCAAGCATACCGCCCGCTGCTTGTGTTGTACCTTGTGCAAGGTTATCGCGTTCGACAAGTCCAACAGTAAGCCCAGCTTTTGCGAGGTAATAGGCAATGCTACAACCGATAATTCCTCCGCCGATAATGGCGACATCAACATGGTGTGACATGGCTTGCCTCCTTGTATGCCGCAATAGCTGTTACAGGTTCATGACTATTGAAAATTGCCGACATGAAGGCGACACCTGAAATGCCTGCTCGTTGTAAAGAGGGAAGATGTTCAGACCGTATCCCTCCGATTGCATAGACGGGAACTGGAAGCTGTGTTGCGATTTGAATAAGCTCTGTCGTCCCGCGTGGAGGCAGGCCCTCCTTCGATGCAGTTGTAAATACATGTCCGTAAAGCAACCAATCTGCACCTGCTTGATAGGCGGCTTCTGCTTCCTTGAAGGAATGGACAGAGCGCCCAAACGCAATGTTAGGGAAGTGCTTTTTCACTTGAGCAAGTGGTAGGCTATGCCCGGGCAGTTGTACTTGTAAAATACCTGTCAGAACAGCCATATCGGCTCGCCCATGGATAATAATTTTGCTTTGATCGAACCCAGATTCGCCTAATTTTTGAATCAAGTCCACCATTTCGGCATCTGTTTTGGACTTCTCGCGCAAGATGACAGCGTCAATATCGGCTTCAATGGTCAATAGTGTTTCTAGTAACTGCGCAGTTGTCATTTGGTCATTGGTGACAGCAATCAACTTCATAAAACGTCTCCTTTCCATACAAAAAGACCACTTTCCGAATGCGGAAAGTGGTCTGTCAATGGCATAGGTATGCACTTGAATAAGAAGACGCGCCACTTCCCTACGCAGGTACGAACCTGTTCAGGTAATAAGGGTATCGGAGTTGCACTCGTCTCTCAGTCCTTTAAAAGGATTCCCCTAATGGTCAAATTGTATATGAAATTAGTATGCTCGTGATTAGCATAGCACGTCGTCTGTGTGAATGAAAGGGCGGATTATTGTGATTATTCCTCTTCGCCTACATTATGATAAACCTGCTGCACATCTTCCAAATCATCTAATGCATCAATCATTTTTTCGAATTGTGCGTGTGCATCGGCTTCAAGTGAGACCTCGTTTTGTGCAAGCATAGTTAACTCGGCAACCGTAAACTCTGTAATGCCGACACTTTTGAATGCTTCTTGTACAGCATGGAATTGGTCAGGTTCGGCATAGACGATAACCGCTTCTTCTTCCTCTAGGATATCGCGTACTTCGATGTCCGCTTCCATGAGCAGTTCTAGGACTTCATCTGCTGTTTTGCCTTCAATGCCGAACACAGCCGTTGCATCGAACATATATGATACGGAGCCGCTAACGCCCATATTGCCACCGTTTTTCCCGAATGCTGCGCGTACTTCAGAAGCGGTACGGTTGACGTTGTTTGTCAATGTATCGACGATGACCATTGAGCCGTTTGGTCCGAAGCCTTCATAGCGTAGCTCATCGAAGTTTTCTTCTGAACCGCCTTTTGCTTTTTCGATGGCACGATCAATGATGGCTTTTGGTACACTATATGTTTTCGCACGTTCAACGACAATTTTTAGCGCTTGGTTCAGTTCTGGATCAGGTTCGCCTTGTTTGGCGACAACATAAATTTCACGACCAAATTTTGCATAAATACGACTCGTATTTGCATCTCTGGACGCTTTCTTTTCTTTAATATTATTCCATTTACGACCCATAGAGGTTCACTCTCTTCCGATTGTGTCTAGATTTAATCATTTTATTATACATCAAAGGTACACGTGGAGACGAGTAGAAACTTCAAAAAAATGGGCTGGTTAAATTAGTAATAATGCATCTAGGTCAATAATGACGATATCGCGCTGTCCTCGTTGCTTAATCCACCCTGCGTTTTCGAAATCGGTCAGTTTGCGGCTGACGGTTTCAGGTGTTGTGCCAAGATGGGAGGCGAGGTCTTTACGGCTCATTGGCAAGGTAATGTTGCCGTGTTGTTGTTCTTCCACCTGATCCGCGAGATACATGGCGACACGCGTTTCTGTAGACTCCATAGCAATGCGGGCGGCCTGTTGTTCGGTTTTGGCTAATCGTGTGGAAAATTCAGAGAGTACTTTCAGTGCAATTGCGGGATACTTCAATAAAAATTGCTGAAAGTTCTCGCGCCCCATAATGCATAACTCTACGGGTTCTAATGCCTCTGCATAGGCATCGTGAATGGATGCTGTGAATAATGACAGTTCGCCAGTAAAGTCTCCTGGCTCCAAAATACGAACGAGCTGTTCTTTACCGTTATCGGAGAGTCGATATATTTTGACCCGCCCCTTATGGACAATGTACAAACCGTCTGAAGGTTCGCTTGCTCGGTAAATCGTATGACCGCGGCGATGTGAAACGGAGTTTGTCTGTTTAACAATTTCTTGCATTTCAGATGCATTTAAATGGTTAAAAATCGGCACGATAGAGATGCACAATTTCTGCATCTCTAGGCCTTCTTCTGTATGGTGATTGCAATGGTGATCTTCTGTCATGTTCCTACCACCTTACTCCGTTAATAGCGCTGCTTCTGTTGGCGACTGCTCTGGCTTTCTCTTACTATACCGAATTAATCGGATAGCGTTCAAGATAACTGCCAGGACGCTCAATTCATGAATGAGCATACCAGATGCTAGGAACACTTTGCCGAGCAGGACACCAGCGAGTAGGATAACGACTGTTCCGACTGCGAAAAATGTATTTTGTTTCATGTTGCGAACGGTTGCTTTAGCGAGTGCGTAGGCATGGGAAAATTGGTCCAACCGGTCGGCCATTAGCACGACGTCTGCTGTTTCCATCGAGATATCTGTACCGCCTTCACCCATTGCGAGTCCGATGTCTGCCGTTGCGATTGCAGGTGCATCATTAATGCCATCTCCAGCCATGGCAACGTTATAACCTGCGTCTTTCAGCTTCTGCACCATGGCGACCTTATCCTCTGGGAGTAGCTCTGCATGGACTTCATCGAATCCGAGCTGTGTGCCTACGAGTTCAGCCGTATGGCGATTGTCGCCTGTTAGCATGATAATGCGTTTCACACCGTCTGCCCGTAATTGTTGCAGCGCACTTTCGGCTTCTGGACGGATTCTGTCCGCGATGGAGAAAATGCCTGCAATTTTGCCATCGACACTGGCAAAAACCGCTGTATTGCCCAACTTTTCACGTTGGACTGCATAGGCTTCGACCGAATCTTCAATCGCAATTCCTTCTGCAGCCATCAATTTACGGTTGCCGATGATGAGTTGTTTGCCTTCGATTTGTGCACGAATGCCGTTACCTTTAATGACTTCGGCGTTTTCGGGTTCATGGACAAGTGGCAGGTTTTGCTTTTGTGCTTCTTTGACAATCGTTTGCCCTAAATGGTGTTCGGAAATCATTTCAGCTTCCGCAACAATCTGCAATAACTGTTGTGGATTGCCTGTGAATACATGGATGTCTGTTACTTCAGGGCGTCCGCGTGTCAGTGTGCCTGTTTTGTCAAACACGACAGTATCGATTTTTGCCAGCTTCTCCATAATGTCGCCGCCTTTGACGATCACCCCATTGCGTGCACCATTGCCAATCCCGGCGACGATGGAAACGGGTGCGGAGATGACGAGTGCTCCTGGACAAGCGATGACGAGGAACGTTAACGTCATTTCGATGTTTCGGGTAAAGATGTAAACGAGTACTGATAATACGACAATCGTTGGGGTGTAGATGTTAGCAAAACGATCGAGGAATTTTTCTGTTTTCGATTGAGATTCCTGTGCTTCTTCTACAAGTTCGATAATGCGTGCGAATGTTGTGTCGCCACCAACGCGATCAGCAATTACTTCGATGAAGCCATTGTCGACGATAGTTCCGCTGAATACGCGATCATCGATGGATTTAGAAGCGGGGACAGACTCGCCGGTAATGGCCGATTCGTTCAGCGTTGCAGTACCTGAAGCGATATGACCATCGACCGCTACTTTTTCACCTGAACGAATAATGACTTGGTCGCCTTGTTCAACATCGTCAATGGCGACAGTTATTGTTTCGCCATCACGGATGATTGTTGCTTCAAGTGGCGCCATGTCAATTAAAGACTTTAAGGAAGACCGTGTTTTTTCGAGTGTACGTGCTTCAAGAAATGCTCCGAATAGAAACAGGAATGTGACCGCTGCCGATTCAACATATTCGCCGATGAACAATGCACCAATGACAGCAATCGTGACCAAAAGTTCAATGCTGAATGCCTTCATACGAAGGGCTTTGAGTGCTTTAATCACAATTGGGGTTCCGGCAATGATTGTTGCAGCAATCAGTGCGGCTTGTCGCCAAGTGTGTAGATTGGCGATATGCAGCCCGATTGCTACCGCAAGCAGCACGCCTGAAATGGCGGTAATCTGGGACGTTCGTTTGGCATTCATGTCAATGATTCCTCCTTTCGATTACGACACTTTTTGTGAAAGCACGGGATAACCTAGTTTGACAATCATTTGTTGCAGTTCATCTGCTTGAATGAGGCTGTCGTCAAATTGAGCACGTACTTTCCCAGAGTGAAATAAAACCTTGGCATCCTTGACACCGTCTACTTTTTTGAGTGCACTTTCAATTTTCTTAATGCAAGACGGGCAACTTAGTGGCTCTAAACCAAATACGACTTTTTTCATGTGAATCATCCTCCAGTTATGTTGTTTTTACTTTTGTCTATAGCATAAGGTGTTTTGAGAGATGGAACCTTGATGTGCATCAAGAAATCAAAACATGTATACAGAATACGTATTTAAACCGTACTAAACAGTTTAGTAGTATAATGACGGTATAAATAAGGGTGAACAAGCACGGAGGAGCAATAGGCATTATGTTGAAGCATATTGAAACGTTCGACGACCTAAGATGGGTGATTTACTTGCTGTTATTGCCTGGCATTTTTTTAGTTACGTTCGTGTCGTTCGTTTTACAAATTGTTAATCGTAACTATACCGGTGAATTTTATATAAATAGTTTGTTTGTGATAGCGTTTATCGTTGGATGGCTATCGGTGTATTGGAAACGAGAACAGCGCATCGTAGAGTATTATTTATTGTGGCTCGTGATTGTCTATCATGTAAGTCGATTGGTATTTACAGTATGGCAACATGTGCAGACTGCCGAAATGGATACATTACGATCGTTTAGTATGTGTACACCGCTCATTATCCTGTTAATCTTTTTCCTTCTGAAAAAGAAGCAGGCGTTAAGGGTATCGATTTTGCTACTAACTCTATCCATAGTTCCTGGATTGTTGTTTTATCGGCAGTTAGATGCTTGTTTTATAAACTTGTTAATAGATTTTTATATTTCGACCGCTGTTTATATAATCATTATATTTTTCATACATGAGTTGTTTCGGATGCGTGGGGAACTAAAAGTGATACGCAGACAGCTGTATGTGGATGCGCTTACGCAAGTTGGAAATCGCCAGCAGATTGATGTGTGGATGAAGCAGTATCTAGATGCGGCACAGGGCGACGGCAGTTTTTCACTGTTATTTTTTGATGTCGATCGTTTTAAACAGGTGAACGATTGTTTTGGGCATAAAGTCGGGGACGATATATTACAGGAGATTGTTCGAGTTGTTCAAGTGAATATGAGGAAGGACGCGCATTTAGCCAGATGGGGAGGAGAGGAATTTATTATCATCTTGGAGGTCAAGGAATGCGAAGCTTTACAAATAGCTGAACGCTTGAGGTGTAAGATTGAACAGCATGACTTCGGAGCTGTGGGTCAGATTACGGTCAGTTTTGGTGTGACGGGTTATGTGCAAGGGGACACGGCTGAAACGATTTTTGTGCGAGCGGATGAGTTGCTTTATGCATCGAAAGCATCTGGTCGAAATTGTGTGACAGGTAAAATGATGCCGAAGAATGATGATTAATCCTTTTTCTTCTACGATTCCTGCATTATACTGAAGATGAGGCGTAATTGATTCTCATAGATCTCAACAGAGAAAGGAACTTGACGCATGGAACTTTTGTATAAAGGAAAGACGAAAGATGTATACAAGTTGGACGGCAATAATGTGCTGCTGAAATTCAAAGATGATGTAACTGGGGAAGACGGGGTTTTTGACCCGGGTGCCAATACGGTTGGGTTAACGATTGAAGGAGCGGGGCAGTCAGGACTGCGGATGACGAAATTTTTCTTTGAGAAATTGGCAGAGAAATCGATTCCGACACATTATGTTGCTGCTGATATTGACGAAGTGACGATGACTGTGAAATCTGCACAGATGTTCGGCAGAGGGCTAGAAGTGATTTGCCGCTATCGTGCTGTAGGTAGTTTTTTACGTCGATACGGTGCGTATTGTGAAGAGGGACAAGCGTTGGATGCATTTGTGGAAGTAACGTTAAAAGACGATGATCGTAACGATCCACCGATTACGCAAGACGGTCTTGCGCAGCTGGGTATTTTGACAGCGGAAGAATATGTAACACTAGAAGCGTTAACGAAGGAAATTTCCGGTGTTGTCAAAGAGGAACTTGCTGCAAAAGGGCTAGAGCTATATGACATTAAATTGGAATTCGGACGTGACGGTGTAACAGGTGATATCATGCTGATCGACGAAATTTCCGGTGGAAATATGCGTGTCTACAAAGACGGCGTTTATATTACACCGATGGAGCTTGAGAAATTAGTACTTGCATAATGATTAAACCGCTGTTTATTCCACGAAAATGGGATGGCAGCGGTTTTTGTTTATCTGTTTACGGTAAAGGGATAGTTTTCCAGACATAATTTTTGGCATGTAGACCATCCTTCTTAAAGAAGTGTAATTGAGGAGGAATTGTATTGTCATATAAGATGTTACTGGTAGGTATGTTATCTGTGTTATTAATTGCCGGCGGATGTGGGCGTGGCGACGAGAAGCTGCCTGTGAGTGGGGAGAAGATGCAATCGGTCGTTGCGCCGATTTTAAACACAGAAGGGAATCAAATCGGTGAGGTCAGTTTTACGGAAGAAGAGGATGGCGTCATCATTGAGCTAGCGGCGGAAGGGTTACCTCCTGGTACGAAGGGCATCCATATTCATGAAACGGGTGTCTGTACGCCGCCGGACTTTACGTCTGCAGGTGGGCATTTTAATCCGAAAAAGAAAGAGCATGGCTTTGAAAATCCGAAAGGCTTCCATTTAGGGGATTTGCCAAATATTGAAGTAGATGCGGATGGTAAGGTTTCCGCGAAGATGAAAGATAATGAGATTACGTTGAAGTCGGGTGCTGACAATTCGATTTTGGATCGTGACGGCAGTGCACTTGTCATCCATGAAAAAGCAGACGACTACAAAACGGATCCGTCTGGTAATTCAGGTGCGCGAATCGCGTGTGCAGCCGTCACAAAGTAGAAAGTTATTTCAACAAAAAGTTTTCCGTATAATACGGTTGGGATTTTTCGTTGAAGGCAACGCCAGTGCCGAGGTGGCTATAAATATCTAACAGGATGTTTTCACGATGACCGATAGAGTTCATGAGTCCTTCATGTGCAAAAATGCTGCTGGATTGGCCATATGCAAGGTTTTCGCCTGCGCTACGATAGGTCACGCCATCATTATCCATCCGGTCGAAAGGCGATTGCCCCTGTGGGTTATCATGGTTGAAATAATCATTGTCTGCCATATCGATGCTGTGATTGCGTGCTGTTCCAGCCACATTGTCCTCCCATTGAAGGGCAGAAAGTCCATGGCGAACGCGTGCGGCATTCGTTAAATCGAAGAGCTGTTGTTCAAACCCATCACGTAATTGTGCGTTCCCGCCGGCATAAATGCCGGTTTTTTGTTGTTCCAATGTATTGGAGATGAGTTGAACGGCTGTGACCGTATGATTTTGATGTACATCATAAAAAACGTATGTGTAGCTGTCCGCCGATTCAAAGACGTCAAAGCCCTCGCTTTCTTGGAGGATGTAGATGTTCAAGCCTTTGCGAATTTCTTTGATTGGTTCTCCGAGTGCTTCGCGTACGGCAGCTTTCGGAGAACCGTATGCGATGCCAGCTGTTGAAGCAATCAGTTTGTCGTTCGTATAAATGGCATTGACGGTCCGTTTGTCATCGAAGGATACCATGACGAAGTTTTGGTAGTTGTTATGATACGTTAACCAATCGCTTCCATATTCATTCATCGAGCGATTTTTAGGTGTGCCAAGTTGGGCTGTTACTTGTTCTTCTGTACTCCCTAGTTCGATGTTGTGAATGGAGAGCTGGGTTGTTGTTGGTTTGGTCAACGAGGGCTTTTCAACTTCTGGAACAGCTTCTTCTACTTGTTCAATTTTTTTTGTAAGAAAAAGGACAGCTTTGTCCGTCGTATCACGAATGTAGTGGATTGCGGTGTCCAGTGATTCTTTATTCAACAGGGAGTGAATCTTGTCGTCGACAGGTTCAAGGAAAGAGATGTCGACATACTTTGAGACCGGTGCCTCCCATAGTGGTTTTGCGATGTATAGTGCAGCGAGCAATAAGATGAACAGGAATAATCGTTTCATGCAATGCCTCCTTATTCGTATTGTAACCTGTTGGTGTGTCATGAATACAGTGGGAACTACGTCGTTGGAAATAGTTACTTGTTTTGTCACGTTCACTAAGTACTTTGTATACAAGTGCTTTCGGAGTGCTTTGGATTGAACAACTTTTATACCATTATCGAGATGTTTATATGTGTAGGGATGTGACTTCGTCACATCCCTACACACGTTTCTCGATAATCCTATGGTGGTTATTCATCCGTCGCTCTCCAAGGACATGGGTATACAAAGTGCGCATGCTTTTTGGGAAGAATGAATAGCTGACTCTTAACTTAGAATGGCGGCCAAAGACACACTCGCCCTTTGAGCAGGAGGAATTGATTCCTTCTATTAAGCTGTCATGAATCATTTGCCGAAAGCGGAACGAAAATTGTTCAGTGAAAATGTAAAGCATTTCCCATCAATATTTTATCGTAGTGCCTGCACCCGACTGTCTTGCATTTCCAGTACCCGTCGAAAAACGGTATACTAGTAGCACAACAAATGATCGGAGTTAAAATGGATGACTTTATCGAAAAAAATGATGAATGCACGAGTGATTGAGCGGAATGAGGGGCTTTTTCGATGCCCGATTTGCTCGTCGCAGATGACGATGATGGACGAGTCACGGCTCGTTTGTATGGATAATCATTCATATGATTTATCTAAAAGTGGATATGTGAATTTGGCGCCACAAGCGCATGTGACGAAGTATGATAAATCCCTTTTTGAAGCGCGGAAAATGGTGATGAGTAGCGGGTTTTTCGCAGGAATGCTTGAAGCGCTAATCGAAACAGTTAGCGCGCATATCAACGGGCAGGAGCAAGCGGTTATTCTCGATGCAGGTTGCGGAGAAGGGACGCATTTGTCGGCGATTCTTGCACAATTAGCTGACGATGTGACAGGTGTTGGCATTGACCTTGCGAAAGAGGGGATTGCTACGGCTTCGAAAGCGTATCCTGGTTCGATTTGGAGTGTGGCGGATTTAGCGAATTGCCCATTTCAGGATGACAAGTTCGGTGCCTTACTCAATATTTTATCGCCGGCCAATTATGCAGAGTTTACTCGTTTATTAAAGCCGGGTGGATTGTTTGTGAAGGCGGTACCGGAAAGTGGCTATTTGAAAGAGTTAAGGGCGATTTTTTATGAAGATAAAGGGCAGAAAGACGAGGCGGATCCGGTAGCACGCGTGGCGGAGCATTTTGACGGGGTTCGTACGGAAAGAATTACGTATGCATTCCCGTTGCCATCTTCGCTACTTGCACCGCTGATTCGGATGACACCACTAACATGGGGAGCGAGTGAAGAGAAGATTGAACAAGCACTTCAGATGGGGATACCGGAAATTACGATAGATTTCACGATAATTACGGGTGTTAACAAGGTTCAATAGGAGGCGGGCATATGTTTGGCGGGATTAGTAACATACCAAGTTGGTTCTATATTCATTCAGCAGAAAACTCCCACCTCGATAGGTGGCGAGATGAATGCGATTTTGTTTTTCTGTTCAGTGGGTGTTCAAATGCCCGCTGAACGATAGAGGTACGCAGGCTAAGGTTGCCACGTCCTGTGGCAACACCTGCATGACCTGCGTCGTGCAGGCCTAAGCCTCCGGCGGATGTCACAGATTTTTAAAGGAGCTTTAGAAGGCAACCTAAGTTCGCCGCGTCCTGCGGCAACGGTTGCATGACCTACTTCCTGTAGGCCCCGAGCTCGAAAAAAATCTGGACGCAATTACGCCGAGGCGTAATTGATGTTCTTGCCATCGCCGTTATTGTGTTGATTGTGATTTTTGCAGAATGGAAAACGCGCTAAGGGGCGATGATATTGGTGAAGAAAAAGGTTGTGAAAAGGCAAAAGCCTAAATTGTCTGTAACGCATCAGCAGATGGATTTCGATGCGTTGTGGGACGATGAAGGTTATGTGGAAAATGTTCGTTTTGATGGCGGTGTAATGCCAGGAGCGAGAGGGGAACGACTCGCTTTTGACAATGTTATTTTTAAAGATGTGTCATTTGCGGCGGATGATTTACAGGCTGCCGAATTTGTCGATGTGGTATTCGATTGTTGTGATTTATCGAATGTTGATTTCCAAAATGCGTCGTTTCATCGTTGTGAATTGATTAATTCGAAATTAACGGGAGCGGATTTTGCGAATGCGAGGCTTGGCCATACGTTATTCAACGACTGCGATGGACGTTATAGCAATTTCAGTTTTTCGGTGATGAAAGAAGTGGAGTTTACGGACTGTAGTTTAGTCGACAGTGATCTGTATGAATGTACGTTTAAGAATGTAGCGTTTCAGCGATGTAAGCTCGACAATAGTAATTTCTCTGAAACGGATTTGAAGGGGATTGACTTGTCGGACAGTACATATGAACGAATTGAAGTGACGCTGCCGAAACTTGCAGGTTGTATTGTGTCAAAGGAGCAGGCGATTGGCTTTGCTCGTGTGTTGGGGTTATCGGTGAAAGAAGAATGATGGTATACTTAAACGAAAATAGAGTGGAAAAGAGTGGGCGCATATGCTGACATTTGAACAGAAGCAAGCAATTATTGAATCATTCCCTGAGTTGACACGAAAAGACGTGTCCATGAAACGAGTGAACTACCATTATGAAGACAGTTTGTTCGACAAAACGGTTGTTGTTCAACATTTACATCCAAATGGCAATGGTTTCGTCTATGTAGCGGGAATTCCTGGGTATGCTACAGATGACCGAGGTCTCGTCAATATTCGAGAAGCGACGGAAGAGGAACTGCGTGCAACGATTGTGGATTCGATTAAGGCTTTGGCGCAGGAAGAAGCGCAGGAGCAGCCTGCTGAGCAACATTGGGTCAATGCTGCGGGGGACAAGTTGGTCTTGATGGAAGAGATGGACGCTTGGAATTTATATCACGGCTTAAACTTGGAAGATAGTTTTGGGGATTATGCTGAGGCGGTTACGTACTTGAAAGAGGAGCGATTCACTCTCGTGCAAGGTGCAGGTGACGCACAATGAAGGGCAGTCATCTCGTCATTGGTCTAGTGATCCTTATCGTCGCCGTTGTGGCAGCCATTTATTTTACGATGACTGCAACGTTTAAACAGGGGGATGCAGGGCTGGAATCGGTTGTGTCGGTTGTTGAAGTGATAGAGGATTGGTCTTGGGCGGAGTGAAAACTCTGCTCTTTTTTTATGGCCTACGTTTCAAAAGAAAGGGCTTGAAATCCATTTTTCCTCCTATGAAATTAGGTATAAAGAATGGATGAAGGTAGGTGGAAATAAATAGATTACCAAAATATTGGTAGGTTCTTCCTTCCTGTTTTCGGTTATTTAGTGTTAATCAGCACTTCAGTGTGATTAATTAATGGAAGGACCTTTATAAACAGGAAATGGGAAGGGTGTCGATGGAATGAACTATCGAAAAGTGTTGTTTACTTTAGGTGCAAGCGCCATTTTACTTGCAGCCTGTGGAAATAATGAGAAGGAATCAGAAGAAAAAAGTAGTGGGAAGATTGAGCTTGGAGAAACAGAAGAAACGTCTGAAGTAGACGGTGCGTTGGCAGAGCTACGGGCGGCTTTAGAAGAGCGGGAACCATCGGATGAATCCGTTGTTCAAGATGACTCGGAAGTTCTCAATCCGAACATTGCGGAGATGACCGAAGGCGATGTAGAAGTTCTTTATACGAATAAAGCGCCGGGCTACGTTCATGATATGGATGGTTTTGTTGTGACGATTGATGAATATCAAATTACGAAAGTGTCTGATGTGAACCGTGATTCCGAGTATTTGTTCAAAGGGAGTTTGGAGGGCTACGTCGTGACGGCTTTGGCGACTTATGAAAATAAGCGCAGTAACCCGGTCTATTATTCTGGATATACGTCATTATCGATAGACGATCGGTTAGGTGTCGTTCACGGTGATAAATTCTCACTGGTGCCACGTGAAGAGGTGTTAAATTCGGAGGATTTGGCCAATCGTAATAAGTATCTTCCAGGGGTTAAGAAGCAAGATTTTATATCGTTTATCATGACGAGTGAGCAATATAAAAAGATGAAGAAGACGGACCCGAAATTCACGATTGGTAGAGGCGCTTCTGAACGAGAAGATATGCTTGAAGACTTTCCGGAAGATGCTATTTACGATTTCATCTATAGTGCAAAGAATGCCGAGTCGGTTGCAGCGGGCCCTACTTTTTACCGCGATGACTTGACGAGGCGAAACATGGCAGATAAAACAATGATTTTCGAAAAGAACGATATTGGCCAAAAGCTGGAACTAGGTAGTGTGGGAGTAACGCTTGAAGGTGTTCAATATACAAAAATTGAACCGGCAGATCAATATCAGTATATTTTCGGTAGCTTCGCAGATGATAGGATTGTTGCGCTAACGGTTAAGCTCACCATTGACAATAAATCTGATGAAACATTGAGTCTGTCTAGCATTCGCTCGACTTTGAGTGTGGATGACAACGAATATAAGTATTCCAATCATGGATCACTAGAACCCGAGAGATTAAGAACGCTTAAGCCAGGTGAGTCGGGTGAAAAGTATCATGTCTTCCTTTTGGAAAAATCCCAGTTTGACAATCATAAGAAATTTGAACTTCTCTTTGGGCCATTTGTGGGAGAGGACGGAAAGAAGTTATTCGATGAAAGTAATGTGCTGTTTACGTTACCGCGATAATACAAAAAATATATATTAAAGGTGATGGACCATGAAATGCGTTTTTTCATCGAGAGTAATAAGGGAGGTAGGGAAAATGAATAAGTGGAAGGGGATGTTGATCCTTGGAATGGCTGCTTTCTTGCTGGGGGCATGTGTACAGGAAAAAAAGGGAGAAAGCGAAAAGGTGCCAGTTACCGATGTGAAAGCGAGTGCTGATGAAGATTACCCTAAGCCGAAACAAGGTACGGGGAAAAACCCCCTCAATCCGATGATTGCTGAATTGACCGCAGGAGAAGTAGAAATCCTTTATACAAATAAGAAGCCGGGGTTTATATATGACATGAACGACTTTATTGTGTCTGTGGATAAATACCAGCTGACGAAAGTAACGGGCGTCAACCAGTGGTATGAGGATATTTTTAAAGGAAAACGGGAAGGGTACGTTATTTCTGCATTGGTAACAATTGAAAATAAGCGAAAAGATCCTGTCTACTATAGCGATATGTTAACCATTTATTTAGAAGACCGTGAGAGTACGTTAGTTGGAAATAAGCGTCACTTCATCCCTCTTGATGAAGAGCTGAATTTGGAAGAGGAAGGAGTATATCCAGCGGGATTCAAAGAACAACGTTTTCAGACATTCGTCCTTTCACAAGAAGAATATGACAAAATGACTGAACTCCGTCCTAAATTTAATATTGCTGGATTGGCTAGAGAGGCGGAGGATGATTATACAAGGAAATTTGAAGCGGCAGTTTTCGACTTTGTTTACAGCGATGCTTATAAAAAGGAGCTAGCTTCGGCGCCAGTACTTTATCAAGATGCGATTGTAAATAAAAATTTGGGTAGTAAGACAATTGCATATGAAAAGACTGACATTGGTCAACAGCTACGCCTTGGAGAGGTTCAAGTTGAACTTGAAGGCGTACAATATGCAAAAGTTGAACCATCGCCAGCGCATATGGATAAATTCTACGAGTTCGATGAAGAGGACGAGATTTTTGCGGTAACTGCTAAATTTCAAATTGACAATCAGTCTAATGAAACATTGGATTTAAGCGCTATTTCCTCGGCGTTATACGATCAAAACGAAACACGCTATAGAAAAGAGGGAATGCTTGAGTCGGATAAGATTCGGATTCTTGGACCAGGGGAATCGGCTGAAAAGTTCCATGTCTTTTTATTAACCAAGGCAGAGCTAGCACAAATAGAATCACTTACCCTTACTTTTGGCCCTTTTTTGGGGGATGGCGAGAGGCTTTTCAAAGGGCGTGACATTATTTTTAAACTTCCGATTCGACTACTCAATAAAGACGCTGAGACGCAGGTGTTTTGACGGGGACGATTTTCGATGTCGATTGCGCATGGGGGAATGATGAATGGATAGGCGCATGCGGAAACTAGGCGTTGATAAAATCACCGCTTCTTATTTACAGTTACAAGGTGTGAAGCAACATAGAGAGAATGTCTTGGGGTTTAATTTGTTATTCTTAAATTTTTGCGGTTTGCTGCCGCTTCTAGGAGAACCTTTCGTCTTTTCATTATTTATCATTGCTTTCATCCCAGCTATGATTATCAATCTATGGGGAATTTTGTATCTTGTTGATCCCTATCGATTTGAGTTGTCCTTCTATTTATATTTTGGCATTTATGGGTTTGTGAATACCTTTGTGTTGTCGATAACGCTTGTAAAAATCCTTTACGCACATCTTCATGTTTCAGGCGTGTGGCCGATTATGTTGACGCTGTTCCTCGTCAATAGCCTACCGTTTGTGATGAATTGGTGGAATTATAAAATGCTCTATGCAGGGACGTACGCAAAGCTGCAACATAAAAAGGACTGGAAAATCCCTCTATGGCCTTTTCTTATACTCATAGCGGGAATAGGCTTTCTTCGGTTTGTTTCTTTGAACGGAAGTGAGGCGGCCGGGATGTTCGCACTGTTTATTTGTATAGCATTTTTCACGATTCTAACGTCCTATATTTCCACCAATGTCCATAAATATTTTTTCTTAAAAAAGCATATGGAGCTTATTTTGAAGCTGGATCCACTTTTTGGACAACCGAAACATATCCAATGTGCGAGAGAAATAGAGATGAAGAGAAGGAAGAAATACAATCAAAAGAAGAAACAAAAGAGCATGAAGGAAAAATGAAAAAACGGTTTTGCACTTTGAAGTCATGTGCAAAACCGTTTTTCTATTGTCAGTGTAGCTTATTTACGTTGTTCAAATCGTCTATTGTCAGAACGATAAAGCCCTTTGTTGAAAGGAAGCCACCAGTTCCATTTGCCGAATAATTTCATCAGACTTGGGACGAGGAGCAGGCGGATAATTGTCGCATCAATGGCAACCGCGATGGCGATTCCGACACCGATTTGCTTCACGGGCATGACATCCGTGAAGGCGAAGGCTCCTGTCAGCACAATCATAATGAGTGCGGCAGAGGTAATGATTTTACTCGTCGTTGCAAGACCTTCAACTGTTGCACGGTCGTTGTCAAACGAATTCGCATACTCCTCCTGCATCCGAGAAATCAGGAAGACTTCGTAGTCCATACTCAGTCCGAAGACGAGGCTAAAGACAATAACCGGAATGATGAGGGCAATTGTTCCTGCCGCAATCCCGAAATGTCCATATTGGAAGATGTAAACGAGTATACCAAACGTTGCGGCTAGCCCGATGACATTCATAAGAATGGCTTTAATAGGAATGACGATTGAGCGGAAAGCAATCATTAGGATAAAGAAAGTCGAAACAATAATGATCAGGAGCGCATAGCCGACTTTATCCAAAATCTCATCGAAGATTTCCTGATTGAACTTTGCTTGTCCGCCGATGGATAAATTCCATTCGGTATCCTTCGTAGACCAGTCGCGTACCCAATCTTGTGCGACATCGGAAGTACCATCTGCACGAAGGGTTACGGGAATCATCAGTTGGTCATCTTGGACAAATGTTTCCAGAAGGGGCGTCAGCTGGGCAGCCATTTCAGGAGCCATCATCGCTTGCGTCCATTCATTGACAGACTGGATATCGCTCATGCTGAAGATCGTCGTGACGTCATCGACGAGTGCGTCTTTTGCAAGTAGTTCTTCTAGCGTTTTCATAGACTGTAATCCATCTTCATCTGTCCAGCCGCTTGCCCGTTCCGCAATGACATAGACGGATGACTGTTCGCTCAGGCCGAATGTTTCATCCATTAATTCAAATGCTTGACGTGTATCGTAGGAAGTTGGCAAGGAGTCAATCTGTGGAATGGTCAATTCCATATTCTTCACAGGAATGACGGCGATGCCGAGTAAGACGAACGCGACGAGTGTGATGGTGATTGGGCGCTTAATGACGCGATTGGCGAAGATTCGCCAGCTATCTAAGCGATTGGCCTTAGGCTTTAGCAATTGCCATTTTTCGATACGATCGCCTAATGTGATGAGTACGGAAGGAAGCAATGTAATGGAGCTAAGAACGGCTATTCCGACGACGATCATCCCGCCTATTGCAATGTTTTGGAAAATATCTACTTGGATGATGAACAGAGCACCGAGTCCGATAAATACGCAAAAAGCGGAAAAGATCACGGAACGTCCAGCTGTTCGAATCGTTGTCGTAATGGCTGCTTGCATGTCACTGTGCTTGCGTTCTTCTCGGTAACGGCTAATGAACAGCAAGGCGAAATCGATACTCAGTGCAAGGCCGAGCATTGGAACAATATTGAGGACGAAAATAGATAGTTCCATTTGAGCTCCTAGCAATGTTAAGATACCGAACGAGGTAACGACTGTCACAATTCCGATAATAAGTGGCACAAAAGAAGCAACGACTGTGCCAAATGCAAAAAGTAGAACAACGATGGCGATCGGTAAACCAATGGCCTCAGCAGTCATCAAGTCACGTTGACTTGCGGTGTTAATGTCTTTTGAAATGGCAGACGCACCTGTGAGTGTGATGCCTTTTTCATCACCAACAGCTTCACGAATGTCTGTGACGATGTCCGCCATGTTTTCCGTGTCGTTATCGAAGTGAAGCAGGGCATAAGACACTTCTTTCTTATATTGTTCTGCATGATCGAATGGTGAAGCAATCTCTGAAGTGACGTTTAGTTTTTCGACGTTTTCGAGTGTTGTTTGAATTATGTCGTCTGAAACATTATCAAATACAAGAAACATGGTTTCAGCGGGCATATCGAATGTCGTAGAAACAATATCCATAACGGCTGCGTGTTCGCCATCCATTTCAAAACCATCCCCTTCAAGAAGCGAAGGTAATCGAATGGCGAAAATGGACATCACAATAAAAATAGCGATCCATGCAAAAATAATATATTTGTGTGCACTAGTAACGAAGCGTGCAATGGTACGCATACAATCCATCCTTTCGAGGGTCAATGGGAATCTATGCTACTAGCATAACGGAAAATAGTGGAGATGTCTTTTATCATGAAAATGGTTTTGGTTAGTGAGTGAAAACAACAGAACAAAAGCACAAGCGCCTAGACGGGGAATCTCCGTGTATTTACTTATCCACAGTATAAGGAGGATAGTTTCCTATACAAAGAAAAAAGCCATCCTCCGAAGAGAATGGCTTTTGAAAAGGTTGTTTTAAATTAGTTTTTAGTAACGTTTGTAGCTTGAAGACCGCGTTGGCCTTGCTCGATTTCAAATGAAACGTCTTGACCTTCTTCAAGAGTTTTGAAACCTTCGCCTTGGATAGCTGAGAAGTGTACGAATACGTCGTCGCCATCTTCACGCTCGATAAAACCAAAACCTTTTTCTGCGTTAAACCATTTTACTTTACCTTGTTCCATGTTTGTTTCCTCCTCGTATGCTTTGTGCATACATTGTGTTACTATCCTTGCTCAAGTCTTGAAGCGGTCAAGATGTATCGAGACCATCGTACCGAACAAAAATAATTCTCTTTTATCATAACAGAGCCCTTATAACATTGCAAGCGAATTATTAAAATTAAAAAAACAAGTTAAGAATTTGATAAACAATAGCTGCGATTGTTGCCGAGATTGGCAGGGTAATAATCCATGTCATGACGATTTTTCGAGCGACGCCCCACTGGACGCCTTTGACACGTTGCGCCGAACCAACACCCATAATCGCAGAAGAGATGACGTGTGTTGTACTGACAGGCAAGTGGATTAATGTTGCACCGAAAATAATGATTGCGGATGATAAATCTGCCGCAGCCCCATTGACTGGACGAATTTTCATAATCTTACCGCCGACCGTCTTGATGATTTTATAGCCACCGATTGACGTCCCGACACCCATTGCAGTAGCTGCAGCCACTCGAACCCAAAGTTGAATATCGTCGCCTGTTTGTAAATTGGCTGCGATCAGTGCCATTGTAATAATCCCCATCGCTTTTTGCGCATCGTTGGTACCGTGTGTGAATGCTTGAAGCGCCGCTGTTCCAATCTGGAGATAGCGGAAGCGTGTATTGGCTTTAAATAAATTGCGGTTTTTAAATAAAATTTTAAAGAGCGACATCATCAAGAACCCACCAGCGAGTGCGATGAAAGGGGAGATGAGAAGCGCCTGCAATATTTTCAAAAAACCACTGTAATTCAAAATCCCAAAACCGGCAGCAGAAATTGCTGCACCTGCAATCGATCCAATCAATGCATGAGAGGAGCTAGAGGGGATTCCAAAGTACCATGTAATAAGATTCCAGGCGATAGCTGCTGTTAGAGCCGCCAAAATCACCAGTGAACCATTTTCTAATGTAAATGGATCGACGATATCCTTGGAAATCGTTTTTGCAACGCCAGTAAATGTTAGCGCCCCGACAAAGTTCATGATGGCGGCCATTAAAACGGCAGTCCGCGGTTTTAATGCGCGTGTTGAAACCGATGTCGCAATGGCATTAGCTGTATCGTGAAAGCCGTTGATGAAGTCGAAGGCCAGCGCGAATATAACGACGAGTATCGTCAGGAGAAGTATTGTATCCATTGGTCTCCTCCTTACGCGTTACGCATGATGATTGTTTCGATTGTGTTGGCAACATCCTGGCAGTAATCCGCTACATCTTCAAGTTGCTCATAAATATCTTTAAATTGGATGATGCGAATAGGATCTTTTTCGCGGATGAACAGTTGTTTAATGGATGTACGAAGGACTTCATCACAAATCCGTTCATATTCCTTGATCTGTACGGCGTGCTCACGCATCGCTTCCAGTTTCTTTCTTGAAAGCAATTGCATTGCTTTGACGATTTCGTCTGTACTTTTGACGATATTCTCCATGAATTTCTGAACATATTCATCGATATCTGTAAGTGAAAACATTTCAAGATGAGCTGCAAATTGCTCAATCCCATCGAGAATGTCATCCATTTTAATCGCCAATTGTAAAATATCCTCTCGTTCAATCGGCGTCATGAAGGACTTATTCAGCTTTGTAATCAGGTCGTGAATTAATGTATCGCCTTCTGTCTCATAATTTTTGAGTTTAATGCTCACTTCTTTCAAGTCAGCAGCTGTGGATACTTTGAATTCATCTGCATAGTGGACTGCTTCTTGCACATTCTCAGCAATTGTTAGCAGTGCTACGAAAAATGGATCGGTTTTGCGTTGATTAAACATGGTTATGCCTCCATCCCGTATTGGGGAGAAAATTTTTGTAACACCATCATAGCAAAAACAATTTGATATACCTACAAATTTCGACATCATTCAATAAAAATTTACACAAACTTTACAAACATCCTATTGTTGTTTAATAAAGACAGAATAGACAGAAGACTCGATAGTAAGTTGTCATCTTCAACATACCCTTTTTGATGGAGATTGAACATTATTATTCAATTGAAGGAAACATCATTGTGAGGAGAGGAAATTGGTATGAAGAAGTACGGAAAAGAAAATTCGATAAATTGAAACTAATGGCGATGTCGACCGTATATATAGTAAGGCGAAAAAAGAGTGGAAGTGGGGTGTTGGAATGGAATTGTTTGGCTTACCCATTATGCAAATCTATTTAGCGATGCTCATCGTTTCTGGACTTGCGACGTTACTGTATCTCTTTTTTAGTGACATGGCTGAAGGAATTGGCGAAGTAAGTCCGTTGCTAGATCCGGCAGTTATACTAGCGTTCATCACATTTGTCTCGGCTGTTGGTTACATATTGGAGCTTGCGACAGCCTGGAACAGTGGCATTATTCTAGTCATTGCATTCGCCGCCGCTTTCGTACTCGATCTTTTACTATACTTCTTTGTACTTCTTCCACTTAGGTCGGCGGAAGTATCGCTTGCCTATACGGATGAGTCGCTAGCAGGGCAGGTTGGCAAAGTGATTGTCCCAATTCCGGTTGATGGATTCGGTGAAATCGTTATTGAAACGGTGAACGGTATTTTATCGAAGCGGGCAGCAGGGTATGAAAATACAGCGATTGAGTACGGAAAAGAAGTGCTAATCATTGAGGTGAAGGAAGGGACATTTATCGTCAAGGAGTATGAACCATTTCGCTTTAAATAAAAGGAGGAGAACTTTATGATGGGAATTTGGATTGCGATTGGTGTTGTGGTGTTTGTTTTATTGGCTGTTATTCTTGTGTATGTTTCCAAGTATCGCACGGTTGGACCAGACGAGGCATTGATTGTAACAGGGAGTTATTTAGGAGCCAAAAATGTACATACCGATGAGTCGGGGAATCGCATTAAAATTATTCGTGGCGGCGGGACGTTCGTATTCCCGGTCTTTCAGCAAGGGGAGCCGCTTAGTCTATTGTCGAGTAAGCTTGAGGTGACAACGCCTGAGGTCTATACGGAGCAAGGCGTTCCGGTGATGGCGGATGGAACGGCTATTATTAAAATCGGTGGTTCAATCTCAGAGATTGCAACGGCCGCTGAACAGTTTTTAGGGAAATCAAAAGCAGATCGTGAAAACGAAGCGAAAGAAGTATTAGAAGGTCATTTGCGTTCGATTCTTGGTTCAATGACTGTTGAAGAAATTTATAAAAACCGTGATAAATTCTCACAAGAAGTGCAACGTGTCGCATCTCAGGACTTAGCAAAAATGGGGCTTGTCATTGTGTCATTTACCATTAAAGACGTGCGCGATAAAAACGGCTACCTCGATTCACTTGGAAAGCCACGTATTGCACAGGTCAAACGAGATGCGGATATCGCAACGGTTGAGGCGGAGAAAGAGACACGCATTAAGAATGCAGAAGCTTCTAAAGAAGCGCAGAAAGCTGAGCTAGAGCGTGCGACAGAAATCGCAGAAGCGGAAAAAGAGAACCAATTGAAAGTAGCAGAGTATCGCCTTGAGCAGGACGTTGCGAAAGCACGTGCCGACCAAGCGTATGAGCTTCAGACGGCTCGCTCTAAACAAGAAGTTATGGAGCAGGAAATGCAAATTCAAATCATTGAGCGTCAAAAGCAAATTGAGTTGGAAGAAAAAGAGATTTTACGTCGTGAGAAGCAATATGATTCCGAAGTGAAGAAGAAAGCCGATGCGGATCGCTATGCAATTGAGCAAAATGCAGCGGCTGACAAATCACGCCAACTTGCAGAAGCCGATGCAGAGAAATATCGTATTGAGGCAAGAGCAACGGCAGAAGCGGAAAAAGTTCGTCTCGATGGATTGGCCAAAGCAGATTCACAACGTGCGCAAGGGGAATCTGAAGCAGACATTATTCGTTTGAAAGGTCTTGCAGAAGCGGAAGCGAAACGCAAAATTGCGGAAGCTTTTGAACAGTACGGGCAAGCGGCTGTGTTGGATATGATTGTACGTATGATGCCTGAGTATGCGAAACAAATTGCAAGCCCATTAGCCAATATCGATAAGATTACAGTTGTCGATACAGGCGGTGGCGAAGGTGGTGGCGGGGCCAATAAAGTGACGTCCTATGCGACAAACTTAATGTCTACGCTCCAAGAAACATTGAAAGCGTCATCTGGTATTGATGTGAAGGAAATGTTGGAGAATTATTCGGGTAAAGGTACGCTTCGTCCGAGTATTGATCAGTTGGCGAATGAAGTGAAGGTTGCGAGTGCTGTGAATGCGAAGCCGCCAGTTGAGGAGATTGAGCAAGCAGTTGAATAATTGATCGGGGAGAGTCCTGAACGCAGAGATTGCGTTTGGGGCTTTTTTTATCGGGGGAATGGCGAAGCGCGCAAAGAGTTTCTTGAACTGTGCATACCGCGTTGAGAAGCGCGCAAAGAGTCTGTTGAACCGCGCATATCGCGTTGCGAAGCGCGCAAAGAGTCTGTTGAACCACGCATATCGCGTTGCGAAGCGCGCAAAGAGTCTCTTGAACCGCGCATATCGCGTTGCGAAGCGCGCAAAGAGTCTGTTGAACCACGCATATCGCGTTGCGAAGCGCGCAAAGTCGCCGCTGAACCGCGCATACCGCGTTGAGAAGCGCGCAAAGAGTCTGTTGAACCGCGCATATCGCGTTGCGAAGCGCGCAAAGAGTCTGTTGAACTGCGCATATCGCGTTGCGAAGCGCGCAAAGAGTCTGTTGAACTGCGCATATCGCGTTGCGAAGCGCGCAAAGAGTTTCTTGAACTGTGCAATAGTCGGGAGCAGACACTGTTACACTCACCTTAAGAAATTCTTCATTTTTATCATGGGAATCCCTTAAGAATTGCCATCTACAATGAAGACAGCGAAGAAAGTTGGAGGGAAATCGATGATTAGTGTACGGAATTTAAATCATTCATTCAAAATCGGCAAGAAGGGGAAAGAGAAGCAAGTACCCGTACTCAAAGGGTTGACGTTCGATGTGGTGGAAGGGGAGATTGTTTCGATTGTTGGGAAAAGTGGTTCTGGGAAATCGACACTTCTTCATATTATGGCAGGTTTTTTGACGCCGGATAGCGGGGAGCTGCTTGTGAAAGGCGTGGAAACATCTAAATTCAATGAAGCAGAAAATGCGCAGTTCCGGCTGGATCATTTCGGCTTCGTTTTTCAAAACTTTCAGCTGATGCCCGGTTTAACGGCGTTTGAAAATGTGGAACTGCCTCTGACATTGAAAGGCATTGGCAAAGGCGAGCGGCGGAAGAAAGTGAAGGAACTGATGCAGAGTGTTGGCTTGACAGATGTCCAAGACCACTATCCAAACGAATTATCAGGTGGGCAGCAACAACGTGTCAGCATTGCGCGTGCGCTTATTACAGACCCACCCGTTATTTTTGCGGATGAACCGACAGGGAGCTTGGATTCGGAAACGGAACAGGATGTCCTGTTGCTTATCCAATCGCTCAATAAATCAAGGGGCATTACATTTGTCATCATTACGCATGATGATGAAGTCGCGCAAACAGCAAATCGTGTATACAGAATGCATGATGGGGAACTAACAGAAGGCGGTGTGCAACATGCAATTTAAGGATCAAATCGATTTTATTCGACAACATATTAAAAAGAACAAATTACGTGTATTTATGACGGTACTTGCGGCGACGATGGGAACGGCTTTTTTAATCGTATTGGCGTCCGTTGGATTTGGCTTGCATGACACAATCCGAGAAAGTATGTTGTCGAATCGCATGGTGACAGAGATTCAGGTGCATAGCATGGATGAAGAACAGAAGCCAGAAAATAATATTGCTTCAATAAAGAAACAAGAACATGTGAAAGCGGTTGTCAATCGGCAATATGTGAGTGCAGATATGCGTGCTATATTCAATGAGTTCACGGGATATCAGAGACTCGTTGTAACGGACTTCCGTGAAGAACGGAAAGTTGGCTTCGAGCTTAAAGAGGGACGTTTACCGGAAAAGGTGAATGAAGTTGTGGTAGGTAGTGATTTTGCGACGGCTTTGATGAAGGAAGAGGAGGTCGCTAACGAAGAGGATATTGAAACATACAAAGGGAATTTGATAGGCGAGCAGTTTTCGTACCAAATCGGTGAGTCGGAGGAGAAACTAACGCTGACGATTGTTGGAATTGGCACGAACCCTGCAAAAGAATGGGTGCAGGACGATCAAGTCTATATAGATGCTTCTATTAAATCAGAAATTGAACGGATGTATGCGGCTAGTTTAGAAGAAGGAGCTTCGCCGGAAGAGCATGAATTATTTTTTGGCAACACGAGTGTCTATGTGGATAAACTAGAGAATGTCAGCGCTGTTTCAGAGAAATTAAGGGAAGAAGGCTACTATGTCTACTCTATCGCAGATGAATTGAAGCAGTTAGATGTCTTTTTCTTAGCATTGAAAGCAGGCCTTATATTCGTTGGAACGATTGCGATTTTAATTGCTTCCATTGGTATTTTCAACACGATGACGATGGCGGTTACAGAGAGAACGCGTGAAATTGGGGTTATGAAAGCGATTGGGGCGAATCCGAAATTGATCCAACGACTGTTCTTGATGGAAAGTGCCTGGATTGGTATTGTGGGGACGGCGCTTGCGGTTGCGATTTCCTATGCTGTGAGTGCGATATCGAATTATCTGTTGCCGATCATTGTAGCGTCTGCGCTTGGTGAAGAGGATTTTGGAGAGTTAAGTGTCACATTCTCGGTTATTCCATGGCAGTTGGTAGCGATTGCTTCAACAATTAGTATTGGCGTGGCGATGATTTCAGGCTGGCGACCGGCACGCAAAGCAACGAAAATCGATGTGATCCAGGCATTGCGCCAGGAGTTGTAAGTATCGAAAAAGGCAACTGCGTATCAGAAGATGATTAAAGTATATTTGAAATGAGGCCCGGGCAACCGGGTCTTTTTGTTTCAATTTTCACCTAATTTGTTGCATGATAAAAGAAGCGACTAAAATGAGTAATCGAAAGGTGATGGCGAGATGGATTATCGTATTGAACATGACACGTTCGGTGAAATCAAAGTACCTGCGGACAAGCTTTGGGGTGCGCAGACACAGCGCAGTAAGCAAAATTTTAAAATCGGTGACGAAAAAATGCCAATGGGCGTTGTTCGTGCATTTGCACACTTGAAAAAGTCGGCAGCCATTGCGAGCCATGCACATGGAGCGATTTCTGAAGTGGAAATGAAAGCCATTTCTGCGGCTGCGGATGAAGTGATTGCGGGCAAGTGGGAAGATCATTTTCCACTTGTTGTCTGGCAAACAGGCAGTGGCACGCAATCCAATATGAATATGAACGAAGTACTCGCCAATCGTGGCAATCAATTGTTGGAAGAGTGGGGCGAGAAAGAACGCCTGCATCCAAATGATGATGTCAACAAATCTCAAAGTTCGAATGACACATTCCCAACAGCTCTGCATGTTGCAGGAGTTGTAGCTGTTCAACAGCAACTCGTGCCGGCGCTGGGCAAGCTGAAGGCGACGCTTGGTAAGAAATCCGAGGAATTTATGGATATTATTAAAATCGGTCGTACGCATTTACAGGATGCGACGCCGTTAACGCTTGGGCAAGAAATTAGTGGCTGGTATCGCATGTTGGAGAAAACGGAGAAGATGATTCAAGACAGTGTCGAGTCGATGAAAGAGTTGGCGATTGGTGGAACAGCCGTTGGAACAGGCCTGAATGCACCCGCTGGATTTGGAGATCGTGTCGCAGAGGAAATCAGTAAGGCGGTAGGCATTGAATTTACCTCCGCTCAAAATAAGTTTCATTCATTAACGAGCTATGACGAGGTGGTTTATGTTCACGGCGCCATCAAAGCGCTGGCGGCAGACCTTATGAAAATTGCCAATGATGTGCGCTGGTTGGCGAGTGGGCCACGCTCCGGGATTGGAGAGATTACCATTCCGGAAAATGAACCTGGAAGCTCCATCATGCCTGGGAAAGTCAATCCGACACAAAGTGAAGCGTTGACGATGGTTGTGGCACAAGTTATGGGGAACGATGCGACCATTGGTTTTGCAGCAAGCCAAGGGAACTTTGAGTTGAACGTCTTCAAACCGGTTATCATCTTCAATTTCCTACAATCTGTGTCGTTATTGAGTGATGCGATGATTAGTTTTAACGATAATTGTGCAGTGGGCATTGAACCGAATCAGGAAGAAATCAATCGGAAAGTACAGAACTCGCTGATGCTTGTAACCGCATTGAACCCATATATTGGCTATGAAAATGCAGCGAAGATTGCCAAAGCTGCTCATGCGGAAGGCACTACATTGAAAGAGGCGGCACTGAAAACGGGCTTGCTGACGGAAGAGCAATTTGACAACTATGTGGACCCATCGAAAATGATTGGGAAATAAGTTGAAGGGGTGATTGTCCACAAATCTGTAACCTATCCAATGGGGAATTTCGGCTATGATTGAAGTACAGATGAGAAAATAGGAGTGGACATACATGAAAAAAAGATTGTCGCTTATGTTATTAGCAGCGTCACTGGTTCTTGCGGCATGCGGGGAAAAAAACAAGCAAGAGCACGAGGCATACGGAGAACAGAAGCAACTGCCAAATGGTGATTTACAAGAAATGACCGAGAGCGTAGACGTTTTACCAGCTTTTCTTGACGATAAGTCTGAGGAGATGCGCCTGATTTACGAAATAGCTGTGAGAGGGGCAGACATTATCGAGTGGATGCCATGCTATTGTGGGTGCGGGGAATATGCAGAACATGGTAGTAACAAAAACTGTTTCGTCGATGAAATTCGAGAAGACGGCTCTGTCGTATGGGATGATCACGGTACGCGATGCGAAGTTTGTCTTGAAATTGCCGTGCAATCTGTGAAGATGAAGAAGGACGGTAAATCACTAAAAGAAATCCGTGATATCATTGATGAAACTTATAATGATGGCTACGCAGAACCAACAGATACGCCAATGCCAGCGTAAGTAAATTCAAAAAGCAGACACTCGATTGGGTGTCTGCTTTTTGAATTTATTTAATATACGTATCACTCACCAAGTGTTCCTTGAGAATAGCTGTCGGAATTTCAAACGTCACGATACCCATGTAACCAGGTGCGACTTCGTATTTGTTGAATGAAAGGACAAGCTGATTGTTGGCGGTAATATAAAACGATTGATCTGCTTTGATTGTTTTGAAGTCTTCGAAGAATTTATCGCGTACGAAGTAACGGATATTTTCATCTACTGCCATTTGCCGTTCCATTTCACTGATGATGTATGAACTGATTACTTCGATATAGGTGTCGTCTTTAAAAAGGCTTGGCAAGGAGATTAAAACGCTGTTCTGCTTATCGATTGTGTCGTACTTCATGGTAGTGGAAGAAGATCCGACGGTATTCACTTCGTAGCGAGCAATCGATAGCAGTTGGTCGTTATCCGTCAACACTTCATAGCCAGTGTCGATACCCAGATGACCACCACCTGCTTTTTTCAGTTCAGCGATATCCTGTTGGAATTGTTCGAAGAGTATTCTGTTTTCTTCAATATATTGATTGTTTAAGGAGGCTTGTAATCCCTCATCTGCTAAGCCACCAATTTCCGGTGTTGTGATGTCTGCTTGGTAGTTTTTTTCGTCCGTTGTCAATTGGAGGCCTGTAAATACCTCAACAATTGCGCCGAGTACCGGAACGTTGCCCATTGCTTGTGCGAAGGATGGGCTCATATTGATACTGCCAATAAACAGCGCTGCCGCTGCTACAGCACCGATTGTCCACTGCTTTATAACTGGACGCTTTGTACGTGAAGCTTTCGCCTTTCGGATGGATGCGTTCACAACATCCTCTAATTCAAACGGAATTTCCGTCTCATCATATTCTTTTTTCAAGCGGTTCAGTTTGTTCATAATCGGAACTCCTCTCCAACCTCAATGCGCAATTTTTTCAATGCTGCATAGAGTCTAGTTTTGACTGTGTTGGCATTGTCACCTGTCACTTCTGCAATTTCATCGATTTTCAAATCCTCGAAAAACCGTAAAATAATAATACTTTTATATTTTGGTGGTAACTGATTGATAGCGTTTTGTAAGTCCATATCGGTCATTTCGTCCTCTAGCTGTGGTAAATGGATATCGAGAATGTCATCATCCATTACGGTCATTCGCTGATGTTTGCGGATGAAATCAATGGCAGTATTGACGATGATCCGATAAAACCATGTTTTCAAATAGGAAATGTCATCCAACCGGTCGATGGAACGTAAGGCTTTTAAAATGGATTCTTGCACGATATCGAGTGCATTTTCTTTGTTTTTAACATAGCTATACGAGAGCCGATAATGGGCTTCACGGTTTTCTACTATAAAGCGTTCTACAAGTTCGAACTTCTCATTTTTTGTCATGACAAAAGATTCACCTTCTCCAATCTCCAACATGTCGCGAACACGTTACAGTTATTTGACGGGGCACATTCATGAAAAGTTTGATTGTTTTTTTAGTAGGACTACAGTTGATTGAATTTTTGGTAAGATAAGCTTAAAGCTATGGTAAAATAAACACAAGGTAAAGCGTAAGAAGGAGTGTGGGAAATGAAAGACGTACCGTTTGTTGCATCATGGAGTGGTGGAAAAGATTCTGCGATGGCTTATTATCGGGCTGTGAAAGCTGGGGGCGTGCCTGACCGATTGTGGACGATGTTTGAAGAGGGGGGGGAACGCTCAAAGTCACATGCGTTGCCATTAGAAGTTGTAGAGGCGCAGGCTGAACGTATTGGCGTACCATCGATGATTCGACAAGCCAGTTGGAGTAGCTATGAACAACAGTTTTTGGATGCGATGAAGACATGTAAAGAAGCAGGCGTAGACCATGCTGTTTTTGGTGATATCGATCTTGCAGACCATTTGGAATGGGTGCAGACGACGTGCGCCAAAGTGGATATGGAGGCGGTGCATCCTTTATGGATGGAACCGCGCAGAAAAATACTTGAGGAATTTGTAGGTGTTGGATTTGAAGCTTATTTAGTAGTTGTGAATACAAAGCTGATGCCCGCGCATTTTCTTGGCCGCAAATTTACGATCGAGTTAATGGACGAACTGGATGCGCTCGGCATTGATTCATGTGGGGAGTCTGGTGAATTCCATACGATTGTTGTAGATGGCCCGATTTTCCGTGAGCGCGTGCCGGTCGTCTTTTCAGGGCAGCATGAACGGGATGGCTATGTGTTTGTAGATGTGACATTGGAGTGATAAAGCATACTGGGGGCATTCCCGTCTTCCGAGATGTTGTCATTTCTTTATCGATTCATAACAACTGAATTGAATAACCGCTTCCTAAGGAAAGAATGTTGTTAGAAAAAAGGAAGACAAATCCACAAACTAACTTGTATCGCTCTTAGGATCCAGTAAGCATATCCATAGAAATGCACAGGAGGCTTGTACAACGGTTTTAAGAGGTGAAATGAGTAAGTCTTTTATCCGTTTGTTTTTAAGACGCCTTCCAAGTACCTTTAAGGCGATTTTGCGAAAAGGACTATTTATGTCCATTTTTCGATTCATTTCACCAGGTGCTTTGTATAATTATTCGTGTAGACAGGCCTGACGTTCACCAAAAAGCCTGTGAAATCAACGATGTATACTTTATGCATAAAAAATCAAGGAGATAGAACGAAAAATGAGACGTTTAAAGGGGGAATAGAGCTAGGAGGACTGCCGAGAACTAAAGTTATGTTAACTAGAGATGTATGATGCATACAAAATGTGAAAGGTCGATTTCCTATAAAAGAAATCGACCTTGCCGAACTAATTTAGTTCATTTTAGATTTTAATTTTTGATAATCTAAAATGAACGAAGGATAAGTACTTTCCTCACAGAATTTTAATACGGTATTAGTACAAAAATTTGCAAAAGATAAAAATTCCTTAGATACTCCCTTTAAATAATCTTCTTTAGGAATACTAATTACTTTGTTTAAATCATAATTCAAAATACCAGATGAATCTTCTAATTTAATATAAAATAAATTGTCTTTTTCTGAAACCTCAACATTAATTGTAGAATCTAAAAATGTGATTTTAAAATTATCATCCATTTCGTCAATTAATAAAGGGGTTATAATTGTTTGCCATGTAAATAATAAATCAGTTGTTTCAAAATCCTGGGTAAATATAACTTCAGAATTATAGGTCGCGGTAATACAACCTTCTAAATAATCCTGTTCATTATCTTCTAAAATCATTTGAGCAGCTTTTGTAGCTAATGGGTCGTTAATAGATAAGAATTTCTCTTTTTTCGATGTCACATACCCTAAATTGGGAAGATAATTTGAGATATAACTTTTTATAATAAACATTTCATTCACCTCATTATACAGGATAAGCCGATTTTACGTACCCATCTTTTCCAATATGGACTTTATATTTAATGCCATTTATTGTTTTATATACATCTGCTGCCCTTCCTTTACTTAATTCACTACTAATTAGAGATTTATTGCTATTAATAACGTTTGTTACAATATTTTTCACCTGATTTACGCTGAAATCTGGATCGAACATTGTTTTACCACCTTTTCCTGTCCAATAATTAGGGTGATGTCCTTGAAGGATATGTTGCATTTTGGCTTTGGTGAAATAGACCTTTTTACTGCCGACGTTAGCTGTGAAATTAGTGAAATTTGCAGTAGCCGTTTTAGATGCATCTTTTGACTTTGCTAGGAAAGTTCTTTTTCCTATCTTTAAAGCCGCTTTTTGTCCAACTTTTGTAATAACTACTCTTAATACTGCTGCACCGACTATATAAACTATTACTGGTACAGCTGAAGCTTGTAACATAGTAGAATCATATGTATATTCTTCACCAGTTTCAAGATTTTTAAATGTCGCAACAAAAGTATTATCTGTAGACTCAATTACTTCTACTTTAAATTGACTATAGGTAGCCTCTCCGTTTTCAATTACTTCGCTAGAGATAATTATATCTTCTGTTTCAGTAGAAAATTCTATATCTAATAAAGTCTCAGTATTATTGTCTTCATAAGTAGTTTCTATTAGAACACTGTCGTCATTAACATCAGTCACTTCGACATTAATATCATTATTGTCAATATCTAACTCACTATGAATGTCTTGATTAAGTTTTTCTCTTATTTCAATTTGTTCTTCTTCTATAAGATTATTTGATTGATCTTTACTCGTTGTACTAAGGCTTTCAGCATTCACATGCTCTATTACAGATAGGGGTAAAGAATATATTACTAGACATGCAATTACAATTTTAATTACAAACTTCTGAAAATTCATTCATATCATCTCTTTTCTTAAAAGTTAAAAGTCCTTTTCCATAATCAAGTTCTTCCCAACAATCGAACTTGAATGAAAAATGATCTAGGTAATCCATGAAAAACATCTCTTTATCTAATTTATTAATTCTATAGTCAGCTAATATTAGCGCTATGATTCCTGTGGCATGTGCAGTTGCAAAAGAAGTCCCATTAAAAAGCGAATATTCATCATCATTATTAGTAGTTAGTATTTCTTCCCCTGGTAAAGCAAAATCAATTTCTTGCCTCGACGCAAAATTAGAACGTTGAAGTTCTCCATCGATTGAAGTAATTGATATTACGTTTTCATACTTAGCAGGATAATCAGTTTTCATGCCGTAGTTATTTCCAGCGGAAGCGACAATAATAATACCTTTTGATATTGCTTTGTCTATTGTTTGTTTCAATTCATCATTGTCAGTTTGAAATCCAAAGCTGATATTGATGATATCTATTTGTTCCTCTATACACCATTCTATCGCTTCGATAAAATGATCAATATTTCCTTTTCCTTCGTTATCTAGAACTTTAACATCATAAATTTCAGTACTTGGTGCAATACCGATTATCCCCATGTTGTTATCTTGGGCTGCGATAATACCAGCAATAGCAGTACCATGGCCAAATTCGTCTCTAATTGGTTTCCCTTTATTAATAACGTTAAATTCCTTAACTACTGTTCCGACTAAATCTTCATGATCTTTATTAATGCCACTATCGACTATAGCAATTCTCATTTTATAATCTTCTTTAATACTATCCTTTTTTTTTACGGCTAGTATTTCTAAATTCCACGGAATTATTTGCTCTTCATAATCAGATTCATTTATTTCTTTATAATTTTCAACATCTCCTCTGTTTGAACTGTAAAAAAAATAACTTGATATTAGTAGAATAATAACAAACACACTAATGATAAATTTCTTATTCTTTATCTTATAACTTCCTCCTTTTTATATAAATATCACTATATGGTATTTTAGGGATAAAAATCCTTATAGTGATAATTTAGCATTTAATGGTTATTTAATCAAGTTATAAATTTTCACTTGTCGTACGCTGTTCAAGCAACGTTATTTCTATGAAAGAAATGATAGCAGGATTTCAATAACAGCTGGCAACTGGATCCAGAAGAACATGGCTTATAAAACGATGGTTCTGTAAATTAGAAGAAAATCACATAGAGGAAGACCGATTAAAGTGAATCTAACACAATTCCATTGTGTATAATTCGATATTGCATGCTCCGTATAGCTACCAAGGCTCTCCTAACTTGCAATAATCGGTTACAAATTTGTATGGGAGGGTTGTTTATCATGTAATAAAAATTTTCCCTAAAAATTAAGGAGAAAGATCCGTCAACTAAAAAACGTGGCTAATAAGCAGCCACGTTTTTTAGTGTGTTAAATGCTTAAACATCAAGTTGTGTACGTTAGCTTCAACGAAATTAACGTCATCTTCTTCAATTTTACTATGAGGTTGTGGGTTAAACCATTGAACTTCCTTGTCATGAAAAATCCCTCGATAGTTGTTCCCCTCAATGTTTAGTTTGAACTGAATACGTTCGTGAACTTGCCCTTCAAACAATGGTGTAATTATCTCGATATTTTGTAGCATAATGAAAATCCCCTTTCTGATTTGGTCTTTAAAGTATTCCCTGAACTTTTTTGCTTATGTTTTGTTTCGCTTCCGTTTTGCTTATGTCCTTATAGTAACTATCCAAAATTAGAGAGTAAGGTGAAGAAGATTAGAGTTTGGTGAGAGTAAAACAACAAAGTGTATTCACCCATTCGCAGAAAAATTTAGCTTCATTTCTCAATAAAAAAAGCTGCCTTGTAAAGGCAGCCGATTATTTCAAATCGAACATATTTCACTTGTGTATGATTCGTATTCATTTTAATCAATAAAAAAAGTAGGTAAGTTATCGTTCAACTTTCCTACCCTATCACTTTCCATGACATTAGTTATCCTCCTTATTTAGAAAGTCCATTAATGCTAAATGTAGCACGTCCGATTTGTTTACCCTCTCTGCCTGGCAGAAGTTGTCCAGTTGTTTTCCTATATCTTTATCTATAACTACAGTCTTACGTGTCTTATCGCCTTGTGGAAGCTGTTTAATGCGGTCGTGTAGCGTTCCCTGTACTTGGATTGTCGGTGATGCTTCTTGCCATGAACGTAGCATTTCCTTAATCATACCGACTTCATCACTGGTGAACTGTTGGTGAACGACATGTGAAACGCCTGTCACCTGCGTGTTACTCGGGATGATGTCTGTATTACTCTGTGTGATAGGCTTGTGAACCCTTGGTGATGGACTCTTTTTCACATGGAAGTCAAAGATACTTTTATCTAATGGCTCAACGCCTTCTCCTACATAGTGCCACCCTAACGGTGCTTTGGTGTTGTATTTATATCCTGCTGCCTTCAATGCTGTTAAAAACGGCTTCTGACTAATACCGTCAATTTCCTTTGCTACTGCTTCGGCTTTATTAGTTTTCAATGCTTCAATGATACTCCGTATGGAAGCCTGTTCATCTATCATCATACTTGCTTCACCCTCGATTCACCCATAGTCATATATGTGCTATTCAACATGAACTTGGGTTCACCTGCAAGCATAAAAAAAGAATACTAAAATCTCCAATATTTAAACATATAGCAAAAAACCACTTCTAGTTTAGAGGTGGTTTTTATTGGATGCCGCGTGATGTGATTGCCACCCTGTAATGGCAGCTTTTTTATTGAGTAACGGAATCAAATACTTCCTTGAACTAAAGTTATGTAAACTAGATTTGTATACACAATACACATAAGAATAAATATGAAGGTGGTCGAGGTCTTGAAAGATAAAAACACGCCTTTTTTAGGCGTGTCCGTAGTACAAAATCAATTCTTACTTGTCAAGGGAATACAATTCTATGACTTCATCTGCAGTAATTGGCTCATCAAATAATAAATAGCGGCTGTAAACTTCTTTGAAATTAATATTCCCTTCGAATTCATCAATAGTTTCAAATGTATCCAAGATTCTTACCAGACTCCATGTAGTTTGTCCACCGTCTGCATTTTCGTAAGTATCATTAACAAAATGACGATGAATTTTCGATTCTATTTCATCGTCATTTGCAGCTTCTACTAATACGATGGTTTCTTCGAATGTTTTAGATGAGTAAAGGTTTGGTATTACAGTAGATTCTAATAATACTTTGACTGAATAGATACTCATAATCTATCTCCCTAAATTATTTAATCATTTTTTAAAACGATTATCAGTTAATAGTTTCTTTGCGCTTTTTGCACGTGATTTACCTGCTTTAGCATCCTTTTCAATTTCGTTAAGAGTTTTACCCAAATATTCGCCTGGAAATTGGCCTCTAATAGCCGCTTTTCTATTTTTAGAGATATATTGATCTGCAGTCTCTTTTTTGATAAACGAATTTATACAATCTCCAATCCAAGTCCCTACTTTATAAGTGGCGAAACCTACTGTAAAGATTCCTGCACCAATCACAAGAGCTTGTCCTACACCCGGGACAAAAACCAATGCGCCAACAGCAGCCTGAGGATTTACTTCTAAATCTTCATCAATAACAATCTCCAGTTCCGATTGTATAAAGTCAATATCCTCTTTTTCTGTCGCTAGTACATTAATCGGTGTATAAGCGACTAGCAAAGCACCTGATAAAACTACACTTAATAACTTTTTAGTCATTTACTTTCCTTCTCTGGTAATTTTTAATACATTCGGATATTATTATACAACAAATTAAAAAGAAAATTCAAATATTTGCAAGTGTTAAAATGTACTTTTAAAAAAATCGAATCATACACAATGCAAATATGTTAGATTCAAAAACAGCTCAATCCATTGATACATAAGGGATTGAGCTGTTTTTGTGTGGTTTATTTTTTTCTTACATCATTTGAATCTAACATAGCGTGTGCTAGTATTAACGTAAAGTAGATTGGAGTTTGTAAGTTAAAATGCGTGAGGAAGTGTACGGAAAGCATGATTGAGATGGTTATGTGTTTGTAGATGTAACGTTGGTATGATAGAGGCAATATATTAAAAAAATCCCCATCCACGCGTTCGCTTAGCGCGTGGATGGGGTTCCTTATTGGTCCAATAAATCCCCTAGTTCTCTCTCCAAAAATGGATCAGCATTCAATAAGTTTTTGAACGCATGGTAGCGTGCATAGTCCTCAGCAGAAGATTTCTTCCCTGTCTGATAAGCCCGTATTAACACGTTTTTTGGCGTATGTTCCATGTCGATGAACTCCAGCAGCTGTGCTTCGTAACCAACGAGTGATAGAAGCTCGGCGCGGATGGAGTCGGTTGCGAGTGCAGCGAAGCGTTCTTTGATGAGTCCGTGTTGCAGCATGACATCAAGCGCGGGTGATTCAAGTTGTGAGAATAATTCATGCTGACAACAAGGGACACTTAAAATGACTTTGGCTCCCCATTTCACGGCGCGGGCTAGCGCCATATCAGTGGCGACATCACAGGCATGTAGCGTGACGACCATATCGACAGACGTTTCGTCGTTGAAGTCGTTAATATCCCCGACAAGAAACTCTAGGTTATCATAACCGAGATCCTGCGCAATGACGTTACATTCCTCAATGACTTCTTTTTTCAAATCAAGCCCCGTTACCTTAATATCCAATCCTTTTTCAATACGCAAATAATGATACAGCGCGAATGTTAAATACGATTTTCCTGAACCAAAATCTAGAATGCGCACAGTACGATCCTTTGGCAAATAGGCTAGTGAGTCATCGATAAATTCGACAAAGCGATTAATTTGCCTAAATTTGTCGTGTTTTTGTTTTTTTACTTTGCCATCAGGCGTCTGTACACCGAGACGTACTAAAAACGGATAAGGCGTGTTTTCATCGAGTAAATAATTCTTCTTGCGATTATGTGATAAATCGGCGACTTTGCCGGACAGCACTTTATCCGATTTCCACATTACTTTGAATTTCTTGGAGATTTGCACATGGATTTTTTCATCGGAAAACTCAGCATGAACTTGTTTAAACTGTTCCAGCAGTTGTTGCATATACGTTTGTAAGGCATCTGGGAGGATATTTTCATGTTTTAAAATACGCTCATACTGATATTCAAACTGGATGTGTAATTGGCCTTTCAATTCCACTGGTTTGATTTTCACACGTTTTAAGTCATCCGTCTTTGTGCGGGATTGGCTGATTGTTCCGCTAATAAATGTGCCGCTGATCATCCGGCTTGTCAGCTCAGCCACTAATTCTTCAAATTGCATCGTTATCGCTCCTCGTACGGTTACTCAAATTCAAATCCCTGCTCTTGAAGAAAGTCTTTCATATGTGTACGTCGTGGCTTACGTAAGAAGGTAGCCATTGAATCAGACCAAGCCGCATCTTTTTGGTTGGAGTCACGGCTTGCATAATACTTATTCATCGTTTCGTCGTAAGCAGGGAGAAGTTCGTCATATTTCTTTGTATTATAGTCGTTTTCGTGAATAATCGCTTCGATTGGCAATCGTGGTTTCACTTCGTTTGCTTCATCTGGAACGCCGATTGTCATGGCAAACATCGGTGCAACGCCTTTCGGTAGGCCAAATAATTCACTGATTTCCATCGGCGCATTCCGCACACCACCGATATAGCAAATGCCGTACCCTTTAGACTCAGCGGCTACTGCCACGTTTTGGGCAAACAAAGCTACGTCTGTAACGCCAACGAGTAGATTTTCCGCATGGGAAAAATCAATGTTGCCTCCTGCTAATGCCGCTGCTTTTTCTAACCGACAATAATCTACGCAGAAAATGAGTACAGCACCGGCAGATAGAATTTGTTGTGGATTTTTTGTGAGCCCTGCAAGTGTGTTGCGTTTAGCCGAATTAGTTACATGAATAACAGAATAGGCTTGGACAAAGTGTGAACTTGCTGCAGCTTGTCCAGCGTGTATGAGTTCGTGCACAGAATCGGTAGATAAGGGGATGTCCTTATATTTTCGTACAGAAGCGTGTGCCGTTAATAATTCGATGACCATAAAATCCCTCCGAAAAATAGTTGTATGAATTAAGGTTAACAGACTTTATTAGTGGTAAACATCTATTAACGCTTGGAAAAGGGGTGTGGCTATGTTTTGGATTGAAAGTGTGTCGATTACGATGGCATTGCTGATTTTGTTTTTGGTTGTGTTGCCGACTGCGATTGCTATCTACTTGTATGTGTTTGACAGGCGGCAAAGGCAACATGCGATTCTTCGAAATTACCCGATTTTAGGGAGAATGCGTTATTTTTTAGAGAAGACAGGACCAGAGCTCCGGCAATATTTGTTTGACGATGACAACGATGGGGAGCCGTTTAATCGCGAGGAATACTTGCATATGGTGATGCCGGGGAAATATTTGAACAGTGTCATTGGTTTTGGCTCGAAACGGGATTTTAATGAGGCGGGCTTCTATATCCGCAATGCGATGTTCACGAAGCAGAATGAGGAAATGCGTGTGGATAATGAAGGGCTTATCGATACGATGCGTTATGTCGTCAAAGAGGATAATTTATTTTCACGGAAAGAGCATCGTGAAGAGATTCCGGCGTTGCCGTGGCTATTGCCAGAAGATGATGCGGTCATTATCGGTCCGAATTGTCAGCATCCTTTCCTTGTTCGCAGTATGCTCGGGCAATCTGCGATGAGTTACAGGGCGCTTGGGGAAAATGCGATTACCGCTTTGTCGAAAGGGATTGGCATGGCGCAAGGAGCGTGGATGAATACGGGGGAAGGCGGCCTTTCTTCGCATTATTTAGCTGGTGGTGCGGATATTATTGCTCAAATCGGCTCGGGCTTGTTTGGTTTTCGGACGGAGGACGTGGAGTTTAGTTGGGAACGGCTCCGCGAAAAAGCGGAGATTCCGCAAGTGAAGGCCTTTGAAATTAAGTTGGCACAAGGGGCGAAAATGCGTGGTGGCCATGTTGAGGGGGCAAAAGTGACGGAGGAAATTGCTGCGATTCGCAATGTTGTCCCATATAAGACCATCAATAGTCCGAACCGTTTTCACCAGTTCGATGATTACACAACGCTGTTTGATTTCACAGAAAAGATTCGGCAGCATTCAGGTAAGCCAGTTGGTATTAAAGTCGTCATTGGGAGCAAGCAGGATGCAGAAGACTTGGCATCATTTATGCATGAGACAGGGCTTGGGTCAGATCATATCTCACTCGATGGTGGGGAAGGTGGCTCAGGGGCGACCTATCAAGATCTTGCTGATAGTGTTGGTTTACCGTTGCGTTCTTCGCTAGTCCTTCTGGATGATGCGCTGAAGAAATACGGCGTGAGGGATAGAGTGAAAATCATTGCGTCAGGGAAAATTACAACGCCGGACCGTGCTGCCATTGCCTTGGCGATGGGCGCAGATCTCGTACAGATGGCGCGTGGTTTTATGATTTCCGTCGGTTGTATTATGGCGCATAAATGTCATACCAATACATGTCCAGCGGGCGTTGCAACTACGGATAAGAAGCTACAGCAAGGGCTCGTTGTAGAAGAGAAGCAATACCGTGTGACGAACTATATTTTGACGATGCGCGAAGGACTTTTTCGAATTGCGGTCGCCGCGGGACTTGATTCGCCAACAAAGTTTGACCGCCAACATGTCGTGTACAAAGATGAGAGAGGGAGAGTTTTCCCAGTTGAATGATATAGGATAGTTTATCTGAATTCAGCAGAAAATCTCTACTTCCCAAGTGGTGGGGTGAATGCAAGGATTTTTTACTGTTCAGTGGGAGTTCAAACTCCGGCAGATGTCACGGATTTTTAAGGGGAGCTTTTCGATCTCGCCCGAAAAAATCTGGACGCAATTACGCTGAGGCGTAATTGATAAGTAATGTCTACAATTAAATAACCAATTATTCGGAATTACATGATAATATAGAGGGGACGCCGTTGAGTAGAAAGGGGAATGGGAGATGACATTGTTACGAAAAACTGTAGGAGAGATTGTGAAAGAGCAAGCACGAATCCATCCAGCGCAGGAGGCATATGTCTATCCGGAACACAGCATCCGGAAAACCTATCAGGAGTTTGACGAAGAGACGGATGCATTAGCAAAGGCATTTATCGGCATGGGGATTGAAAAAGGGGAACATGTTGCGATTTGGTCGGATAATAAACGGGAGTGGTTGCTCAGTCAATTTGCGACAGGGAAGATGGGGGCCGTCCTTGTGACCGTGAATACAAATTACCAGGCAACGGAATTGGAATACTTGTTGAAGCAGTCAGATGCAACGACGCTGATTTTGGATGAAAGCTTTAAAGGGACAAGTTATATTGACATTATTCGTTCGATTTGCCCAGAGTTATTGACTAGTCAGGACGGTGTCATTTCGAGTAAGGAGCTGCCACGTTTAAAACGAGTTATTCTGATGACAGAGCGAGAAGAACGAGGCATGTACAAGTGGTCAGAATTGATGGCGCATGCCAGTAATGTGACAGATGAGCAATTGGTGGCGCGTTTTCAATCGCTGGATCCGGATGATGTCATTAATATTCAATATACGTCAGGGACGACAGGATTTCCGAAGGGTGTCATGTTGACGCATAACAATGTCGTGAACAATGGGAAACTCATTGGGGATTATATGAAGTTGTCGGAGCAAGATCGTGTATGTATTCCGGTACCGTTTTTCCATTGTTTCGGCTGCGTGCTGGGGACAATGGCGGCTGTTACGCATGGATCGACAATGGTGCTGCTCGAACAATTTGATCCGTTGCGCGTACTGCAGATTGTGCAGGATGAAAAATGTACGGCACTTCATGGTGTTCCGACGATGTTCATAGCAGAGCTGAATCATGCGGATTTCAACAAATTCGATACGTCTACATTACGCACGGGCATTATGGCAGGATCGACTTGTCCAATCGAAGTGATGAAGCGTGTCATTGAAGATATGGGCGCTCGTGAGATTACCATTTGCTACGGTCAAACAGAGTCATCGCCAGTCATTACGCAGACGAAGACAAATGATCCGATTGAAAAACGTGTGTCGACAGTCGGCAAGCCACATCCGCATGTTGAGGTGAAAGTCATTGATCCGATGACGGGAGAGGAAGTTCCGATTGGAGAGCCGGGCGAGCTATGCACGCGTGGTTATCATGTCATGAAAGGCTATTACAACAATGAGGAAGCGACACATGATGCGATTGATGAAGACGGGTGGCTACACACGGGTGATATCGCGGTGATGGATGCTGATGGTTACCTTGATATTACAGGTAGAATTAAGGATGTTGTCATTCGTGGTGGTGAAAACATTTATCCGCGTGAAGTAGAAGAGTTTTTGTATACGCTTACAGGCGTTGCAGATGTGCAAGTTGTCGGTGTGCCAGATCCGAAGTATGGAGAAGAGCTAATGGCATGGATCATTCCAAAGCCTGATGTCCAATTGGATGTAGAGACCGTACGTGAATTTTGTAAAGGGCGTATTTCCTATCATAAAATTCCGAAGTATATCGAATTTACAGATGCTTATCCGATGACTGCATCCGGTAAAATTCAGAAGTATAAACTGCGAGAAATGTCTGTGGAAAAATCGTATCAGCATCAATAACAACAAAATCGTATTCTCCATATGCTGGGGAATACGATTTTTTTCATGTCTAGACTTCAGCGCTTTTACTTTCAATCCCTTTAACGCCTGTCACCCCTGAACAGGCGCTTGCGCTTTTGTTACGTCTAGGCTCTAGTGCTTGTCGAAACGGAATAATTTCCCGGGAAATTAGGTAAATAAAAAGTAGTTGTGTCGGAGTTTGTTTGATGTATAATGATTTTGGGTAAAAATTAAAAACAGGTCATTTTACCAAACAAGAAATGGTATGCTTATTGTGCATCTAGAGAAGGAGGACTTATTATGACAGATCAAATGTATCAGTTAATTTCAATTATTTTGTATATGGCAGCGATGATTTTCATCGGCTGGTATGCGTTTAAACGCACATCCAATTTAACCGATTACATGCTTGGTGGTCGTGGGCTTGGGCCAGCGGTTACGGCACTTAGTGCGGGTGCGGCAGATATGTCGGGTTGGCTGCTTATGGGCTTGCCAGGAGCGATTTACCTCAATGGACTAGTGGAGGCTTGGATTGCAGTTGGATTGACAATCGGGGCTTATCTGAACTGGGTACTCGTTGCGCCACGTTTGCGTGTCTATACACAAGTATCAAGTGATTCCATTACGATTCCAAGTTATTTGGAAAGTCGCTTGAAAGACCAATCCCGTTTGTTACGTATTGCTTCAGGTATTATCATTCTTATATTCTTTACCTTTTATGTATCTTCAGGAATGGTTGCGGGTGGAAAATTCTTCCTTAGCTCATTCGGACTGGATTATCATGTAGGTTTAATCATTGTTTCAGGAGTCGTTATTTTCTACACATTATTTGGTGGATTTTTGGCGGTAAGTTATACGGACGTTGTTCAAGGAATCGTTATGTTCTTTGCGCTGCTTCTTGTGCCAATTGTAGGTATTTTTATCACAGGTGGCTTTGGGGAAACGGCGACAAGTATTCGCGCTGTTGATCCACAGTTGTTGAATTTTGTATCGGGTGCATCATTCTTAGGTATTTTGTCAGCGGTTGCATGGGGGCTGGGTTATTTTGGTCAGCCACATATTATTGTCCGTTTCATGGCGTTGACTTCCCATAAAGAAGCGAAGAAAGCGCGTCGAATTGGGATCGGCTGGATGTTTTTAAGTTTGTTTGGTGCAGTTGCTACGGCGCTTATCGGGATTGCGTATTACCAACAAAATACCGATGTCACGTTGGCAGATGCTGAAACCGTATTCATTGTGCTTGGGCAAATTATTTTCCATCCATTTGTTGCTGGAATTATGCTTGCAGCTGTTCTTGCGGCAGTTATGAGTACGATTTCTTCTCAATTGATCGTATCATCTTCTGCGCTTGTTGAGGATTTGTATAAAACATTTATGAAAAAAGATGCTTCAGATAAGCATTATGTCTTTTTAGGAAGAATGGCGGTTCTGATCGTGTCGGTAATTGCGATGGTACTTGCTTGGCCGAATAACGAATCGATTTTAAGCATCGTATCGTTTGCGTGGGCAGGATTTGGTGCTGCATTCGGTCCAATCATTTTGTTATCGCTTTACTGGCGTAAACTAACAACAAAAGGCGCACTTTGGGGAATGATTGCAGGGGCTGTGACAGTTATGATTTGGGGTAATGTCGATGTATTGAAAGGTACGCTCTATGAAATTGTTCCTGGTTTCATCCTCTGTCTACTTGTGGCAGTTGTTGTAAGTAATATGACGTATAAGAAAAATGCTGAGATTGACAAAGAGTTTGACGCAGCAATGAAAATTCTTAAAGAAGATAACTAATCGGGAGAGCCTGCGGTGTGCGTATACTGCAGGCTTTTCCTTTCATATTGTCTAGGCTTCAGGCGCCAGCCGCTCGGAGGCTCACAGGACGTGAGTTACACAGTTGTTGCCGCAGGATGCAGCGTTTTTAGACTGTGTTCTTTGATAGCTGAATCGACATATGCCTGTCGCGTCTAGCAGGCGCCTTACGATTTTCTAAAAAGATAGGGGATGGGTAGGATGAAGCTCGATCATGTTGTGTATTTTACGAATCGAACGCCGGATGAATGGGTAGCAGAACAACAGCATGCAGTCGTAGGGGGGCGCCATGAACAATGGGGAACGCATAATGCCTTGTACTATGTACAGAATGCTTATATAGAGTGGTTATCAGTTGAACGGCAAGATGTTGCGGAAAAAGCGAATCATCCACTTACGCGTTTACTGCTACATGATTTGCAAGAGGGAGAAGGTTGGGGAACGATTTGTTTGTCAGTCGACAATATTGAGCGCTTCAAAGAGGATGTTGAGAATAAAGGATTTGATACATCGGGTGTGTTAGCGGCGGAACGCAGGACGGCTAATGGTCAGTTGCGGAAGTGGAAGATGCTATTTATCGAGCAACCTGTTTCAAACGACTTGCCGTATCCCTTTTTTATTGAATGGGAGGAGACTGAGGATATTCGCTTTGCGAAGTTACGTGAAGATGGCACGATTTCAGTAGGTAGTCAGCAACTCGCTATTCAGGAATGCGTATTTAGTGTCGATGACCCTTTAAGAGAGACGGCAGAGTGGGCCATTTTATTGTCACAAAAAGTTGGAGATGCTAATGATATTGCGTTAGCCAATGTCGTGTTGAAGTTTGTAGAGCATCAGGGTGGTAAAAATCGATTGACAGATGTCGTTATGGGACCAAGCTGATTCACCCTGTTAGCTGCACAAACTTGCCTATGATAAGATGGTGCACATAGAGTTTGTCCAGGAAGGGGTAATGGTGTGGAGGTTTTAATTGAACGTGCAGTGCTTGTCGGGGTGCATGAGCAAAAAGATGAGCATTTTGAGTATGCGATGGAAGAGTTGAAAAATCTTGCGGAAGCGATTGACGTCGAGGTCGTTGGAGCAGTGACGCAAAACTTGGAACGACGCAACCCGTCTCATTATGTGGGTAGAGGCAAAATCGAAGAAATTCGTCATTTTTATGAGGAGTTGGATGCCAATCTCGTCATTTTTAATGACGAACTTTCGCCATCTCAAATTCGCAATATGGAACAGGAGCTCCAGTGTAAAGTCATTGACCGAACGATGCTCATTCTTGATATTTTCGCACGCCGTGCAAGAACGAGTGAGGCACGGATGCAAGTCGAACTGGCTCAATTACAATATATGCTACCAAGGCTTGTCGGCTTGCGCGCATCTCTTGGGCGACAAGGAGGCGGCACTGGGGGCGGCCTTCAAAATAAAGGGGCCGGTGAAACAAAGCTCGAACTGGATCGCCGGAAAATTGAGGATCAGATTGCTAAGTTGCGCCGTGATTTGGATCATGTAAAGGATCAGCGTGAAACGCAGCGCAAACAGCGGAAGAAAAGCGGGACGCCTGTCGTATCCATTGTCGGCTATACGAATGCCGGAAAATCGACGTTGATGAACAAACTATTGATGAAAATCGATGTGGATAGTGCGAAGCAAGTATACGAAGAGGATATGTTATTTGCGACGCTCGATACATCTGTCCGCAATGTAAAACTTGCTGATAACAAACAATTCATGCTGACGGATACCGTCGGATTTGTTTCGAGACTGCCCCATCATCTTGTGAAAGCCTTCCGTTCAACGCTAGAAGAGGCACGCGATGCGGACCTTCTTCTTCATGTAGTGGATGTGTCGAATCAAGAGCATAGCTTTATGATGGAAGTGACGAACGACACCTTGCAGGCTGTTGGTGTAGTGAACGTGCCGACCTTGAACGTTTACAACAAAGCGGATCTTGCGGGCATTCGTTATCCTGAAGTGAGCGATGATAGCGTTTGGCTATCTGCCAGGGATGGAAAAGGTTTGGATGAACTCATCGAATTAATCAAGAAAAAGATTTTTGAACAATACATTACGTGTAAATTACTGATTCCGTTTGATCGTGGTGATATCGTTTCTTATTTAAATGATAAGGCGAACGTGAGAAGTACAACGTACGAAGAAGAAGGCACGCTGATGACGGTGGAAATGGATATTGCCGAGCGGACCCGATTTGAAGAATTTGTGATTAGTCATTAAGAAAAGCGAAAGCGCCTTGGTAGGGACGACAGGCATAAGGCGTGGCGTTCTTTGCCATATAGTCAGTCGGCTTGACTTTCAAGGAAAACAGTCTAAGAGCGCCGCGTCCTGCGTAACTCACATCCTGTGAGCCTCCGAGCTTCTAGGCGCTGGAATCTGGACATTAAAAAAGAAACAGCTACTACACGATTAGGGATGTCGTGTAGTAGCTGCTTTTTTATAGTAGAGAAAGGGGGTGGGATAGTAGTAGTATGCCCCTTTCTTCAAAAGCTAAACCTCTTGAAATTGATTATTATGCAATCGGGCGAAAATCCCGCCTTTATTGACTAACTCATCGTATTTTCCATCTTCCGCAATGCCGTCTTCTGTGACGACGATGACGCGGTTTGCGTCACGGATTGTTGCTAAGCGGTGCGCGATGACGAGTGTTGTTCGATTTTCCGCGAGCTCGGCGAGTGATTGCTGAATGATACGTTCAGTTTCTGTATCCAGTGCGGAAGTGGCTTCATCCAAAATGAGGATAGGTGGGTTTTTCAAGAACATGCGAGCAATCGCTAGTCGCTGCTTCTGCCCGCCGGATAATTTTAAGCCGCGTTCCCCAATTTGTGTGTCATAGCCATCTGGAAGAGATGCGATAAAGTCTTCGAGATGTGCTTTGTTGGCGGCTTCAAACACTTCTTCGTCCGTTGCATCCAATTTTCCATAGGCAATATTTTCTTTAATGGTCCCTGTGAATAAAAAGACGTCTTGCTGAACAATGCCGATTTGTGAACGTAAGGAGTGCTGTGTCATATCTCGAATATCTAAGCCGTCAATGGAGATTGCACCCTCAGTGACATCGTAAAAACGTGGGATGAGTGAACAAATCGTTGTCTTCCCAGCGCCAGATGGACCAACGAATGCGACTGTTTGTCCCGCATGTATGTTCAAGTCAATCTCTTGCAGTACGGATTTATTGTCGTCGTAATGGAAATGGACGTTATCGAAGACAATGTCCCCGTGTAAATGGGGGACAGCGACTGCATTTGGGCGGTCTTGAATCTCAGGTTCTTGTTCGATCAAATCGCGGAACCTACGGAACCCGGCCATCCCTTTTGGATAGAGTTCGAGCAAGGCACTAATTTTATCGACAGGCTTAATGAGAATATTGACGAAAAGTACAAAAGCAACGAGTTCACCGCTCGATAATTTGTTGTTCAGCGTGAACCATGCACCGACTACGAGCACAATGAGTGTGACGAGCCGAGTCATCATGAACATGCTCGAATGGGTCCAGGCCATCACTTTGTAAGCGACAAGCTTCGCTGTTCTAAAATTACCGTTATCTTTACGGAAACGTGCCATTTCAAACTCTTCGTTTGTGAATGATTTGACGACACGTGAACCGGATACGGCGTCTTCAACGCGCGCATTGACGTCGGCAATTTTTCCGTACATATTTTGCCACGCTGCATTCATCTTCATATTACAGAATGCCACAAGGATTGTCAGGAACGGTACCATAATAATGGCGATTAGAGCGAGTTCGGGATTGATGCTATACATGATTGCGAAAGCACCGATAATCGTCATGATGGCGATGAATACGTCCTCGGGCCCATGGTGGGCAAGTTCTCCAATATCGAACAAGTCATTGGTAATCCGACTCATAATATGCCCTGTCTTCGTATTATCAAAAAATCGGAAGGATTGCCGCTGAACATGGTTAAATAATTGCTGTCGCATATCTGTTTCGATATTAATACCGAGCTTATGCCCTAAATAGCTAACGATATATTGAAGGAACGTGCTCAGTAGATAGACAAGTAACAATAAAATACTAATCAGGGTGATCTGTCCCCAATGTCCTTTAGGTAGCAAATCGTCGATGAACCACTGAACGGCTACCGGAAAGGCAAGGTCGAGCAATGCGACAAAAATGGCACTTGAAAAGTCGATAATGAATAACCGTTTATGCGGCTTATAATAAGAAAAGAATTTTTTTAGCATTCGAATAGGCCCCCTTCCCGTTGTTATTGGCTAGTATAGCGGATTTTGGCGAAGAAGACGATTGTTAATGTAGGAATGCATTGGCATCACAATCCAAAAATAGGTCTATTGGATTGGGTAAAATATATAAGTATTACTATTCAATTTTAAAATAAATAGTGAAAAATGGAACTTTTACCGTTATACTCCGTATGAATAGAAGTAGTTCAAATTTAAGGTGGAAGGAAGAGTATTATATGAAGAATTGGATGAAGGGATTAGCTGCTGGCGTACTTGTTCTTGGACTTGCAGCATGTGGCGAAACTGCTGAGCCAAAAACAGATCCAGAAACGGGTAAAAAAGCGGAAATCAAAAACGAAAGTAAGATGACAGCGCAGGAAGTGTTCAAAAAGTCGGTAGAGGCGTCTGCAGATCAGAAGAGTATGCATGCGCAAATGGATATTGATCAGTTATTAGAAGTACCAAGTCAAGATTTAAAAATGAATAGTAAAATCAAGATGGATATGGACATGATTGTTGAACCACTTTCTATGTATCAGAAGATGCAAATGGATATGGGTGAACAAGGTTCAATGGATACAGAGATGTACATGACAGAAGAAGGATTCTTTATGTATGAGCCAACAACTGATCAGTGGATGATCTTGCCGAGTGAGTTAGTTGGAGAAATGGGCGGAGAAGCCGATCCAACGTTAGACATGGAAATGTTCAATGATTTTGTAGACGATTTCACATTTGAACAGACGGAAGACGAATATGTGCTGAAACTGAAAGCTTCGGGTGAAAAGTTCAATACGCTTCTGAAAGAAGTAGCGATGCAAAACTTGCCGGAAGGTCTTGAAGAGGGAACTGAAGAGGCTGAGATTCTAGAGAACATGGAAGTGAAAAGCCTAGAGTACGAAATCTTTATCGATAAAAAGACATTCCAAACGAATGCATTTAATATGGATATCGACATGACAATGGGTATTGATGAAGAGGAAACACATATTGTTCAGAAAATGAAAGCACAACTGAGCAAAATTAATGAAATTGAGAAAATCGAAATTCCTCAAGAAGTACTAGATAAAGCAGTCGATATGAATGAGCTAATGGGACAGTAAGAAATAAATGGACGTCGGAGAACTTTTCCGACGTCTTTTTTTGTCCGCTGAATCAGGTACTTTGTATACAATTACTTTTGGATCACTGTGGATTGAACAACTTCTATTGAAAAAACGCGACAGGTACTGAGTCGCAATAGCATTATGAAAACGAGTATGTCTAAGAATGATGCGGCCATTCATAGACATACTCGCCCCGCGAACAAGAGGAATTGATTCCTCCTCTAAGGCTATTGTAAATCACGTACCGAAAGCGGACCGGAAATTGTTCAGTGAAAATGATTCATATTGGGAAAGAGGAGTTTGTGAATTTGAACTCCCTTCTAAACTAAGAAAGCACCCTAACAATCCTGGTTCACAGAGTTGTGGGAACAGTTCACAAAATCGTCGTAGTTGGAATAGCTACCTTGTATATACGTTAAAGAGGAAAGAGAGGCTATATGTAGCGATTTGCATATAGAATCAGAATCCGCATCATTTTTGCCATCATTGATAATCATTGTCAATTAACCGTTGACACGGATTTCAATCATGCTATAATTGAATTTGCAGCTAACTGATAATCGTTTTCAATATAAGGTTCTCAATTGGGTGCAAATAATCGATATCGGGGATTTTCATGAAGAAACGTTATTTGATAGTCGCAGTTATCATTCTTTCATTCCTATCGTTATTCGTAGGAGTGAGCCGTATCACGCCGATGGATCTACTCGATTTTAGATCTGAAGAAACGGAAATATTCTTAATTAGCCGTTTGCCAAGACTGGTCGCTATTCTACTTGCAGGAGCAGGGATGAGTATTGCAGGTCTTATTATGCAACAGCTGAGCCGGAACAAATTCGTTTCGCCAACAACAGCTGGGACGCTGGATGCAACTAAACTAGGGATTCTTGTCTCTATGCTATTGTTTGCGAATGCTTCCACAATAGAAAAAATGATCGTCGCATTTGCATTCGCGCTTGCCGGCACGCTACTGTTTATGCAAATTCTTGATCGTATTAAATTCAAGGATGCGATTTTCATACCGCTCGTTGGGCTGATGTTCGGTAATATTTTGTCGTCGATTACGACATTCTTCGCTTACAAAGCGAATGTGATTCAAAATATGTCGGCATGGTTACAAGGTGATTTTTCGATGATTATGAAAGGACGTTATGAACTTCTATACATAAGTATTCCGGTACTCATCATCACATATTTATACGCCAATCGCTTTACGGTAGCGGGGATGGGTGAGGATTTTTCAAAAAACCTCGGACTTGCTTATAGAAGGATCGTCAATATCGGACTTATACTTGTTGCACTTATTACGACGACTGTCGTTTTGACGGTAGGAATGATTCCGTTCCTCGGACTCATCATTCCAAATATCGTTTCAATATTTAAAGGGGATCACTTACAGAAGACATTGCCGCATACGGCGTTACTCGGTGCGATATTCGTGCTAATCTGTGATATTTTGGGCCGGGTACTCATTTATCCGTATGAGATTTCGATTAGTTTAATGGTCGGCGTTATCGGCAGCGGAATCTTCCTCTATTTATTGTTTAGGAGGAAGGCTTATGCGTAACTCGACGAAATTACTTATACTTACTGCGTTTGCTGTTTTCTTCTGTGGTCTTTACCTATTTCAAGGATTGAATGGCAGTTTTGACTATGCATTGCCACGTCGAGGCATTAAAGTGATGGCAATGGTCTTAACGGGTGTCGCCATCGCCTACTCGACAGTCATTTTCCAAACGATTACACATAACAGGATTTTGACACCGAGCATTATGGGATTGGATTCACTATACCTGCTATTACAGACGGTTATGATCTTTTTCCTAGGTTCGGGTCATGTAACAATCGTCAACAAGCATGTTAATTTTATTTTATCTGTTGGGACGATGGTCGTCTTTGCGCTTATTCTGTACCGGTTTTTATTCCGCGGAGGAAAGCAGCCCATCTACTTCCTATTACTTGTAGGAATCATCGTTGGAACATTTTTTGGCAGTATTTCAACATTCTTGCAAGTACTCATTGATCCAAATGAGTTCATGCGTGTGCAGGACAAGATGTTCGCAAGTTTTAACAACGTTAGCGGGGAGCTCGTTTGGTGGGCGCTTGCGATTGTGGCATTGGCCTTCGCCATCGGATGGAAGTCACTCAAAGATTTGGACGTTCTCTCACTTGGTCGAGATACGGCCATTAACCTTGGTGTTTCTTATGACAAAGTGGTTAAAACGATGCTGATTTTGTCAGCGGTACTTATTGCAGTCTCCACTGCGCTTGTTGGACCGATTACGTTTTTCGGTTTAATCGTTGCGAACTTGTCTTATCAATTTTTTAAGACGTATAAGCATTCTATTCTAATTCTCGGTGCATCTGTCATGAGTGTTATCGCCCTTGTTGGGGGACAGTGGGTTGTTGAACGAGTCTTTACGTTTTCAACAACGCTTAGTGTCATTATCAACTTTATCGGCGGTGTCTATTTCATCTATCTACTATTGAAGGAGAGTCGATCTACATGATCCAAGTCCGTGAGTTATCGAAGTTTTATGGTAAGAAAGCGGTCGTCGAAAAGGTGAATGTTAATATTCACCGTGGGAAAATTACGTCTTTCATCGGGCCAAATGGTGCGGGGAAGTCGACGCTCCTATCAATGGTTAGTCGTCTGCTCGATGCAGATACAGGTGAAGTCCTTGTCGATAAAGATAATGTCAAACAGATGAAATCGAATGAGTTCTCAAAACGTGTGTCGATTTTGAAGCAGTCGAACTTTATGAATGTGCGTTTGACGATTCGCGAGTTAGTGTCATTTGGACGCTATCCGCATTCGAAAGGGAAATTGACGGCGGAAGATCTTCGCATCGTGGACCAGGCAATGGATTACATGGATTTAATGGGTATGCAACATGATTATCTAGATGAATTGTCTGGTGGACAACGCCAGCGTGCATTTATTGCCATGGTCATCGCACAGGATACAGATTATATTCTGTTGGATGAACCACTCAATAACTTGGACATGAAGCATTCTGTTCAGATTATGAAAATCCTGAGAAGACTTGTGGATGATCTAGGAAAAACAGTTGTCATCGTTTTGCATGACATTAACTTTGCGTCTGTGTATTCCGACCGAATTGTTGCGCTGAAAAATGGTCGTGTTGTGAAAGATGGCCCGACGAATGACATTATCAATTCCGATGCATTAAAAGAAATTTACGATATGGATATTCCAATTAAGCAAATGAATAATTGTCGTATCTGTGTGTACTTTAACTCTTAATTTTAAACGAAAAGGATGGTTCAGATGAAGAAACTTACAATGGCATTATTGATGTTCGCACTAATGGCTCTACTTGTAGCTTGCGGAGCGAAAGAAGAAAAACCTGCAGATAAAACGTCAGGTAGCGATAGTAAACCAGAAACAGAAGAAACAGCAACACCAGAAGAAATGACAATCAAGCACCAACTTGGCGAAACAACACTGCCGAAAAACCCTGAAAAAGTTGTCGTATTCGACTTTGGTATGCTTGATACACTTGATGAACTTGGCATTGAAGTAGCAGGTCTTCCAAAAGCAAACGTTCCAGCGTATTTGGAGAAATATAAAGATGAAAAGTATGCAAACCTTGGTGGCTTGAAAGAACCTGATTTTGAAGCAATTCATGCGATGAAGCCAGATGTCATCTTCATCTCTGGACGTCAATCAGACCTTTACGAAGATTTGAGTGAAATTGCTCCAACTATTTTTGTAGGTGTAGATACAACGCGTTACATGGAGTCATTCAAAGAGAACATGAACATGATTGCTGAACTTTTCGGCAAAGAAGCTGAAATGGAAGCAGAGCTTGCTGACATCGATGCGCAAATTGCTGCTATCAATGAAAAAACAGCTACTGATGAAGACAAAGCGTTAATCGTTCTTGGTAACGAAGGGAAAGTAAGTGCGTATGGAGCAGGTTCACGTTTCGGTTTGATCCATGACGTATTTGGTTTTAAAGCAGCAGACGAAAAAATCGAAGTTTCTACGCATGGCCAAAGCGTATCATTCGAATACATTCTTGAAACAAACCCAGATGTTCTTTTCGTAATCGATCGTGATGCAGCTGTAGGCGGCGAGGCAAGTGCGAAAGATGCAATTGAAAATGACTTAGTGAAGAAAACAAATGCGTTTAAAAACGGCAAGATCGTTTACTTGGATGCTGACTACTGGTACCTATCAGGTGGCGGATTGCTATCTGTGAAAGAAATGGTGAAAGAAGTAGAAGCAGCACTATAATAAAATGGAGGAATCGGTTCACTATAAGGTGAGCCGATTCTTTTTTTATTCGGGTGCCAGACCATTGAATTTGAATAGGCTTGGAATACACTCTAAATGCTCCAGAAAGAAAGCACTACAATCAGCTGTACTTGACACCACAACTCAGGGTATAATGACTAGTGTAAAGACACTAGGCGTGATATGGAGCGAGGAGTAGACGGATTGTGAAGAAGAAAAAACAAGAGATATCTCGAAATAAATTGTTAGCGCTGGCTGGAACAGGTTGGATGTTCGATGCAATGGACGTCGGGATTCTGTCCTTTGTTATTACGGCGCTTGCAGTGGAGTGGCAGCTAACGCCGTCTGAAATGGGCTGGATTGGTAGTGTGAACTCCATTGGGATGGCTGTAGGGGCATTGGGCTTTGGTTTACTTGCGGACCGAATTGGCCGCAAGAACGTCTTTATGCTGACGCTTGTCCTATTTTCGCTTGCAAGCGGATTGTCTGCATTGACGACGACGTTGACGGCATTTCTCATCTTGCGCTTTTTAGTTGGTGCAGGACTCGGCGGAGAATTGCCGGTTGCATCGACGCTCGTTTCTGAAAGTGTGGAAGCGAAGGAACGGGGACGTGTCGTCGTTTTGCTGGAAAGCTTCTGGGCGGCGGGTTGGTTAATCTCCGCATTGATCGCTTACTTTGTCATTCCGGCATACGGTTGGAGAATTGCATTAATCATTACGGCGCTACCTGCATTTTACGCCATTTACTTACGTCGGAAACTGCCAGATTCTCCAAAGTTCGAGGCGGAAGGTCAACCGAAGCAATCAGTGTTTGAAAAAATGCGATTGTTATGGTCGAAAAAGTATGCGCGTCGAACATTAATGTTGTGGATTGTCTGGTTCATGGTGGTGTTTTCGTATTACGGCATGTTCTTATGGTTGCCGAGTGTGATGGTGCTCAAAGGCTTTAGTTTGATTAAAAGCTTTGGCTACGTCCTCATTATGACGCTTGCACAATTACCAGGATATTTCTCAGCTGCATGGTTAATCGAACGTGCAGGACGGAAGTTTGTACTGGCAACGTATCTCCTTGGAACAGCTGTCAGTGCGTTTGTCTTCGGGAGTGCAGAGACCTTGCCGATGCTATTGCTCTTTGGGGCATTGCTGTCGTTCTTTAACTTGGGGGCATGGGGGGCATTGTATGCCTATTCTCCAGAGCAATATCCGACAGCGATTCGCGCAACAGGTTCGGGAATGGCGGCTGCGGTTGGACGAGTTGGTGGAATCTTCGGACCGTTACTCGTGGGTTCACTATTGGCGGCTGGGTATGGCTTCGGGATGATCTTTGGCATCTTCTGTGGTGCGATTATCATTGGTGTGCTAGCAGTGGTGTTCTTGGGGACAGAAACGAAACAATTGGAATTGGAATGAATGAAGGGCCCGCCTGTTGAAGGTGGGTCTTTTTATATTTGAAAGGAATAAAGGGACACAAACAACCCGTTAAGCAATCTTTCAACTTGATATACCGCAATGTTGTTTTCGTATATCCGCAAGTGATATTGCGGTGAATGAGTGGGTAAAATGTGCTAAAGTATAATAGGTCAAAAAAACTATTATTTAGGGGGGAGGAGGAAAGTAGTTGAGTACGGCGCAGTCTGTTTTGATCAAAAAATCAATTGAAAAAGTTATTAACGAACAAATTACACAACAGCAATTGAAAGAACAGCTTTTAATGTTTGTTGATTACCAATCAAAGCAAGGATTCTCTTTTGGAGAATTACTCGTTTTGCACTACAACCAATTCAATGGAGTAGTGACAGAAGAAATTTACTCAGTTGCAGCGGCTGTTGAAATGTTGATATTATCCTCCAATATGTTAGACGATTTCGAGGATGAAGACTGTATGGATAAGCCATGGTCAACGGAGGTCCCTTTATCGTTAAATGCAACAACTGCCCTTCTTTTCTTGAGTGCAAGTGTAATCAGAACTACAGATTTTAAAAATAAGGATAAAGCGATTTCAATTTTGATAGAATATGCGCTTCGATCAATAAACGGTCAACATAAGGATCTTCTTAATAGTAGTAGAAATGAAACGGACTACATCGAGATGACTTTAGAGAAATCAGGTTCGTTGGTTACTCTTGCTTGTCTTATAGGCACAGTATTAGCAACGGATGATTATCCGAAAGAAATCGTGACCTATTCTGAACTAATTGGTTTAGTAGGTCAAATTACCAACGATTTAAAGGATATAACAACATGGAACGAAAAAAATGATCTATTAAATAAGAAATTTACCCTTCCAATCATCTATTTACTAAACTACCCGGACGATGATCTTCAGTTCATTCGTGATTATTATAATAATAAGTCAAGCGCTGATGAAGTTATCAAGAATCAGGAGTTAATCAGTCGGAAGCTTGTTGAAACAGGAGCTATCACTTATACCGAAGTGATTAGGAAGATGCATCAAAATAGGGCATTGAACGAAGTGAAGAGACTTCCAGTTGATCAGCATTATATTGATCAACTAGTAAAATACATACACTAAAGAACAGGGGGATATAAAAAATGCAGGATATTATTCAGTTTTTAATCAATAATGCCGATGTATTAGAAAAAGTAAAAGCGGGAACAGCAAGTTTAGTTGGCGTCACTGGAGAAGAAGTGAAGGCAATCTTGGAAGTGTTCTTTGATAGACAAATTACTCCAAAGGTTTATTATTGGGAATAAGAGTTTAAAGTCGGAGGAATTTTTCTCCGACTTTTTTTAAGGAGAGAAAATGAAACAGAATATTAAAACGAATATTATACATTTACTGCTGTTTTTAATCGTATTGGGACTGACGAGTTATTTCACTCTAACGATCTTACAGTTTCCACTAGTCGGTATGAAGGTGAAGCAAGAAAATCACCATTGGATAGTAGAACAAAAATATAAAAATGGATGGGCTTCAAGTCAACCGATTGAAGAAGGAAGCATAGTAGAGCTTGTTGACGAGGAAAAAACGGAAAGGCATTCGACTGTAAAGCGGTTTGGTAGGGTTGAAATGGCCAAATCCGTAACAATTACGAATAATGATTTGAAAAGCCATACCTTCAATATATCTTATCTTCACATGACTCTGAAGGATATGTTTTATTTACTGTTTCCAATGTTATTCGCTACAGTGACTATTTTGCTAAGTGTTTTTCTTTATGTGAAAATGAAGGATGATCGATCTGCCATCATTTTAATTTATTTTTTATTGTCATTAGGAGTTTGTTATTTAGGTGCTTCCATGTCTGCTAGAGGAGACGTGATAGGAAGAATTTTAACAAACATCACCCTACCAAGCACCATCATTTTATTTATCCATTTTTTAAAAAGGTATTTTGGGAAATATGGCTTAGTATTTATTAAAACGACATCTCTTATTAGGTTATATGTGATTTACATGTTTTTTGTAGTCGTTATATTTGGCAATCAGTTCTTTCCGGTCATCAACAATTATATCAGCGAGTTTAAGTTGCTGTTTTGCTCATCAATACTTTTTTATTTTCTTTTTTATCTAATCCGATTTTATAGTGAATATAAGCATTCTGAAGGGAAATCGATTCTGAAAATCCTGAAGTTTACTATATTTCTAGCTTTCAGTCCGTTTACTTTTTTTTATGCAGTACCTACCATTCTCTTTAAAAAAGAGCTACTTTCGGCAGAAATTACAACTATTTTTTTAATCATTATCCCTATTGCAATTGTCTATTTACAAGTGGCGGAAAAGTTGTTTGATATAGAGTTTTTCTTGGATAGGCTACGCTACTACTCATTCATTTCATTTCTGTTTACTGTATTACAGATTGTATTGTTGAGATTTGCACTGGGCATTAAACTGCTGCCAGGTACGACTGTGATGATGTTCTTTATTTTGTTCATCTGTACAATATTGTTAATATATCTGAAAGAGCACCTCGATTATACACTTCGACATCATCTATTTTCACAAAAAGGTGATTTTGGAATGAGTTTATATACATTTTTCCAAAGAATGAAGTACGAAACAAAGGTATCCAGTCTGATTACGAATCTTGAAAATGAAATCAGAGATGTATTAATGGTGAAAAAGGTTTTATATGTTGAAGTCGTTCGAGAAGAAGTCGAAGGAAAGTGGATACTGAAGGACGGGAGTGAATTTCTGGCTGCATCAACTGAAGACGTAGAAAAAATGAATTGGGATCATCATCGGATTGGAACATTAACTGAAGTAACGGGTGGATTTGCGATTGTGATTGGGGGAGATTACAATCATAAAAAAATTATTCTTTTAGGTATGAAAAAATATAAGACCAACTTGAACGTACAAGAAAAAATATGGTTGGAGACACTAGCGTATGTTTCAAGCATTCTTTTTGAAAACCTTCAATTGATTGAAGGACTTATTGAGGAAATCGAAAATTATAAAGGGGAAAATCATTACAAGGAAAATGATAATTATCCCTTCTGGCTTTCGAGATTATTGTTCTCTCTAGCAGAAAAAGAAAGGGCCAATCTATCAATGGATTTGCATGATTCCGTACTGCAAGATCAGTTGCAACTTTTAAGGGAAATTGAAAAGATATCAGGGAAAGTGACCGATGGATCTATCGAAAATGATTTATTTGACCTGAAGGAAAGAATGCTAGACAACATCCATTTAGTACGAGAAACATGTAATGAGCTTCGCCCTCCCCTTTTAAGTGAATTAGGGATTATTCAGTCTTTGCAAAATTTAATCGACCAGACAAAACTGCGTAGCAACTTCATATTAATATCCGAATTGGACCAATCGATTCGAACATTGGATCAGGAATATGACTTAGTTCTGTATCGTGTGGTACAAGAACTTTTAAACAATGCTATGAAACATTCCTTAGCCTCCGAGGTCAAGATAACATTACGTGAAAAAAACCAATACCTGTATTTGACATATTATGACAATGGTAAAGGGGTTGATATGCTGAAGTTAAATGATTCCCTTAAAACAATAGGCATATTCGGAATAAAAGAGCGAATAAAAAGTATAGGTGGAATAATTGATATCCGTTCTGCTCAGGGAGAAGGAATGCAGGTAATTATCAGGTTGAAAACTGGAGGGAATTAGGAATGATTAATGTATTGATTGTGGATGATCATCCCGCTGTCGGCGAAGGAACTAAGGCGATGATCGATCAAGAAGAAGATATGAGGGCGGATGTACTTTCAGATGTTGAAGAAGTGATAGGGAACCTTAAAGAAGAGGTGTACGCAATTTACTTAATAGACTTATATATGCCAAAAGTAAATGGGGTTGAATTAACTAAAATGATTTTACAAGTGAATCCTGATGCAAAGATTCTCATCTATACTGGTTTTGATTTAGTGTCGCATTATAACCTACTGATTGAAGCAGGGATTTCAGGGTTTATGAGTAAAACTGCAACACAAGAACAATTAATCACCGGAATCAGATGCGCATTAAGGGAAGAAGTTGTCATCCCACTTCATTTGCTTAAACAACTAAGAAGGGTGAATGCCGGACCTTCAACTAGCGAAGGAGAACAGAGCTTGGGAGATATTATACTTTCAAGCAAAGAGCAACAAATATTAGATGAGGTATCCAAAGGACTAACCAATAATGCAATTGCTATAAACCTTTCAATGAGTCAACGAACGATTGAATATCATTTAACTAAAATCTTCACAAAACTAGGTGTGGGCTCAAGAACAGAAGCTTTACTAAAAGCAAGAGAATATGGATTGTTATCTATGCAGTTAATGGATACTTAAATGATTTCGGAAAACCGCAATATGGTTTTCGGTGATATTGTTCAAGATTTATCTGTGAATGATTGTTGTACGAGAAATGATATAGCCGAGCTTACAGTAGGTCAGCTACGTTTATAATTTAATAGACGAAAAGTTGTGCACCTGGAATCTCTTCTATCATTCTAATCAACCACATGGGTGATGCGGTTTTTCGAAATTCGGTGAGTATTGTGCCTAACTCAAATCGCTGTTTGAGAATAGTTAAGTCAGTGAGTGCGAAAAAAGAAACCACTGGTTAGTAATGTACAAAATAATGAAGAACCAATCCATTTTATCACTCAATGCTGCTGTGTGTATAATCCTACAAGGGAAATACATGTCAGCTGGGGAAACAATAGGGACGATTTGTAAAGCGACATGTGGTGGTTTGTCATATCTAGGCTATCATTCTCGTCTTTTCGTGCAAAGTTCGGCAGCCTTTTCCCGAGTAGTCGGGAAAAGGCCTCTTGCAAGAAGGAATCAATTATAGTGAAAGATTATTGTATTTATAGCAACATTTTTGCAGTATCCGACATCGACCATATCGATAGACTAAATTGGTGAATGAACGCAAGGGGGTTGCGGGAACTCGCAGTACAATTTACGGTGAAATTGGAAGAAAGGTGTGAGAAGGTATTAATAGGTCGAGTGTTATGAATATTAAGTTTGTGGTGCGAATATCTAGCTATACTACGGACTAGGCTGCGGAAAGGATAAAATAGATGAAGATTTTGCCTGTGTTGTCTAGGTTGGCCTTGAGTTTGAAAGTGGAACTTATTCTTCTTTCTTTGTACACGTGTATCCTTATAATTTATTGTGCCAATCCAAATGTTATCAACCCAGTAGAGTTTACTTTATACACCAAGTACCTTATACCCTTTGGATTTTTTATCTGGATGTTTGTAAGTTTTCGCTTAACTCTTTTGATCACGAAATCTTTTCCACTTAAATGGCTTAGGATTAACGAAATAGTACAAAATCCAGCGGGGATTTTATTCAATCAAATTGGACTTTTGTTTACTTTTTTTTTAATAACTCAAATAATAATCGCTGCTGTAATAGCGAGTATTATTGTAATTGCTTTCTCATCTGGGTTTGATCTTTTAAAGTTGATTTTTCAATTATATTTTATTTATTTTGGGCTTCCGTATATATGGGCGTGGTTCAATGGCTTGTTCGTAGGAATCATTTATACATATTATTCTCAGAAAAAAGCAATATTATTATTTGGCATATTATTTTTATGGATAACAATAATGTTTTCTATGGAATATCACTTGGTATTAAGTAGCATATTTATTGAAAATCGTTGGCCTTATATTGATCCCATACATAGCCTGACATTTTTAATGGAGAATGTATGGATTAAGTTGGCATATCTTATTTGTTCAATAGGAGTTTTTATTGTTTTTATAAAGATTAGGCGAGCTATCACTAGCTGTGTTATAAGCGTTATCTTCATTACCTCAGCGATGTTTTTAACCCATTATACTCCAAGTCAGTTACAGTCGGCTGAAGTTTTACTGACAAATGACTTAAGATTATATGAAAAAATAAAAGACAAGGTCCATGAAAATATAGATCCCACAGAAAATTGGAGGATTACAGGAGTGGATGTTGATACTCAGTCCCAATATCCGATTGAAATTGAACTTACTTTAGATAATAAAGATGACTTGATACGTTTTTCAATTAATGAACAATTTTCGATAGCGCATATAGAAAGTGAAAATGGAAATCTAGAATTTAAACAAACAGGAAATATTGTCGAAGTTGAACCAGATGGAGTCCAATCAATGGTATTGCATTATGAAAAAACCTTAGGTACTAGTTTTTATTCGTTGATGGCAAATGCAATTTTATTACCGTTTGAAGCAAACTGGTATCCACAACCTACTTTCTCGAATCACTACACGATAGATCCATTTAGAAATCTTCATGTCAACTTTGAAACTAAAAAGTGTGAACAGGTAGAGTTAGTCGTAGGGGAGGAAAATTATAGTTGGAAAGGAGATCGCTTAGATTGTTTATCTATTATAAAAGGTGCATATGAACAAATCGAATTCCCGGGCACGAAGTTAGTTGTTTATCAACCATTTTTGACGAGAAAAAAGAATTATGTAGAACTGAAAAATCAACTCGAAGTAGTTCGTGATGAAACTTGTCGCTTGTTCGAAGATATAAAAGATACCGATTACTGCACTAGTTATATTCAAACTATTTCGATAATAACGAAAAGTATGAGTGCAGAGCCTCTTTCACTCTATGACAGTACAGTTTCAAATGGAAATTATACTTTTTATGTTAACCCTTTTTTGGATGTAAAATATAAACCTGTAACTGCTCATATTGAAGAGTTATCGACTTTTTTAATACCGTATAGAATTTTAGAAGAGGAAGAGCTTATATTTTTTATTAGCCAGTATTTAATTGAGAAACTGGATATCGAACCAATGGGATATCTAGAATGGGTAATGAAGGGTTCTTCTATTCCTTCGGATGGATGGATCAATTACACTAATTTAACCATTGAGGAGAAAGAAAAAGTGTTACTTCAAATGGTGGCAGGAATGAGGGGAGTCGACTAATGCTTAAATTAAAAGATGTCACTATTAAAAGCGGTGGCCAACTAATTTTGCATGAATGTAATTGCCGAATTGCCTCTAACTCAATTATTGTTGCTAAAAACGATGTTGATACTGAGATTATTGCACTAACCCTCGCTGGTTTTCGTCCAGTAAACGAAGGTGAAATATATATAATTGAAAATACTCTAAGTCAAAATCAGAAATCCAATAAGAAAATATTTTTTGTTATCACAGAAGAGTTTGGTGAATTATGGAAGAATTATCATCTGCAAGAGATCCATAGATTAATGAAGAGAAAATCTCAGGCATTATTGTTGTGTGAAAAATATAATATATATCCCCATGACTCTATTGATTCACTTACAAACTTTCAAAAACTTATTTATTTTGTTTCGATAGGTCGTTTTTTAGGAAGGACTATATTTATATTTGATCATCCGACTAAATATTTGGACTACAAGGAATTGGAGGAATTCAATAAATTCCTGAACGAAGAATTTATGAATGAAAAATATCTTATCTTTACAAATAGGTTTGATGAAATATTCACTAGTTCACCAGGGGAAATCTATCAAATTGATTCTACCAAACCGCTAATATTGAAAGGGGGTGAAAAGAATGCTGATAAGCAAAAAGCGTAAATCAAGATCGAAATTTGTTGCTATGTGTCTTGCGATGGTTATGATAGCAACTGTTAGTGTGGTTAGTGCGGCGCAATCAACTGCTAATCTAGATGGCTCAGGTACTTCCAAAAGTACATCAATTCTTACAGCGACCAAGGCTGGAACAGGAAATATCTACGCTACAAATAATGGCGCAAACACAACAACACGAGGGTACGCAAAAAAATCTATTAATTGGCTGCCTGATAGTACTGTCGCTTCTACAAATTGGTTGAATCCGGGACAATCACAAACAGCAACATTTACTCAATCAATTGGTCAAGAGTACTATGGTCAAATTGTTGGTCAAACAAGCTCATCTAGGGGAGGTGTTAGATTAACAGTAAACTGATTATCTAAATTGCACATGTATAGTGATTGAACTTATGATTTACCTTACTGTCTTAGTTGATTGGAGTGCGGAACGAAAATCAACATTTAGAAGAAATTATTTAATTCAGCGTATATAAATAGGCAGCGGCAGGGGAAATGACCTGGTTATTTATGTCATTCCCCTGCTTGATTTTTAATTATATAGGAAGTAAATGGTGGTTGGATAGATAAGAAAAACAGAGTGAATTTTACTTTCGGAGTATCAGTAATTATCCCGATAGAAATGAGTGAAATAAGTTGCGCTGGAAATTTCTTTTTGTCTTTTATCTAAAGCAGATATGCAACAGTAAAATCTATATTGGGGCAAGTATATTATTTTTTCTTTTGTTATTTAGCAGGTTGTTTTTGTTCTTTACAAACGAATATGACATAGAAGAGTACGGGAATTTGCCGAGCGAGATAGCGATGATTGTTCAGATAGTGTCAATCTTTTATATCATCTTTTTCTATCGTATCCATTCAAAAGAACTGCTTTATGGGATACATACTTTCTTTGTGGATGGATATCGGATTATGTTGGAGAAAATTGGTGCGATGTTTGCAGCCCATTTTCTGTTTCAGGGAGTCATGTTAGCCGTTACATACAGCTTGTATACTGTAATCTATTTTATCGTTGGAGTTGAACTATCAAGTATTTATTTATCTTTAATTCGATTTTTGTTCATTTATCTATTTGCACCTATGCTGCTATGTATGCTGTATGGTGTAATTATAGCCATACTCTTTGGTACAAGGAAAAGTAGCTTTTTAGCGATTTTAGTTGTATGGATTATGACTGGTGGTATGAATGCAGAACTATTTTCTTCTTTATTTTTGACCATCCATGCTAACGACTGGAAGTCCTTACTCTTTATTGGTCTGAATACAGTGCAGGTTGTCTATCAATCCTATACTGGTTTTGATGTACATTGGGGAAATGAGCTAAAGCTGATGACATGGTTTCTAATTGCCACGGGTATCATTTTGCTACTTTCTCTTCGGTGGACACTTAGAAGGCGAGAGCGAAACGGTACTATGATAATTCTATTGGTTATAATGTTCCTTTCGGTAGCTACTTCATGCGGTGTAGTTGAATTAAGTACAAAGACTTTTAATAGAGCCGATTATTTGACGGAAACAGCTTATTATGAAAATCTAGCTGAAACTGAAGCAGATATACATTACGCGATTCAGTCATATTGGATAGAATTGAAGAAGAAACAGGCGACTGTTCAGATTACTTTTTCAGAAATGGACACTTTGGAACCTGCTTTTCAACTTTATCATGCTTATCCATTGAAATGGATTAAAGCCGATGATGAACAGGTGAACTTTACACGTAATGGTGACCTTGTGAAGGTTCAGCTACCGACGTCTACATCATCATTGACTTTTCATTATGAAATTACTGACACGAGCTTTGTACCTTATACAAATGGGAGGACGGCATTACTAGCGGATACAGCTTGGTATCCTAAAAAAATAACTTCTCATATGTATGAACTGAATGAAAGTATAAAGGAGATTGAATTAAGTGAGGGATTCTTACCTGATGAAAGCTATTCGTTTACATTGAAAGCGGACGAAGTGTTATTTAGTAATTTGCCAAGGCGTGGGGACGTCTACAGTGGGGAAGCACAGGCGGTAACGCTTATTAAAGGGCAGGGGAATGAGTTAACATCTGGTGATTATCAGATTACGTATCCAGCGGACTGGCCGCATATGAAGAGAAGAGTACGAACGGTGTTGGTATTATTAGAAAAAACACTAGAGGAAATTCAACAGTTTGCGCCTACAACCGTTCAAACTTTGCCGAAAGCTATTGTTTTTTCGAACTCTAGGCTGTCTTCTTTTATGACGAAAGACCATCTTGTCTACAATACGGGGTATCCGGATGCGGTAGATGCACACGCTACAACGAAGGATTTTCAGAAAAATATGCTTTATTTTGTTGTACAAAGGAAAGGGCCTCATTGGTTATATGAGGAATGGGTTAACATGGCGAGTGATTATATTCGAGAGAAAAATGAATGGCAAATTGATATGAAGGGGATTAGTTCCAATTTGCATTATTTTTCGGAGTCAGAGCATGAGCAGGTGGATGTCATCTATCAGCGATTCCATCAATTGAGTGAGGAAAGGCAACGACAATTTCTTCAGGACTGGTATGCAGCAATGGACGATACGTGGACGTGGGATCAGGTGTTGAAATTTGTAGAGGAGGAGAGGGGAAATGGAGATTCGGGTTCAAGGATTGACAAAAATCATTAAAAAACAGCGAATATTGTCCAACTTTTCCCTCTCATTTACAGGGGTTTATGGGTTATTAGGTCCAAACGGCGCTGGCAAAACGACATTAATGAAAATACTAGCGGGGTTAATAGATTTTAACGTAGGAAGCGTGTTCGTAGATGATGAGTTAATTAGTACGAGTACAACTGTTAAACGAACAGATTACATTGGGTATTTGCCTCAAGACTTTATGATTTACCCGGAGCTCACGATGTACGATGTATTAGAGCATATCGCTGTGCTACAAGGTGGCAAGTCACCTATCTCCTATCATGACCAAATTAAAGAAGTCCTAGAGCAAGTCAATTTGTTGGACCATGCTTATAAGAAAATGCATGAATTATCTGGGGGGATGCGCAGGCGTGTAGGCATTGCACAGCTTCTGTTGAGGAACCCTTCTGTCCTGATCTTTGATGAACCGACTGCCGGGCTTGATATTGAGGAGCGCGTTCGTTTTCGTAATCTGTTGAAGCAATTAGGGAAGCGTCATACTGTCATTATTTCCTCGCATATTGTTGAAGATATTGAATTTCTTTGCACGAAGATTGGTGTTATCAAAAGTGGTGAGGTGCTATTTGAAGGTGGACCTGATGATCTAAAGAAAAAAGCGGCTCACTGTACCTATGAGATGGACGTTCAACTGACAGAATTAGATGAGATTATTGCGACAAGGGATGTTGTTCAGATGAATGAAGAGTCTTCTCATGTCGTGGTACGTGTACTATCGGAAGAGCCTGTTGGTCAACCTGTTAGTCCACGCTTAATGGATGGATATCTTGCGCTTCTGAAAGAGGCTGCCAATGACTAAACTTATTCACTTATTTACGTTCGATATTAAACTGCTACGTCATTTATATGGCTTTCCGCTCATTGCCTATATCTTGTGCGCTTTACTTATGTTAACTGTTGGAAAAAGTTCTGGTACTCCATTTATGCCCTATATATTTTTAGAAGGCATTGCGATACCGATGGCTGGTTGGCATTTGGTCTTTCTCTATAATAGTTTGTACGAAGAAGGTGCAAATGAGACACTAATCGTTTATTATCGCAATGTAATCATCATTGACATCATGCGCTATATGTTCCTTCATGCAATCTTTATCGGCCTTTTAGTAGGAGTGGCTATATGGATCAACGGGCTAGATTTCTTTACAAATATAATCATTGTGCATTTAGTCCTCTTATTTGTGTTTTACCAACTAATTGGCGTAGCTATTTTAAGTGTGACAAAAAGTTTAGATATTACATTGGCGCTTATTGTGACCTATACATTTATGGAAGTGGCGACACAGGGAACTTTTATGCCATGGCCACACTTGTTTTTATTTCATGAACCTTACGGAGATATGTGGCTAGTATTGACTTATTTATCATTAGGAATAGGTATTTTACTAGCAGTTATTCAATTATGGCGGAAGTTTAAATAGGATTATACATGGTATTAAATCAGTTTGAACAAGAGTGAATGAGGACCGGCCTTTGGAAGGTGGGTCTTTATTCATCTTATAAAATTCCTGTACTTAAAATCAGTTCACTATTATGCCGATGCATAATAGATTTACCTAGTTATTACATATATCCAATGTTCCCTTCATATTGTAGCGGTAGGATTAAGATAAGAGGTAAATGATTTGAAAAGGGGAGATTGGTAGTGAGGATGCTTGAATCGAATGTAGAAACTTCATTTAAACGAAAACGGATAAATTCGCTTATTAGTCGCAACAGCATTATGGAGAAATTTTCATGGATTCATATGAAAAGAGAGCATCTTCCACAAAGAGGCTATTATCCACTTCCTCCAAGGAAGTAATCGTCAGGTCCCTACTTCAGTTGAAGTGGGGGCTATTTTTGATTGCTAAAATAGCGAAACCTTTGTTGTGGTGTATTCGTAGAGGAAGGTAAGAATGGAAGGGCTGAGATGATGTCGGTGCGTGAATTCATAGTCAATGTGTCGCCAACGGAAGCGATGGAGGCCATTGAGACATACGTGGTTGAAGGAAGTGTTAGTGGAACGCTTGTCGATCGATACGCGAGGCAAGTCGGGGAGCATGAGGTTCATGTTCTCATTTTGGAGAAGTATTATATGCGATCCAACAATCGGGCATCACTCACGGTGACGATTGATAATTTTGATGGAAAGACCAAAGTCCATGCGGTGGCATCGGGCGGTTCGGAGGGTGTATTCTTCCGCTTTGATTGGGGAGCGGGCAACAATTTTGCCAACAGTGTGGAGGTAGCCTTGAACCCATATATAGTATGAATGTATAGAGCCTTTCCTTTAGGGGGAAGGCTTCTTTTGGTAGAATGAAAAAATGAGAGGGGGGCTTCCTATGTTTCGAATTCCTGAGTCGATTGCGACACTTGGTAAAGAGCGAATTGCTGGTTTTCCCGTAGAGGGTTTTATTTACGGGGAAGGTCCGCAGCAACCGGAGCTAATGCTCATTGGGGAAGCGCCGGGTGAATTTGAGCTGGTCGATGGCATTCCGTTTATCGGCCGTGCGGGAAAGGAACTGATGAAGTCCCTTGCGACGATCGGGTTGGCGCGTGAAGACGTCTATATTACAAGTGCAGTACGCAGTAGGCCATATCGATGGGGAACAAAAAAAGAGCGCGATGGCACGACAACGGAGCGAAAATACAATCGTCCACCGACGCGAAAAGAAATCTTGGCACATGCGCCTGTGTTGGATTATGAACTGGTGAACATCAAGCCGAAACTGATTGTCACGCTTGGCAATGTAGGCTTGCAGCGCTTGCTTGGAAATGAGGCCAAAGTGACGGAGCTTCATGGACAACTGTTAGAGCGTCCTATCCAATATTTGTGTGAACTTGAAGATACAACGTTCAACTGGACGACAGAAATGTATCGGATTGTGCCAACCTTTCATCCGGCCTCCATCTTTTACAGACCATCCCACAGACCCTCGTTGGAAGCAGACTGGCTAGAAATTGGGCGTATTTTGAGAGAGATGGATGGCAATGCTTCGTCATAAGAATGGGGGTTGAAGGATGTACACACCAGTCGATAAAAGCTTTTTCGAAGCGCCTGTATTGGAACTGGCACAAAAGTTACTTGGGCAGTATATCGTTCATGAACAACCAAGTGTGGCGCTTGTGGCACGTATTGTTGAAACGGAAGCCTATCAAGGGCCGGAAGATCGTGCGGCGCATAGTTTTGGAGGTCGTCGAACGAAGCGAACGGACGTGATGTTTGGTGAAGCAGGGCTTGTCTATACGTATAGGATGCATACACATACGCTGATTAATGTTGTTAGTGGTTCTCTTGAGACGCCACATGCGATTTTAATCCGCGGGGTTGAACCTATTGAAGGGCTTGAACAGATGAAAGAAAATCGTGGCGCTCAATTGAAAATGACAGATTGGACGAATGGGCCTGGGAAATTGACGAAGGCGCTGGGCATCACGATGGAGTATTACGGTCACCATTGGTCAGATAAGCCGCTTTTCATCGCTGAAGGACCGGGTGTAAGCGAAATTATTGCGGGGCCGCGTGTAGGAATTGGGAATTCAGGAGAGGCGGTTCATTATCCGTGGCGATTTTACGAGAAGGATAATCCGTTTGTGTCGAAATATCGTGCGTGAAAATGAATGGGCTGTAAAGGCAGAGAAGACGTTGATACGTTGTAGAGAAAATCATATAGGAGCATACGTTGGAGTTGTTTTTAGAAAATAATAAGTATTTAGAATAAATAATTGAATTATAAAATTAATGTGTTTTATGTGAAAGCCCAGACTATTGGGCTTTTTTTGTTGTTGAAATGATTAGACAAGCGTGTTAAATTAGTACAGGAAGAAGAAAAAACGAGTTAAATTTTTTGATTATTTAGTAGAATGGCTGTTTTCAAAGACAGCGAAATCAATCGGAGGGCATCATGAAGAATATACTCAAAATGGGAAGCGCTTTCATAGGAATTATTGTTGGAGCAGGTTTTGCTTCAGGACAAGAAATCTTGCAATACTTTACAAGTTTTGGCTTGATGGGTAATGTTGCAGCCATCGTGTCGACTGCGTTGTTTGCGTATCTTGGAATGATTTTGACACGCCTTGGAAGTCGGATGCGCACGACATCACATAAGGATGTTATTTATAAAATTAGTGGTCGTTATTTGGGCGTAATTGTTGATGCGATTATTATATTTACATTATTTGGCGTTGGAGTTGTTATGATTGCGGGCGCGGGTGCGAACCTGAATCAGCAGTTCGGATTGCCGTCTTATGTAGGTAGTCTGCTAATGGTTGTTTTGGTTTTGCTAACGATTATGCTTAATGTAGACAAGGTTGTTGGCGTTATCGGAAGTATTACACCGTTTCTGATTTTGGCGGTAGTTTTAGTTGCCGTCTATTGTCTAGCAACATTGGATACTTCGTTCTCTGTATTAGATCCAGTTGCACGTGAAGTGAAGACGACATTGCCTAACTGGTTTATCTCAGCTATAAACTATGTATCCTTTAATATCGCGGTCGGTGCTTCTATGGCACTTGTAATGGGCGGAGCGGAGAAGGATGAAAAAACGGCAGCATGGGGTGGACTCGTTGGTGGACTTGGCCTCGGGATTCTCATCTTGTTAAGCCACTTGGCAATCTTTTCAAAAATCGAAACGGTCGCTACTGCAGAAATGCCAACGCTGGCGATTATCAATGACATTTCCCCAGTAGCAGCTATTTTCATGGCGTTCATCTTGTACGGTATGATTTTCAATACGGCTGTGAGTATGTTCTATGCATTTGGTGCACGTTTTGTTCCGATTGGTACGAAAAAGTTTAAAACGTTTGTTTTCATTACACTTGTGATTGGATTTGGCTTGAGCTTTGTTGGTTTTACAAAGCTAGTAGCTTACTTCTACCCACTAATTGGTTACCTAGGTCTGTTCCTAGTCGCTGCATTGATCTTTGCATCGTTTAGGCTACCTGCAAAAGTTCAGGGATAAAAGAGTGACAGGGGTTGTTTCGAAGGGGGGTCCTTTGAAGCAGCCTCTGTTTTATTGATCGGAGAAAAATAATTAAATTATACATTAGGCACTTTATATACAATTGCATTTGGAGTACTTTGAATCGAACACTTTCTTCGATAATCGTATGGTGATTGCTCATCCGTCGCTCTCCAAAGACGTGGGTATACAAAGTGCGCATACTTTTTGGAAAGAAAGAATCATCGGCTCTTTACCTAGAGTGGCGGCCAAAGATACAATTTTGGCCGCTGAAGCTTTTGCCATAGACTTTTCTTTTGTTATTGTGGGAGAGCTAACTTTCTACAACGTTTATCATGTTAAGAAGTCTAATCCTTGCTCGAAGTAAAGTAAAGAAGGAACGCATTGTTTAATGGACAAGAGTGCCCGAAATTGTATCTTCGGGCACTTACTCTTCCTATAGAAAGTCATTTCTTCTTTTCTTTCCGAGCAACCGCATTTTTCACTTAATTATTGGAGGGACGCGACAGGTAATGAGTCGCAACAGCATTATAAAAACAAGTATGTCTAGCAGTGACGCAGTCATTGCTAGACATACTTGCCCTTTGAACAGGAGGAATCGCACTTGAATTCCCCCTAAAGCTGTCGTGAATCATATACTGAAAGCGGACCGGAAATCGTTCAGTGAAAATGAAGATGTAAAGCATTTCTCATCAATCTTTTATGCAAGTAAATGGTTAATCAACAGGCGCGTTTCTTTAGTTCAATATATATAGTAGGGGAAAGCTAGGGTAGTAGTTGTATTCAGTTTGGAAAAAATGGTTTAATGGTAGTAGTTGACTTGAATTGGTAGAAGGCTAAATTCTTCGCTAGTTCAAGCTATGCTTGGCGTAATGGATTCAGGAAGGAATGAACTGTTTTGTTGCACTATCGAACATATGAAATTAGCCCGGAGACTCCATGGGTGACATTTATACATGGCGCAGGTGGTAGCTCATCTGTCTGGTTTAAGCAAATCCGTGAATTTCGAAAAAAACATAATGTGCTCTTAGTCGATCTTCGAGGACATGGACAATCTGCTCGTGGCATGTGGAAAAAAGGCGATACATTCGCAGACATATCGAGAGAAGTTATTGAAGTATTAGACGAAGTAGGCATCAAAGAGACGCATGTTATTGGCATGTCACTTGGCACAATCGTCGCGCAAACGATGGCGGACAATTTCCCAGGACGCGTGAAATCATTGATTCTTGGCGGAGCCATCATCCGTTTTGATATTCGGACGAAATTGTTATTGCTAGTAGGACGTGCAGTGAAACGCTTTGTCCCTTATATGTTACTTTATCGATTGTTTGCGTATATTATTATGCCGCGAAAAGAGCACGAGGAGTCGAGGATGGCATTCGTCAATGAGGCCAAGAAAGTGTACCAGAAAGAATTTATAAGATGGTTTTCGCTAACGAAGCTTATCAATCCCTATTTAACCCGCTTGCAAATTTCGACAACAGCGATTCCGACATTATTCTTAATGGGGGAGGAAGATTATCTTTTCATCCCACCGATTGAGGAAGTGGTTCGTAAAAATAAAGGCTTTGAATTCATCAAAATTGAAAAATCTGGACATGTCTGCAACATTGATCAACCAGAGGTGTTTAATAAATTAGCAATCGATTATATTGCTAAAATCGAACAAAAAAATGCTGTCATCCCAATTGGGTGACAGCATTTTTGTTTGCTTAGGTGTTTTCTTATGCGTTTGCTAGTTCAAGTTGAACAGCAGGGCCGAAGAATTCGAAGTGTACTTTGTCTGCTGGGAAACCAAGTGCATACAAGTCATTAATGACAACTTGCATGAACGCTGTTGGTCCACACACATAGATATCGCTGCCTTCTAAAACGTTAGCTGCAAGGAATTCACGGTTGATGAAACCATCGCCTTCTTCTGAGTAAAGCGCTTTGTAGCTGGAAGCTGACAGAGATGCATTCAATTCTTGTAAAACTGTGTCGAATGCTTGGTGTTTGCGTGTACGTGCAGAGTGCAAGAACGCAACTGGACGATCTTTAGTTGTTTTTGCAATTGTTTCGTACATGCTCATCATTGGTGTGATACCAACGCCACCACTAATCAATGTGACAGGGTTGTTGCTTTCAGTATCAAGGTGGAAATCTCCAGCAGGTGCGCTGACTTCAAGTGTGTCACCAACGTTAAGTTCATTATGCAGGTAGACAGATACTTTACCAGCTGGTTGGTTTTCATCTTCACGTTTAACAGAGATGCGGTACACATCGCCTGTTGAAGCTTGTGACAAGCTGTATTGGCGGTTTACTGTATACTCTTCACCTGGAATTTGTGTACGAATAGAGATGTATTGACCAGGTAGGTAAGCAGGTAATGTTTTGCCGTCTGCAGGTTTCAGGTAGAAAGATGTAATGACATCACTTTCAACGACTTTATCGGCAATCGTGAATTCTTTGAATGTTGCCCATCCGCCTTCAGCTTGCTCAGCTTTCTTATACATGTCTTTTTCGATGCCGATGAAAGCATCAGCAATAACGCCATAAGCTTGGCCCCATGCTTCGATGATTTCTGGTGTAGCTGCATCTCCAAGAACTTCTTTAATAGCACCTAGTAGGTGGTAACCAACGATTGGATAATGTTCAGCTTTAATGCCGAGTGATTTATGTTTGTGTGCGATTTGGACAACGACTGGAATAATTGCCCCAAGATTATCGATGTTTGCAGCAGCTGCGTAAACTGTGTTAGCAAGTGCAGCTTGTTGACGACCTTGTGATTGGTTTGCATGGTTGAAGATATTCAAAAGTTCAGGGTTTGCCTCGAACATGTTTTTATAAAAGACGGTTGTAATCGTATTTCCGTGTTGTTCTAATACCGGTACAGTTGATTTGATAATGTTGATCGTTTCTTGTGAAAGCATAGTGGAGCACAACCTTTCGTATTTGTTAACCTAATCATAAACGATGAAAAGAATTAAAGCTATATATAAAATACATCTTTAGAGAGTGTTAGAAAGTTAGTCACATTTCTTTCACCTATTTGCCTCAAACGCTATAATAGGTTGTGAAAGAGCGGTGAGATTATGCGTTTAACAATGTATACAGATTTTTCCTTGCGAGTACTCATTTTTTTAGGTGCTAAAGAGCAAGGGGAACTTTCAACGGTCCAAGAAATCTCGGACACATATAGCATTTCGAAAAACCATTTGACGAAAGTGGTGCATGAGCTTGGAAAGATGGGGTTAATTGAAACCATTCGGGGACGTGGTGGTGGTATTCGGTTGAAAGAAGAACCAGCAAACATCAATATTGGAGAGCTTGTTCGGAAGACCGAAGACGATTTCCATCTTGTTGAATGTTTCAATCCAGAATCGAATGGCTGTATCTTGTCTTCGTCTTGTCGATTGAAAGGCGTATTACATGAAGCATTAACAGCTTATTTTAAGGTGTTGGACAACTATACAATCGCGGACTTTATCATGAATAAAGATGAATTACATGCAATATTATTCAATCGATCTTTGTGATAAAATGTTAGAGAAACTTCAATCAATGGGAGCTTTATCCCCAATGATTGTTTAAGGAACTTAGGCTAAGAACGCCACGTCCTGTGGCAATGCCTAAGTAACCAACATCCTGTTGGCCCGAACTCATCGGGCATTTACGGGCAGTTGAGTCTCGCATAGACTTCGTCAGGTATTTTGAAGTCTTGAAGTGAGGATTTACTGCCCGTTAATGCGGGATACAATGACTAGTAAAGAAGAAAAGAACAGGGGGCTATTTTTATGGGAAAGGTTTTAGTGTTCGGACATAAAAATCCAGATACAGACTCGATTACAGCAGCGATTAGCTATGCGTATTTGAAGCAACAAATAGGAGTAGATGCAGAAGCGGTACGACTAGGTGTTGTGACGAATGAGACGGCTTATGCGCTTGAACAATTCGGCTTTGAAGCGCCACGCTTCATTGAAAAGGCTGCACCAGAAGCTGCGCAAGTCATTCTTGTCGATCATAATGAGAAGCAACAAAGTGTAGATGATTTGGATGATGTACAAGTCATCGAAGTTGTTGACCATCATCGCATTGCGAACTTTGCGACGAGTGACCCACTTTATTATCGTGCGGAGCCGGTTGGTTGTACGGCAACGATTTTGAATAAATTATACAAAGAACAGGGCGTAGCGATTCCGAAAAACATTGCAGGTCTTATGCTTTCTGCGATTATTTCGGATTCTTTACTGTTCAAATCACCGACGTTCACAGAAGAGGACCGTGTGGCGGCGGAAGAATTGGCAGCCATTGCAGAAGTAGATGCGCAGGAATATGGACTGGCTATGCTAAAAGCGGGCGCGGATTTAAGCGATAAGACGTTGGAAGATTTGATCGGACTGGATGCGAAAGAGTTCTCGATTGGCGATGTGAAAATCGAAATTGCACAAGTAAACGCGGTCGACATTAATGACGTTATGAGTCGTCAGGCGGAGCTGGAAGACTTGTTGAATGGCGTTATTGCGGACAAAGGACTTGGCTTATTCTTGTTCGTTGTAACGGATATTTTAAACAACGATTCAGCTGTTATCGCACTTGGTAAGGAAGCGGAACGTGCAAGCGCGGCGTTCAATGTGTCACTTGTGAATAACACGGCGACGTTGCAAGGTGTCGTTTCGCGTAAGAAACAAATCGTACCCGTATTAACGGAAGCGTTGAAATAAGAAAATTGAAAAGGCTGTGCCCATGTGAAATGGGCGCAGCCTTTTTGTATTTTATAGAGGAAGTCGATGGTGTTGCGCTGATAGTTCGACCGTTTGTCCCTGCCAGTTCGCATACACCTGAACAGTCTATTTCAAATCCAACGGCTTTGTCGCCGGACCTTCGAGGACTGAGCCATCTTTACGGAAACGGGAGCCGTGGCATGGGCAATCCCATGTTTCATCCGCCTTATTCCACCTTGTTCGACAGCCCATATGCGTACAAATTGGGGAAGACATTCGCGTTAAGTGCCCGCCTGTAAATTCTTTTACGACAAGCCCCGTATTTTTCAACGCTTGTAGCAAGAACGATCCAAATCCCGTCCGATCCGGTGCATACAGTGCGGATGCTTTGTTTGTCCTGCCGACAATGAGGTCGCTAATGATGCGAGCGCTTGCCATGGAATTCGACAACCCCCATTTTCGATAGCCTGTGCTGATGTAAACATAGGGCATACTGGAAGAAATAATGCCTGCATAAGGAACCAAATCAGGGGTCTGGGGATCTTGCGCTGACCAGCCGTTTGTCAGTGTAGAAAGGTTATACAAATCTTTTACATCTGAATAAAGCCGTTCGTAATGCACTTGCGTATCGCTTTCCATACCAGCTTGGTGGCTCTCCCCAGACAGTAGGAAATAGGATTGGCCATCGATCAATGCCGTTCGAATCGAGCGTTTGGGCGAATCGATGGCGATATATTGACCGTGCAAAGGCATGTCAGCTTCTGCTGCAACGAGATAAGAACGGTCAACGGATAACTTCATAATTTGTAACCCGCGTAACGCTTCAATTGGATAATGTGTACATAATACCAGTTCGTTGAATTGCACTTCGTGTCCGGCATTCATGGAAAGTAAGCGTTTTTTCAAATCCATTAGCACGACGTCTGATTGTTCATAAATGCGCGCGCCCGCTTCGACTGCGAGTTGTGCAAGATGTTGACCAAGACGTACAGGGTGGATTTGACACTCATCTTTTATCGTAAGTGTTGTGTCCATGTGAATGGGTAATTCTGAATTTCTTCCGAGTTCGCCGGGGATGCCAAGTTCCTCATAGGCACGCATTTCATGGCGCAGTAATTCACTCCCTTGCCTGGATTGCGAATAAAGAATGGAGTCCGCCGCCTTTAATTCATCATCCTGCGCAAAGGACCTAGCGAATTGAATGGCGTCTTCATTCACATCATAATAGTACTTGGCCTGGTCACGTCCAAACTTTTTTAGTAATTTTGAATAGATAATATCGTGTTGCGCGGTTAACTTGCCTGTCGAGTTACCTGTTGCCCCTGAAAGGATGGTGTCTTTCTCGAGAAGGATGACATCTTTTCCTTCTTTGGCGAGGAAATAAGCGTTAGCAATTCCGCTTAGTCCGCCGCCAATTATGCAAATATCACAATCGATATCTTGGTCGAGTTGGGGAAACGGATCGCGCGGATAGGCTGTATGTAGCCATAGTGAATTAAACATGAAATAACCTCCGTCACATCTACTTGAAATCGTAGTAAGCATATTCATTGTTGCCTTCTTTGTTTGAATTTAAAATGAAAAGTAGGAAAGGTGTGTGGAGAATCGTGAAAATTGAAGTATGGTCCGATTATGTATGCCCATTTTGTTATATTGGCAAGCGTAGATTAGAAGAGGCATTGGCTGAGACAGGTCTTGGAGAACAAGCGGAGGTCGTCTTTAAAGCGTTTGAATTAGATCCCAATTCACCGGCGGTATCTGACATGAACATGGAGGAAGTGCTCGCGAAAAAGTATGGAACGACTGTGGCGGAAGCGAAGAAGATGACGGATAATGTAGCCGTTCAAGCGCAGTCTGTAGGGTTGAACTATGATTTTGCGAATATGACACCTGCAAATACGTTCAATGCACATCGTCTAGCGAAGTTGGCGGAGCAAGAGGGCGTTGGCGGGCAAGTTTCTGAACGTTTGTTACAGGCATACTTTGTGGATGCAGAGAAAATTGGCACAGAAGATGTGTTGTTGCGTATTGCAGAGGAATCTGGGATTTCTCAGGATCGCGCGAAGGAAGTCCTCGCGTCCGATGAATTCGCGACAGAGGTAAAAGGGGACATTGCAGAAGCAGGCCAAATTGGCGTGCAAGGCGTACCGTTTTTCGTCATTAACCGTAAGTATGCGATTTCTGGCGCGCAACCAGCTGAGGCTTTTGCTGATGCATTACGTAAAGTTGCGGAAGAAGAAGGCATTCAACCAGCTTTAAAAGTGCTAGGTGCTGAAGGAGAAGGACTTTGCACAGATGATGGCTGCGACATCTAAATGAAGAAAGCGGGGCATATGATCAATGATGATCGTATGCCCCGCTTTTTCTTATTGATTATTGTGCTGGGTTTAGTTGTAGTTCAAGTGTGATTTTAATGTCATCGCCTACAAGAACGCCACCTGCTTCAAGTGTTTGGTTCCATGTAAGACCGAATTCTTTACGTGAAATTTTACTTTCTGCTTCGAAAGCTGCTACATCTACGCCCCAAGGGTTTTTCCCGATTCCTTCAAATTCAGCTGCAAATGTAATCTTTTTTGTAACGTCTTTAATCGTAATATCGCCGATAAGGTCATATTTGCTGCCGCCCTTTTTGACGATATCAGTTGTTGTGAATGTAATCGCTGGGAAAGTTTCTGTATCAAAGAAATCAGCAGAGCGCAGGTGGTTGTCGCGGTCTGTGCTATTTGTTTGGATGGTTGTTGCATCAATTTTAAAGTCGATTTTTGCACCTGTTAAATCTTCAGGGTTACCTTCGAGTGTTCCTTCAAATCCTTCAAAGCGTCCTCGAACTTTTGAAACCATCATGTGCTTAACTGAAAAACTTACATTCGTGTGTGAAGCGTCTACTGTCCATGTTGTCATTAAAAAAAACATCCCTTCAATAATAAGTTATGTTCTTACTATATGCCGCATTTATCTCGAAGTCAAGATAAATATCTTAGTTTCGAGATAAATAGTCTCAGTTGATAATCAATATGATAGCCAGTGCATGTAGAATTCACTTTATGCGGCATGTGAGTGTGCTATACATATATACATTACCCGCATGGAGGACAATATAAACTGAACCAAAGAATTCCGCTAACAACGCTTGCGGTCGCCGGAGCTAAAGAGTAGATGAAAATCATAAGTTTGATCTATATAGCATGACAGTGGATTCAAAGGAATTTTTCATTCTTTTGAATCGGCGTATTCTGAATTTAAGATCAGTAAGAATTCCTTGTCAAAAGAAAGGATTCCAAGCATACTTATAAAAGTGAACGTTTTTTTGAAAGGATTGGGTGTTGATGGTAAAGCATCATTGGTTTGATGAGTTGAAAAGTGAAATTACACAAGGTGTTCTATTGATAGATGAACCATTATGTAAGTATACGATGACGAAACTAGGTGGTTGTGCGGATTTACTCGTTATTCCTGGTAATGAGAAAGAGACGGAAGCCACTGTGCGCTATGCGCATACAAACAATATCCCGCTCTTATTGCTTGGTAATGGCTCGAATATGGTTGTTAGGGATGGTGGCGTCAGAGGGATTGTTCTTCATTTGGCGAAGCTTGATGGGATTAAAATCGAGGGGACAGCTGTCCATGCGGAAGCAGGCGCGCTCATTATCGATGTTTCTAAACGTGCAGCTGCAGAGACTTTAACGGGTCTTGAGTTTGCCTGTGGGATTCCGGGTTCTATTGGCGGGGCTATGGCGATGAATGCCGGCGCATATGGTGGAGAAATTCAAGACATCATTGTCCAAGCGACTGTGTTAACGAAATCTGGAGAACGTTTGATTTTGAATAAAGAAGAGCTTGAACTAGGTTACCGAAAAAGTATCATTGCGAAAGAAGGCTACTATGTACTATCTGCGGACTTCCGTCTTGCTGAAGGGGACCAAGCAGCTATCGATGCAAAGGTGGCGGACTTAACATTCCAACGCGAATCCAAGCAACCGCTTGAATATCCTTCGGCAGGGAGTGTTTTTAAACGACCACCAGGCCATTTTGCAGGGAAACTGATTCAAGATTGTGGTTTACAAGGAAAAGGACATGGCGGAGCAGAAGTATCCCTGAAGCATGCGGGCTTTATCATCAATAAAGACAACGCAACCGCTTCGGACTATGTTCAGACTATCGACATGGTAAAAGCCGAAGTGAAAAAGCAATTTGGGATTGAGTTAGAGCTTGAAGTGAAAATTGTCGGCGAAGAAGCCTAGAAAAGCGGAAGCGCCTTACAAGCGGTCGCCTGGCTTATGGCGGGAGGCATCCGCAAGCGCTGAGCGGTGTTGGGAAGATTCTTTTGTTCAATATATACAATAAAAAAGCGGATGACCTTTATAAAATCGGTCATCCGCTTTTATCTATTCACTTTACTTTGCAATTGAATAAAGAAGGATCAGTTACCTGGTCGTCTGTTACATGCACTTGGCACATTTTGTTGTTGCTCATAAATTTGAAAATCCCATTATTGAAATCGGTGCCGATTTCCTTAAAGAAAATCCCTTCAAAACGAGCTTCTTTTGATAATGTGAAGCAGACGCGGAAGCCATCGCCATCTTCCATTAAATAAGCGCGTACACCTTTTTCGAAGATGCCATCGATTTCATCTTTGATGGCGCGGTCAACAGATACAACATGAAAGTCTACAAACGAAATTTCGCGTAAGAGTACGTTCATAAACGAGCCTTTTGTAATCTCTTCCCATCTGCTTTGAGCCGTTTGACCGATAATGATTTGAGTAATGTTACGTGAATGTGCAACTTCCTTAATAACTTTAGCGAAAGGGCGTTTTTCGTTATCTTGTATAATAAATTCTTCTACGTCTAATTCTTCGGCAAGTGCTTGCCATTTCTCCACGTATTCGGATTTTTCTGCATCAAATTCGTCATAAGGAAGCGGATCAACCGTTAAAATATATAGGGGACAATCCATGATTGTCGCCATCTTATGTCCGCGTCTAATGAGACGTTCACCATTTGGACCGTAGTAGACACAAACGAGAATACTCTCGTCCATACGACCTTTTACTTTGCCCATGACGGTAGTCACCTCTTAAATGTTATAGTTTAGCCAAATTTTTTGAAACGGAGTACGCATTGAAAACCAAGCTATTATATAAGAAAATAAACCATTTGGCAAGAGTATGGCGAACTGAAAAGCCATAAAGTGCGAAGCATACGTTTTTGGTGTATAATTCTTTGTATAATGTTATAGAAATTCCCCTAGAATGGGTATCTTTAGCTACCTATTATGCCGTCAGTTGCGATATGAGTCAAGCCTGTCCTACACAACATCCATTAGAGGATGCAATACCCCTTAAGAATATTCCATTTCAACTGCATACATTCGCTTAGTATTGGAGGTTACATTTGTTGATCATTACATTCGCCATTTTACTTCCATTTTTGGTTGCTATTCTCATACCGTCTTTATATAAGAGAATACCAAGTCGGAAAATTGGGTGGTTTGTCTTACTTGTTCCACTTACATTGTTCATCATACTTGCTGGTTTTATCCCCACTGTTGCTGAAGGGGAAACCTATATACATACAATTAAATGGATTGATTCGGCAGGTATAAATTTCACAACCTATCTTGATGGTCTTAGTATGATTTTTGGGTTGCTTATTACTGGGGTAGGGAGTTTGGTTATTCTCTATTCTATATATTATTTGTCTGAACGCGAGGCACTAGGGCGTTTTTACGTTTATCTGCTCATGTTTATGGGAGCGATGCTTGGCGTTATTTTTTCAGATAATCTAATGGTGCTATACGTTTTTTGGGAATTGACGAGTATTTCTTCGTTTTTGTTAATTGCATTTTGGTATCACCGCAAGAAATCCCGTTATGGGGCGCAAAAGTCGATGCTCATTACGGTGTCCGGTGGCGTGGCAATGCTTGCGGGTTTCCTCATGCTGCATATGCTGACAGGCTCATTTAGTGTACGGGATATTATTGCGACGATTGGTCAGTATACCGATGAAAGTTTGTTTGTACCTGCGATGCTCCTCGTTTTGCTAGGTGCATTTACGAAATCGGCACAGTTTCCGTTTCATATTTGGTTGCCGGATGCGATGGAAGCACCAACGCCAGTTAGTGCTTATTTACACTCCGCGACGATGGTGAAGGCGGGGATTTACCTTGTTGCGCGTTTCACACCTGTATTTGGTGGCGAAGCGATTTGGTTTTACACGGTGAGTTGTGTCGGGATTTTTACGCTGTTCTGGGGTTCTTTCAATGCGGTGCGACAGACGGATTTAAAGGCGTTGCTAGCTTATTCAACAATTAGTCAGCTCGGTTTAATCATGTGTTTGTTTGGTCTTGGATCTGCAGCCCTGAACGAGGGTTATAGTGCTGATTCTGTTATTTACACACAGGCGACGTTTGCTGCACTCTTTCACCTCATTAACCATTCGACGTTTAAAGGTGCGCTTTTCATGGTTGTGGGTATCATTGACCATGAAGTGGGAACGCGGGATATTCGTCGACTGGGTGGTTTAATGGCCTTTATGCCTGTTACTTTTTCGATTGCACTGATCGGTAGCTTCTCGATGGCTGGTTTGCCGCCGTTTAATGGTTTTCTGAGTAAGGAAATGTTTTTTGATTCGTTATTAAATGCGCGTAATCTAGATATTTTTGAGATGGGGACATGGGGAACGTTATTTCCTGTCGTAGCTTGGATTGCGAGCGTCTTAACGTTTGTCTATAGCATGATTATTGTGTTTCAGACTTTCTTAGGTGAGCATCAGCCGAATCGGTTGGATCGGCAAGCGCATGAAGCACCGGCTGGCATGCTCGTTGCACCGTCGATTCTCGCGGTTCTTGTAGTGGGGATTTTCTTCTTCCCGAACATTGTAGCTAATTATGTGTTGCGCCCTGCTATGCAGGCTGTTTATCCGCCGTTTGAAGGGGCAGAAGGGCTTGTACCGCATATATCTGCTTGGCATGGCTTTACGTATACGCCGCTGTTACTGACAATCGGTGTGGTTCTTGTAGGGGTGCTGTTGTATAAGTTCCTGCGCTATTGGCGGGGTGTGTATACAATTGCGCCGCTAAGTTGGAACTTGGACACGCTTTATAATGGGATCTTAATGCGAGCGGAGCAAGGATCTACTTTCCTGACACGTTTGTATATGACGGGTTATCTGCGTGATTATCTAGCGTATATTTTTATATTCTTCACGTTTATTGTAGGTGGCACGTTATTTTTAAACGGTTCTTATTCGTTTGATTTATCAAATGATGCGCCGATTATGTTGAATGAGTACATTATCATTTTTGTCATGATGGGGGCAGCGATTGCCATTATATTTGCGAAGTCCCGTATGACGGCGATTGTATTGAATGGGGTACTTGGTTATTCCATTGCCATTTTCTTTGTGGTGTTTCGTGCACCTGACTTAGCATTGACACAAATCATTGTAGAAACAGTGACGACTGCGTTATTCTTACTGTGCTTCCATTACTTACCTGAATGGAAACGGGAGAAGTTAACGCGATTTACTAAAGTAAAGAATGCGCTGATTGCGGTGTCAGTCGGTACGGTTGTGACAATATTGGCGCTATCAGTGCAAGGAAATAAAATGTTCGATTCGATTTCGGTGTATTTTGAAGATGCGTATGAACTTGCAGGTGGAAAAAACATTGTTAACACCATTTTGGGGGATTTCCGTGCATTCGATACGATGCTGGAAGTCGTTGTACTTTTCATCGCTGGAATCGGTGTCTTTACGCTTATTAAGTTGAAGGCAAGAAAGGAGGAGCAGGACGTTGAAGATCAATGATGTTATTTTAGAAACCGTGACCAAAATTGTTGTGTTTATCATTTTGACCTTCGGGGTGGAGCTATTTCTGTCGGGGCACAACAATCCTGGCGGTGGCTTCATCGGCGGCCTTGTCTTGTCCTCCGCATTTGTCTTGCTCTATTTGGTTCACGATATTGAAGGGGTGCATAAAGGCATTCCTTTCGATTTTAAGAAAATTGCTGCATTCGGTGTGTTATTGGCGGTTGGGACAGGCGTTGGTGCAACCTTGTTTGGTGCAGATTTCTTAACGCAATCCGCTAGTCATTTCAATTTACCGATATTTGGAGAGACGGAGCTATCGACGGTAGTCCTTTTTGAGGCAGGTGTGGCGTTAACCGTTGTCGGTGTTGTGGTTACGATTATTTTAAGTATTAGTGAGGATGTGTAGCGGATGGAAACGTTAATAACGATACTTGTCGGCGTGCTGGTAACGGTTGCGGTCTATTTGCTGCTGTCCCGTAATTTAATACGAGTGATTTTGGGAACGGCAATTCTGTCGCATGCCGTCCATTTATTGTTGATGACGATGGGTGGCTTAAAAAAGGGGAGTGTACCGTTGCTTGGGGAAGAGGCAGAGAGCTACGTGGATGCTTTGCCGCAGGCGTTGATTTTAACAGCGATTGTCATTAGCTTTGCTGTCACGGCATTTTTACTAGTACTCGCTTATCGTACATATAAAGAAACAGGATTGGATGATCTTGACGCATTGAGAGGTTTTGAAGATGAATAATATTGTTGTCATGCCCATGATTATTCCACTTCTAACGGGCATTGTCCTCGTATTTTTAAGACCTTATGTGAAAGCGCAACGCGTGTTTAGTATTGTGTCTATTGTTGCAACGATTGCAGTTAGTATTTATTTATTAAATCGAATCCAAACAGATGGCATTTTGCGACTGGACTTCGGTGGATGGATGCCGCCCTTTGGGATTTTGTTTGTAGCGGATTCGTTTGCGATGTTGTTGGTCGTGACGACGGCCATTGTGACGGGGATTCTATTGTTCTATGCGTTTTCTTCCATTGGAAAGGCGCATGAAAATATGTTTTTTTATCCATTTGTCTTTTTCCTTGTGGCGGGCGTTAATGGCTCGTTTTTAACAGGGGATTTGTTTAATCTGTTTGTCTGTTTCGAAGTGATGCTTCTTTCCTCTTATGTGCTTATTACGCTTGGAGGACGGAAAGTGCAGCTAGTTGAATCCATTAAGTATGTTTCAATCAATGTCTTGTCTTCATGGTTTTTCTTGTTGGCGATTGCGTACTTATATGGAACGGTTGGGACGCTCAATATGGCGCATTTGTCGGTTCGTATCGCAGAAGTTGGGCAAGGGCCTTTGCTGACCGTCATTAGTGTGATTTTCCTCATTGTCTTTAGTTTAAAAGCGGGATTGCTGTTGTATTTCTGGTTGCCAGGATCGTATAGTTCTCCACCTACAGTCGTTGCAGCCTTATTCGGTGCATTGCTGACGAAAGTGGGGATTTATGCGATGTTCCGCGTGTTCACGCTGATTTTTTACCATGAGCCAGGCGTGACACATATGCTGATTGGGGTAATGGCTGCTATTACGATGATTGGTGGAAGTATTGGTGCGATTGCCTTTAATGATGTACGGCAGATTGTTTCTTATAATGTGATCATTGCAGTCGGCTTCATTCTTGTAGGGCTTGCAGTGTCGACAGAAGTGGCGATTCAAGGTTCCATCTATTATTTAATTCACGACATGATTATTAAAGCATTGTTATTCCTACTTGCGGGGACGATGATTTATTTAACAGGGACGGCTAAAATTGAAAAGATGAGTGGACTAATCCGCAACTATCCGCTGCTTGGTTGGTTGTTCTTCCTTACAATGTTGTCGTTAGCTGGGATTCCACCACTTAGTGGCTTTATCGGGAAAGTGTATGTCGGGCAAGGTGCGATTGAAGCGGGCTCCTTTGTGTTGTTGGGCATTGGGTTCTTTTCAAGTATTTTAGTGTTGTATTCGCTGTTGCGGATTTTCATGAATTGCTTCTGGGGCGAAACGATTATTAATGAAGATGATGACGTGCCACTTTCAAAAGGGATGCTTGTTCCATGTGTGTTGTTTGGCTTACTGACGATTGGACTTGGGTTCGGGGCAGAAGGAATTGCACTATATGTAAGTGATGCGGCTCATACGCTGATGAATCCCGATGTGTATATTCAAGCTGTTTTGAAGGAATAGACATGCCCTGTATATGTAGTGGAAAGAAGAGGTGATGGCGGATGCCGGCTCAATTATTATTGAATTTATTCATCGCTTTCCTTTGGATGACGTTAATAGATGAAGATGAATTGAAATTCACGACATTTTTTGCGGGCTTTCTAGTGGGAATCGGGATTATTTTTTTCATGCACCGATTTTTCGGGACGCAGTTTTACTTACGTCGTTTGTATTCGACGATTAAATTAATCTTCATATTTATATCAGAATTGACGCAGTCAAGTATTATTGTGCTAAAACAAATATTAAGTCCGAGGCTGAAAATTAAACCAGGGATTTTTAAATATGAAACCGTTTTGAAAAGTGATGTGGAAGTGACCATGTTGTCGCTATTACTGACGTTAACCCCGGGATCAGTGGTGATGGAAGTATCTCCAGAGGGCAATATCCTTTATATTCATGCGATGGATGTGGAGCAATCGAAGGATGCATTGTTAAACCAGTTGGGGAATTTTGAGAAGGCCATTATGGAGGTGACCCGCTGATGATTGAAACGATGCTGACGATTTCTCTGATTCTATTCGCCACAACGATTGCGATTGCAGTGATTCGAATTGTACTTGGGCCATCTATGCCGGATCGGGTCATTGCACTTGATATGATTGGTGTCAATCTGATTGCGATGATTGCGGTAGTGTCGATCATTTTAAAAACGAAAGCGTTTCTTGAGGTTATTTTGATATTAGGGATTTTGTCGTTTATCGGCACGATTGCCTTCTCCAAATTTATCGAGAGGGGGGTTATCGTTGAGCGTAAACGAGATCGGTGAATTCGCAGGAGCCCTGCTAATTTTAACGGGTGGAATTGCGAGTGTGATTAGTGTGTTTGGCTTGATTCGCTTGCCGGATGTCTATACGAGGTCTCATGCGGCAACAAAAAGCTCGACGCTTGCTGTGTTGCTGACGTTATCCGGGACGTTTTTGTACTTTTGGTTTAGTGAGAACTTCATCAGTGTCCGTGTGCTTCTGGGGATTGTTTTCGTTTTTCTGACAGCTCCAGTTGCAGGCCATTTAATCATTCGGGCGGCCTATCGATCGAAAGTGAAATTGGCGGACATTTCGGTTGAAGACGAGTTATACGAGGTTTTGCATAAGGAGAAAGTGGAAGAGGACGGAACTAACCGATAAGGGTTAGCCGTCCTTTTTTCGTTCGTGTCAGGAGACTTATTTGACGATTAACACAGGAGCTGCAACCCGCTTCGCTACTTTATGGCTCACGCTGCCAAGTACCATTTCTTGAAAGCTGTTTAGGCCGCGGCTACCGATAATGACTAAATCGAAGTTGCCTTCATTCGCGAAGTTGACAATTGTTGGTCCAGGCGCTCCGTGCCGAATGACGAAATCAAAGGCAATCCCGCTACGTTCAAATAACTCTTCAATGGGAGCCATCCGTTTTCTACGATCGTCATGGAGGTCAGCACTTCCTGCATTAAGGAGTACATCGGAGCGTGTTCGATCGTAGTCCAGTACGTATAGGATATGGACTTTCGCCGAGCTTAGAGATGCAAGATGTGCGGCATGTTCCGCTGCACGTCTGGAGTTTTCCGAGCCATCTACCGCGACGAGTATTTTAGTATACATACGAAGCATCTCCTCTCTAATATCAATTTCGTCTCGGCCCAATTGCGTCCAGATTATGAATCGAGCGGGAGGCCAGCACGATGCTGGTCATGACGTCGTGCACTTAGACCGCTTTCTTTAATTCCATTCAAAATCCGTGACATCCGCCGTAGGCTATTATCCTTCTTCTACTGAAGAAGGATAATAGAGGTTATGACGAATAGGCGTCCGATTATTACTAACACATTCTTCGTAGGATTGTCGGAACCCTTCTTTTCATCAGTGATTATGTCATTTTTTGTGCGGAAGTATTTTTCATTCAAATAATCATTTGATTCGCCTTGTATGTTCACTAAAAATTGCATATACTAGTGTTAATCAAACCAACATTTGAATGAGGTGTAATGATGTCGACGAAAGAATTATGTGAAATAACTGTAGTGCATGAGGAAGTTGTAAATCGAGTACAGCAAGCGCTGCCGGATTTAGGGGCAGCGGTGCAAATTTTTAAAGCACTTGCGGATGATACAAGATTAAAAATTGCTTATTCGCTTACATTAGAGGAAGAGATGTGTGTGTGTGATGTGGCGGCAGTCATTGGCTCTTCTGTTGCAACTGCGTCTCATCATTTGCGATATTTACGCGATCATGCGTTAGCGAAATCACGTCGAAAAGGCAAGATGGTTTATTATACATTGGCGGATGACCATGTCCATCAACTGGTGAAAGTAGCATACGAGCATACAACGGAAGGTGATGACCATGGCGACAGCTGAGAAAACCGAATACCGTTTAGAAAACTTAACCTGTGCAAGTTGTGCGATGAAATTCGAAAACAATGTCAAAAATTTACCGGCAATTGAAGATGCACAAGTAAACTTTGGGGCATCTAAGCTGTCATTTAACGGTAGTGCGACTGTTGAAGAGTTAGAAGCGGCAGGCGCGTTTGATGGCATTAAAGTGGTCCCGCTTCAAGTGCGGAGGGTGGAAAAGAAAATCCCTTTCTTTAAGCGGAAGGAAAATCTCGTTTCGCTATTCTCACTCGTTTTTCTGCTGATCGGGTCGGCGGTGTCATTCAGCTATACGGAGACGCACCCTGTAGCGATTGCGTTCTTTGCGGTTGCTATTGTCGTTGGTGGTGCGAGTATATTTAAAACAGGTCTGAAAAATCTTGTTCGTTTTGAATTTGATATGAAAACATTGATGACGATTGCGGTTATTGGGGCAGCCATCATTGGAGAATGGCGTGAGGGGGCTGTTGTTGTGTTCCTCTTCGCAGTCAGTGAAGCGCTTGAAGCCTATTCCATGAACAAGGCTCGCCAGTCGATTCGTCAATTGATGGATATTGCGCCGCCTACAGCGATTGTGAAGCGTGGAGAAGCGCTTGTAGAACTAGCGACTGAAGACATTATCGTTGGCGATATTTTGATTGTGAAACCGGGGCAAAAGATTGCGATGGATGGAACGGTTCTAACAGGTTCTTCAACGGTTAACCAAGCGGCAATTACAGGGGAATCCATTCCAGTGTTGAAGGAAATGGGCGATGGTGTATTTGCAGGCACGTTAAATGAAGAAGGGGCCCTTGAAGTAAAAGTTACCAAATTGGTCGGTGATACGACGATTGCTAAAATTATTCATCTTGTAGAGGATGCGCAAGCTGAAAAAGCGCCTTCTCAAAAGTTTGTGGATCAATTCGCGAAATACTATACACCTACTATCATCGTGCTGGCGTTCCTCATTGCGATTGTACCGCCGCTATTTGGAGGCGATTGGAGCACGTGGATTTATCAAGGCTTGGCGGTCCTAGTCGTTGGGTGTCCGTGTGCACTTGTTGTGTCAACACCGGTTGCCATCGTTACAGCAATCGGGAATGCGGCACGCCAAGGTGTGTTGATAAAAGGTGGAGTACACCTAGAAGAAACGGGACGTTTGGATGCTATCGCTTTTGACAAAACAGGAACATTGACGAAAGGCTATCCGGAAGTGACAAATTTCCTTTTGAGTGAAGGTGTTGAAAAAGCACAACTGCTCGGTGCAGTTGCAGCTGTGGAAGAGATGTCACAGCATCCATTAGCTAAAGCCGTGACGAATTACGCGCGTGAAAATGGCGCAACGATGAGTGTTGCGACCAATTTCCAATCTGTAACGGGGAAAGGCGTATACGCCGATGTTGAGGGCAAGCGCGTTTACGTAGGTAGCCTTAGTTGGGCGGAGGAACTATCTTCTTTGCCATCAGATATGTTACAACAAGCGGCTATTCTACAGCGCGAAGGTAAATCGGTAATGGCAATTGTAATGGATACTGACTTTGGTGGATTGCTTGCAGTGGCGGATCCGGTACGTGAGGAAAGTCAAATCGTACTCCAGAAGTTGAAAGACATCGGTATTCGTCATACGGTTATGTTAACGGGCGACCATCAGACAACTGCGGAAGCGATCGCCGAAAAATTAGGTGTTGAAGATGTACGTGCAGGTCTTATGCCAGAAGATAAGTTAACAGCGATTAAACAATTGAGTGCACAATATGGCCGTGTAGCAATGGTTGGGGATGGCATTAATGATGCGCCTGCGCTTGCGGCATCATCAGTTGGTATTGCCATGGGTGGTGCGGGAACGGACGCCGCATTAGAAACGGCAGATATCGCACTTATGGCAGATGATTTGGAGAAATTACCGTATACGATGAAATTAAGTAGAAAAACATTGCGAATCATCAAAGAAAATATTATGTTTGCATTAGGGTTAAAAATTGTAGCACTACTGCTTATCATTCCAGGGTGGCTAACGCTATGGATTGCAATTTTTGCAGATATGGGTGCGACGCTACTCGTCGTATTGAACTCGTTACGGTTATTACGCGTTCATAAGTAAGTGGGGTATTGGAGGCGGAACGGAATGCATTTACAGGAATGGACAATGGAGGAGCAGGAACAGCTCATTCATTTTATGACAACGAACACATGGCCTTATCACGGAAACTCACATCCAGGTCGACAGCTCATCGAAAAGGCCATTGAAGAAGGTGGCTATGAGTCGGATGTCGTCAAGACATTCTGGGTGGAAAATGACAGTGGACAAAAAGTAGGCATCGTGAAAATTCATGATTTGCAAGATGAAATTCCATTGTTCGACCTGCGGATTGAAGATATGTCGAGAGGATACGGCTATGGATCGAAAGCACTCAAGCTTGTGGCGGAATATGTATTTGGTTTGCCTGAAAAGAAAATTCGCTTAGAAGGCCATACGAGACAAGATAACTTGGCGATGCGGAAAACATTTGAGCGCGCGGGTTTTGTGAAGGAAGCACATTTACGGAAAGCATGGTTTTCGCCGAAAGAGAACTCGTATTATGATGCAGTGACGTATGGCATGACAAGGGAAGACTTTTTAGCGGGGACGACAACGCCAGTTGTATGGGAGGATGAGGGGAAGCAAAGTAAAGTATCAGCTGCTCCAATTATCCCGAATTTCTCGGAAACCTTTGAATCGGAAAGACTTGTTATCCGTGCGCCTAAGCTCGGCGATGCACCGGATGTTTGGAATGCTATTTGCAACTCGTTGCCTGCGCTTCGCGAGTGGATGCCATTTGCGCAACAAGCACCTGAGTTGCATCAAACAGAAGATAACATGCGCCGAGCAGTAGCCGATTTTGTTACGCGTGAAGACCTTCGCTTGCATTTGTTTTTGAAAGAAACAGGCGAGTTTATTGGATCATCGGGGCTTCATCGAATCGATTGGGCCATTCCGAAATTCGAAATTGGCTATTGGTTAGATACGAAGTTTGAAGGGAACGGTTATGTAACGGAGGCCGTTGAGCGAATTACACAATTTGCTTTCGAGGATCTTGCAGCAAGACGAGTGGAGATCCGATGTGATGAGGAAAATGCGAAAAGTCGGTCAGTAGCAGAGCGTGCGGGCTTCGTGCTAGAGGGGACACTTAAGCAAGACGCCTTATCTGCAGATGGAAATAGTTTACGGAATACATGTGTGTATGCGAAAATAGACTAAGTAGGTTGTGGAACTTCGCAGCATGGAATGTCTGAAGTGGAAAAAAGGGGATGCCGACTTAGGTCGACATCCCTTTCGTTACAATGATGAACCAACTAATCCGGCCCACCATTTGTGCAGAATGCCCTACAGCGAAAAGGGATGTAGCGTGTGTGCAAATGGCGTATTCAAGGAGAGGGAAGGGGAGCATACAGTATAAAGAGGGTTGAAGTGCAATCACTCTATTGTATGACCGACCTTGTACAGGCCTAATACATACTGGAGGCGGTACGATTGGCAACACCGGGTATGGAAGATTGTCTGGAACAAATTTATTTGCATATTGAGGCGAAGGGGGTAGCGCGTGTATCAGATGTCGCAGAAACACTTGCGGTACTCCCTTCATCTGTCACGAAAATGGCACAGCGACTCGATCGAGAAGGATACGTCATCTATGAGCGATATAAAGGGCTTGAATTGACGGAGAAGGGCTTGAAGTTCGGCAAGAAATTGGTCCGTCGTCATGAGCTTTTGGAGCAGTTTTTGCGTATCATTGGCGTGGAAGAGGGAAATATTTACGGTGACGTGGAAGGTATTGAGCATCATCTTAGCTGGAATGCGATGGATCGCATTACGGATTTAGTGGAAGCGATGGAGCAAGACGAAGCGTTCGTAAGAAAGTTAAGGGTAATGGATCAAAAGGAAGAGGTTGATAAATGATGGAACAACTACAAGCAGGTTACACAGCAGAATTGAATGTCTTGCAGCGTGAAGGCTCACGCTGGATTTTGGATGGCAACGGGGAAGAAATTATGATGAATGTGTCAGATGCAGAGGAGCATATTCAAGAAGGAGATAAGGTTCAAGTTTTCCTTTATATGAATCGACGTGGTGAACTAACGGCTACGATGCAAATTCCGAATATGACGGCTGGCACATATGGCTGGGCACGCGTCATTCGTATTGAAGATAAGGAAGGTGTCTATGTTGATATTGGTTCTTCTTTTGAAGTGCTGGTCAATCGAGCGGATATGCCGCAAGTTCGATCCCTTTGGCCGAAGACGGATGACGCATTGTATATGACGCTTCGAATGGATTTAGGTGGTACGATTTTTGGTCGATTGGCTACGGAAGAACGCGTAATGGAGCAAATTACCGAAGCACCACCGACGTTGCTCAATGCGAATTTAGTAGCACGTGCTTATCGTTTGTTGCCAGTCGGCTCGTTCATGCTCAGTGTTCCGGAAAATTATCGTATTTTCATCCATAATACAGAGCAGGCAAAAGAACCGCGCCTTGGGCAGGAAGTCGAAGTCCGCGTTATTGGCCTACGTGACGATGGCACGCTAAACGGTTCCATGCTACCGAGAAAAGAAGAACGTCTTGGTGGGGATGCGGAGATTCTACTCAACTATTTGAACGAGGTTGGCGGACGGATGCCATTTACGGACAAATCATCTCCTGAAGAGATTAAAGAAATGTTCCAACTCAGCAAAGCATCCTTTAAACGCGCGCTTGGGAAGTTGATGAAAGAAGGCCGGATTGAACAAAGTGGCGGCTGGACGACGTTGAAACGACATTGAAATGACGTTAACTTGATTCAGCCGGGGTTCAAACCCGGCTGAATCAAGTTAATACCTCCGGTGGATGTCACAGATTTTCAGAGGAGCTTTTTTCAAAAGACCGAAATGACCCGAGAGGCTGGCATTTGGAGTCTAGACGAGAGCAAACTCGAAAAAATCTGGACACAATTACGCCAAGGCGTAATTGATAAGCGGGAACTTTTCAAACTGCGAAGCGTACTAATTCGTAGAACAAGGAGGAATGCTGTTATGAAACGATTACTCATAATGATGATGGCGGCGATACTAACGCTTGGAATTGTCGTACCAGGGGCAGCGCATGCCGATCAAGTCATCAACGAAAAGCTAGGTGTACCGATTGTAGTTTACGGTGCGAACTTATCTGATGCTGAAAAGGAAAGTGTTAAGAAAAGCTTGCAAGTAGAGCAGGAAGCGGAAGTTGAAGAAATCGCAGTCGATGGTAGCGACCTGATAAAATATATCAAAGACGGCGATAGCAAAGCGAGAATGTATTCATCCGCGAAAATTACTCGTCAGGATGCAGGCAAAGGGCTTGTCATCAGCATCGTTACGCAGGATAATATTACACAAGTCACACCTGAAATGTATGCCAATGCGATGCTGACGGCAGGTATTGAGGATGCGATTGTTGAAGTGGCGTCACCTAAAAAAGTGACGGGCCATTCTGCGCTTGTCGGTATCTATAAAGCATATGAGGTATCTGGTGAAACGCTCGATACAGAGCGGACAGATGTGGCGAATGACGAATTGAATTTAGCAACAAAGTTTGCGGAGGATGCCGGTGTCGATCAAGACAAAGTAGCCGAGCTTCTCACGGAAATTAAAAAACAAATCGCTGAGCAAAACCCTGCTACGAAAGAGGATGTTGAGCGAATTGTGTCTGAGCAGCTAAAGAAATTGAACATTGAATTGAGTGAGGCTGATCGTCAATTACTCATCGATTTAATGGACAGAATTAGTAAGCTGGACATCGATTTTGGTAAGTTATCTGAACAACTGAATGATATGGCATCCAAGATTAAAGATAAATTGGGCGAAATCGACCCGAGTTTTTGGGAAAGTGTGAAAAACTTCTTCGCGAATCTATTTGACTCCATTAAATCATGGTTCAATTAAATTCGAATGAGGCAAGGGGCATAGGGGATAGAACATTAGAAAAGGGGCGATTACATGGAATTTGATTTTGTACAACTAGGTGGGGATGCATTTGCATTCCGTCACGAACAGGATGGTAAGCTACTAGCGGAAATTACATGGACCTTGCTTGGGGAAGTAATGGTTATGGACCACACTTTCGTCTCTGACGAACTACGCGGGCAAGGTGTGGCTAAGAAAATATTGGATCGTGCGGCAATATACGCACGTGAAAATGATTTGAAAATGGAACCCGTTTGCTCATACGTTGTAACGGCATTCGAGCGTTATAAAGAATACGACGATGTTAAAATTCAATAGGAAATAACCTAAAAGGCAATCCGTTTAGTGATAAAAAACGGATTGCCTTTTGCATAAAAAAACTACTGAATTATGAAACTAAATCCGATGTGAATCGTATACTGATATGTACATATAAAGAAAGAGGTGCATATTGTGAAGCGCACGGCAGAAAAAACATTATCGATTATTAGTATTGTATTAATGGTTATTGGGTTATTAATGAGTTTTGGTTTTAAATCTTTCCTTACGTATATGAATACGGATCCGCTTGTTCAAGAAGAAATAGAACTTGCGCTGCTGTCAGATCCAACATTTACTCCTGCTGACGTCGATATGATTTTATCGATTTTTACTTTCATGAGTGGCATCATGTGGGTTGTAATTATCGGATTACTGCTTGCTTTGGTGTTGACTATTGTTGGAATTGTTAGTATTTGGAACAGTGCAAACCCGAAACTTGCAGGAATTATGTTCATTATTGCTGGATTGTTGGCAGGATTTTTATCTTTACCGTCCATTCTTCTTTATATTGCAGGGATTCTTTGCTTTACAAGAAAACCGCAAAAGCATGACGATGTACAGTTTGGAGAAGAGCAGTATGATGGAACAATGAGGCCGCTTTAAGACAGAACTTTAGCAAACAAAAAAACGCTTTCCTTAGCAAGGAAAAGCGTTTTTTACATTAATGAACAACGAGGGCGGGATTTTGAATGCAATAGACATACTGTGCTGTTACGACAGGATGTCCCTCGAAGTATTCGGGGAAAACATCGACAAGCTCAAAACCTTGTTTCTCATAGAAAGCACGTCCAGTTGTATTTAGACTGTCTACATATATGAATAAATGCTTTGCGTCTTCTAACATAGATAAGGCATGTTGAAACAGCTTTGTTCCGTATCCGGCATGTTGGTGTGTAGGTAAAATATACATCGCGGTCATTTCAGTGTCACCATCTTCATCGGTTTTCGTGAAGTTGGCAAAGCCGATAGGGACACCTTCGCATTCGGCGATGAGTACAATCGTTCTTTTCATACGCATTCTCATCATGGCATCTGAATAAGAGCGATCGATAAAATCCATCTGCGTGTTTTCGGGAATAAGACCTTCATAGGTTGCACCCCATGAATGACGAATAATATGCTGCACGTGCACGATATCTGTAGCTGTCATCAGTCGAATCATTGCACTGTCACCTCAGTAATTCTTTTTGCTATTATAGCAAAATAGAGGGGTGAAAACTACTATTGTAATGAAAATGATATATAAGGAGAGAATGGATATGGAGTGGATGTACCGTGAGTTTGAACAGTTAACAGGTCGTGAAGTATATGAAATGTTAAGGTTGCGCATCGATGTATTTGTTGTCGAGCAAAATTGTGCTTACCATGAGGTTGATGGGTATGATTATGATTCGATTCATGTCTTTTGTACAGACGCCAAAGGACTAGCTGCTTATGCAAGATTGTTACCAGCTGGCGTGAAGTATGAGGAGGCATCTATCGGTCGTGTAATTGTGAGGCCTGATAAGAGGGGCACTGGGCTAGCACATACATTGATGGAGCAAAGTGTCCGCTACATTAATACGCAATGGCAGCCTGCAAAAATTCGATTACAGGCCCAATCGCATCTGGCAAGATTTTACGGGAAACATGGCTTTGAAATTGTCTCAGATCCTTACGAAGATGATGGCATTCCTCATGTGGACATGATCTTAGTGAATTCAAAACGACAAGTTTCTAAAGCCGAATAAAGGGGTATACTTCGCATATAATACTTTTGTATAACAATCAGGAGGAATGATGGTAATGGGACGTAAACGAAATAATGGCTTGCTACTGGCAACGATCGCGGCGGGAACTTACGCTTATTTTAGTAAAAAAGAGAACAGAGACAAAGCGCAAGTCGCTTTTAATAATATGAAGACGAAAGTGGATTCGTTCGTCACGACTCAAAAACTGAATCGTTCAGCTGAAACGAAGGTGGGGCATCCCGATCCATACGATATTCAAGACAGTAAAATGGTAAGTGAAGGTGCCCAAACAAGCATTCATTACTATAACCAAGAAGTAGAAGATAAAGCAGCAGACAAGACGGATGGACTTTACAACAAAAAAGAGCAAACTGAAAAAACGAATGTTGATGGCTAAGGTGTAATCAATGAAGTACAAGCGCTTCCGAAAGTAGGAGGCGCTTTTTTTAAAAAAAAAGTGGAATAATAAAAGGTTTTTCTGCATTTTTGTAGAATAAATATAGTTATAAACCAACGTTTTGTTTATTTATAGGGTTTTTAGGAGGTGAGTGGGGTGAAATATATCGAGGGGGTACAAAAAATAGAATCTGCTAAAGAGCTGATTCGTGAAATCGAACGCAATGGAAATTACAATGGAATTGATCATCTTTTTGCGACAGAGGAAAAGTTGCTGAACCATCTCTATCAGCTAGAGAAAGAAGAGGCGAAGCATACGATTAGGCTAATTATTGATGTTATTTCTAAGCATCGAGAAGAAAATCAGCAAGAAGTTATCAAATATTATTTCATCACTCTCTCTTCGCTTATAGCGAGACGGTTAGAGAAGGCCAAACTAACAGCGCGTACAGCATTTGCTTTCAATGTCACTTGTTATACGCTGATTGACATGAATTTGAAAGAGCATAATTTTGTAGAGGTCGCGGATGAGCTCATAGAGTTTTACTTGTATGTCCTTGCGGAAAAAAAGCTGCCTTCGCTTATGCACAATACAGTTAATCAGGTACTTTATTATATTGACGAAGATATAAAGTCACCTCTGACGGTTGAAGGAATCTCTAAAAAATTTGAAGTAAGTACAAGTCATTTGTCTCGCATATTTCGAGAGCATACAGGTGTTACGTTGATTGAATACATCAACATCAAGAAAGTGGAAGAGTCACAGTATTATCTACGTTTTTCTTCGTGTAAAATTGCCGATATTTCAGATCAATTTCACTTCTGTAATCAAAGCTATTTTACACGTATTTTTAAAAAATATACGGGGCAAACCCCGAAGCGTTTTAGAAGCAGTCTATCTGGTACATATTTTAGATTTGTCCTTCCAACAGAAGAAAATGTACTTTGAACGGACATTGATTGTAATGTTCCAACGATTTGAGGTATACTTTTCAGTAGTTTGAAATAGTGAAGGTGAATCTAAATGAAGAAAAGAATTGGTTTCGTAACGATATTAATGACGGCGGCCATCTTTTTAAGTGGTTGTGCCGGGGTCGAGAACAAAGAAGGTACGTTTTACGATATTTTTGTTAAGCCGATGGATTGGTTGCTGGAGTTTTTTAGTGGTCAATTTAACGGTAGCTATGGTCTTGCGATTATACTAATCACGGTATTGATTCGTTTAGTCCTTATGCCGTTGATGTTGAAAAACTATAAGGCGCAACAGACCATGAAAGTAAAAATGGATGCACTTCGTCCAGAGATGGAAGATATTCAGAAGCGTTTGAAGGAAGCGAAAGAAAAAGAAGATAAAGAAGAGCAAATGAAGTTACAGCAAGAAATGATGGGTCTCTATTCAAAGCATGGAGTCAATCCGTTGAATATGGGTTGTTTGCCACTCATTATTCAGATGCCGATTATCATGGGTCTGTACTTCGCGATTCTTTACTCACCGGATGTCAAATCGCATCAATTCCTATGGTTCAATCTAGGTGAACCGGATATGATTATGATGGTACTTGCGGGTGCGGTGTACTTTGTCCAAGCGCGCGTATCGCTTTGGACGATGCCTGAACAGCAACAGAAACAGATGAAAATGTTCATCTACATGTCGCCAATTATGATTATGGTGATTTCATTCAATGCGATGGCTGCTTTACCATTGTACTGGGCAGTCGGGGGACTTCTCTTGATTTTCCAAACGTACTTGGGCCGTAAGTTTTACTACAAGCATGTGGAGCCAGCAACAGCAGGAGAAGCAGAGCAAGCGATTAAAGATGAGAAAGATACGAAATAACATGCGGCCGAAGAGCAATCTTCGGCTTTTTTTATAGGAATAAGTATTCAATTTGGAATGATCTATGGAGAAGGAAGGGTAATTTATGAATCGAAAAGGTTCACAGGCCGCACGAAAGAAAAAAGGCAAGGCGCTGACGATTGCGTTAGTGATTTCGGGCACGATTATGACAGGGCTCGTTATTTGGCTCGGCTTAAATGGATGGGACGTAGAAAAAAGCTATCAAAAAATGTTTGGATTTGGTAGTACGCCGCCAGTTGAGCAACCTGAAGAGAAGCCGATTGAAGTACCAGAAGAACCGACGGAAGAGGTTCCAGAACAGGCTCCCGAGCAACTTGATAATGGTGGCTATATTGAAGGACAACAACTTCCCGACACCCCGACCTATGTGAAAGGGTTTTTGATTGCCAATAAGAAGTATCCGTTACCATCAACCTTTGCGCCGGGGGAAGATCAGGATGCTCGGCTGTCCTTTGATAAGTTGGCTGCAGAGGCCAAGTTAGCTGGTTTTAATCTCACGGCATTTAGCACGTACCGATCGTTTGAGCGGCAGACAACCTTATACGAGCAATATGTTGCGCGTGATGGTGTGGCAGAAGCTGATCGGTATAGCGCACGTCCAGGCTACTCTGAGCACCAAACGGGCTTAGCCTTTGATATTGGTGAAGTGAATTTTGAGCAGCATTGGGCCTCCGCCTCATTCGGGGACACAGAAGCAGGCGTTTGGTTAGCGGCCAATGCGCATCGCTTTGGCTTTGTCATGCGTTATCCGTCGGGGAAAGAGCAAGTGACAGGTTATATGCATGAGTCTTGGCATTTCCGTTATGTTGGAGAAGAGGCCGCTGAGAAAATATTTACAAGTAACAGCACGTTAGAAGAATATTTAGGTATAGAGTGAACAGAAAAAAGGGATGCCCATATAGCGGACATCCCTTTTTGAGTTTTACAATATAGGTGACAGTAGTCGAGAAATGGATTCCTTAAGTTTAATGGTACGTGAGCGTTGCAAGTACATCTCATAGGTTAGCTCTGTCGATAACTGCATATCTTGTTCGAATAGCTCGGCCAGTTCATGTGACTTTTTGCGATCATAAATGAAGGCGTTCACTTCAAAGTTAAGCTTGAAACTGCGCACATCAATATTAGCTGTTCCGACAGTAGATACTTCATCATCGACAACGATTTGTTTCGTATGCAAAAATCCGTTTTCGTAAATATAGACTTTAGCACCGGCCTTTAATAGCTTTCCTACATTTGAATAGGTCGCCCAGTAAACGAACATATGGTCTGGCTTATTAGGAATCATAATACGGACATCGACTCCGGATAGACAGGCAATTCGCAGAGCGTCAAGGAAGCTGATATCGGGTATGAAGTAAGGTGTTTGGATATAAATATATTCTTTCGCTAGGAAAATCATTTTCAAATAGCCATCTTTAATTTGTTCCCATTGTGAGTCGGGCCCGCTCGAAACGATTTGCATCCCAACCGAGCCTTTTCGTGGAATGGCTGGGAAGTAGCGTTCGGCATATTTGATGGCTTCTTTTTCGCGGGCTTGGTTCCAGTCGAGGATAAATCTCGTTTGTAGCGGGTAAAGCGCACTCCCCTCGATCCGAAGGTGTGTATCACGCCAGTAGCCAAATTTTTTGCTGAGTCCAAGGTATTCATCGCCGACATTAAAGCCTCCGATATAGCCGATTCGCCCGTCGATGACCGCGATTTTTCGGTGGTTTCGAAAGTTTAACCGAGGGTTGATGAATGGCAGGATGGCTGGGAAGAAAGCTTCCACTTCGCCGCCATGTTCGATGAGTTCTTTAAAGTGCTTTTTATGCGTTAAGCGTGAGCCGATATCATCGTAAAGGACTCGCACTTTAACGCCTTGTTTAGCTTTTCGAATCATGACGTCTAGAATGCGTTTGCCTAAGTTATCGAGGCGTAAAATATAATATTGGAAATGAATATGGTCTTTCGCATTTTCAAGGTCGTGAATGAGTGCGTCAAATTTTGCCTCGCCATGATTGAAGATCTGAACATCATTATCTTGTGTCAACACAGCATGATTGTTGCGAAGGTGTAGATAGATCATATCTTGGTAACGGGCTGTGTCATCCAGCCTGAATTCAAATGATTTCTCTTCGATGGCATCCATCTGATAGTCGATTAAGTTATCGATGCCGATTTTGTTACGTCCATCCCAGCGGAAAATGTGTTTATCATTCAATTGTCGTCCAAGTAGTAAGTAGATGGGAAAACCGAAGATGGGTATGAAAAATAATACGAGAAGCCATGCCCAAGTTGTAGCGGGATCTCTTCTTTCGAGGAAGATTAGGACAATCGCAAAAATAATATTTAAAACGAGAGCAGCTGCCGCAGAAAAACTGATCAATTGTGTCATAAGCAACCTCCTTTTTTCATCACTATGTCCTTCTAGTATACAGGATAGCTAAGGGAAATAAAGTAAACATAGACAATGAAATATTTGAAAACCTACTTGACTGATATGTATTAGTGGTATAGAGTATAATTTACTTAATTGATTTTAGGAGGAAATAACATATGGATACATTTTTACTGTTACTGAATCTAGCAGGATTGCTTCTGCTTGTTGGTATATTATATGGTATGAACCGGAAGAAGGTTTCTTTTTCGAAGCTTGTTTTCACAGGGCTAGGTCTTGGAATTGTATATGGTCTTATTTTACATTTTGCATACGGTACGGAATCATCCGTGTTACAGGCATCTATGCCTTGGTTTAATTTGATTGGTACGGGTTACGTTAAATTGCTTCAGATGATTGTTATGCCACTTGTGTTCATTTCAATCCTTGCGGCATTTACAAAAGTGACGATTGGGAAAAACTTCGGGAAAATGGCGGGAACGATTTTAGGGATTCTTGTTGGTACGACGGCAATTGCAGCAATTGTCGGGATTTCAGCAGCGCTTCTTTTCAACCTGGACGCATCGGAAATCGTGCAAGGTGAGGCGGAAGCGGCACGTGGGGCTTCGATTGAAGAACGCTCTGCCGATATGGAAGGTCGTGCATTACCGGACCAGCTGATTGACTTGTTGCCTGCGAATCCATTTTTAGATTTTACAGGTGCACGTCCAACATCGACAATTGGCGTTGTGATTTTTGCAGCATTCCTTGGCTTTGCGTATTTGGCATTGGTAAGAAGAGATGAGGAAAATGCAGCTACGGTGAAAAAAGGAATTGATGCTATTTATTCACTTATTATGGGTGTCGTAAGGATTGTCCTTCGTTTGACGCCATACGGGATTTTGGCGATTATTGCACGAACGGTTGCAACATCCGACTTCGGAGCGATCTATAGTCTTGGAAAATTTGTGCTTGCATCGTATGTTGCGCTTATCATCATGTTCGCGATTCACTTACTCATTATTACACTTTCTGGATTGAACCCAATCACGTATGTGAAAAAAGCAGGGGAAGCGTTGCTATTCGCATTCAGCTCACGTTCAAGTGCAGGAACATTGCCATTGAATATCGATGCACAGACAAATCGTTTGGGAGTGCCAGAAGGAATTGCCAACTTTGCAGGATCCTTTGGTTTATCGATTGGTCAAAATGGTTGCGCGGGTATTTATCCGGCGATGCTTGCAGTGATGATTGCACCATCTGTTGGACAAAATCCACTTGAACCGACATTCTTGCTGACGTTAATTGCAATTGTTGCAATCAGTTCGTTCGGTGTAGCAGGTGTTGGTGGGGGTGCGACATTTGCGGCGATCCTTGTTCTTTCAGCTATGAACTTGCCTGTTGTGCTTGCAGGGCTGTTAATATCTGTCGAGCCGTTGATTGATATGGGGCGCACAGCAGTAAACGTTAGCGGTTCGATGACGGCAGGCGTGACAACTGCTCGTTTGTCGGGTGAATTAGACACAGAGATGTACAATGAACCACTAGAAAAACAAGTCGCTGAGGCTTGATTGTTAAGTAGACAGACCGCGGAAGTGATACATGCTTCCGTGGTCTTTTTTTTGAATGCTATTCACTTGCTAGAATGAAAGAGTTATAATGAGGAAGTATTATCAGAGAAATGAGAATAGTTCTTGTGTGAGAATCTACATGCGATACAACTAACATAATAGGAGGGATAAGATTGATGAAATCGATGATGAAGTTTCGTATTGTTTTCGCGCTAGCACTTGTTCTGCAGTTGGCAATGATGCCACTGCAATCACTAGCAGCAGACACAGATACGACGGCACCGACGTGGCTTGCGCCAATCGATTATTTGGCATTGGGCGACTCGCTAGCGGCGGGGATGGATTCTGATGGTGGTATGGGGAAGAAGGGCTATACTGATTATTTAGCAGACAACCTGACGTTAACGACAGGCGTTAACACATTTAACAAAGGCTTCTCATACCCAGGTTATAAAACGACAGATGTGTTGAAGCAATTGCAAGAAAATGCGACGAAGCCTGTAGTAGGTTTTGGCTATGATAGCGTCGATGCGGAATTATATGAGTCCGTTAAAGATGCTGAATTGATCACAATCAGTGCTGGGGCGAATGATGTGTTGGGCTATATTACATTCGACGAGGAAACGGGAAAAGCGGACATTGATACAATCGAGTTACTCAAAGCAATACAGCAAGTGGGCGTTAATTATAAAACGATGCTGGAAAAAATCTATGCGCTGAATCCAGATGCTCATGTGTATGTAATGGGTTACTATAATCCATTTCCTCACATAGCAGATGAAGCTCTTCAACAGCAACTTACACAACTTTTAAACAGTGTAAATAACACCATTCAAACAGGAATGCAAGGGACTACAGCTGTTTTTGTCCCAACAGGTGAGAAAATTGCTGAGAATTACGCAGCTTACTTACCAAATCCCCAAAACATTCATTTAAGTGAAGTGGGTTATAAGTTAGTCGCAGAGCAGTTTGGCAATAAAATAACGGAAAATGGTTCATTGATTTCGAAAGATATGTTGATAGGGAACGTGAAAGCTGCTACAACGGTGGAACTTAACTGGAAACCAGCTCAGGATGATGTAGCAGTTGCGAATTATGTAATTTACAAGGGCACAACAGAGGTCGCTACAGTAGCAGAGGATGTGCTTACGTATACAGTGGACAAGCTTGAAGGCAATCAGACGTATACATTTACGGTTGTTGCTGTTGATGCTGCTGGCAACCAAAGTACGGAAAATCCTTCAGTAAAGGTAACAACGGGCGTAGCACTACCAATCTTCTCAGATATCGATACGAGTGAGTTTAAGAGCTTTATCGAACAATCGGCTGTACTTGGTTTGATCAAAGGGCATGCAGATGGAACGTTTAAACCAAATGGACAACTGACACGTGCACAGGCGGCGTCCATCATTACGCGTACACTAGGGTTGCAATCAGATGAAGCAGCGCCATTCTCGGATATCACTGGCTATGCGCAAGAAACACAGGCAGAAATTGCAGCGGCTTACAAGTATGGCATCGTCAAAGGGAGCAATGGTAAATTTAACCCTGGAGCACCTGTTACACGTGCTCAATTAGCGTTAATGATGAAGCGGACATACGAACACGTAACGGGAGAACCATACATCGCAACTGAAGCGGCACCATTCTCGGATATCGCACACTTGGACGATGAAACGAAAACAGCGATTTCTTTACTGTCTACTTTCAAAATCGTCAATGGATCCAATGGTAAATATATGCCAGGTAATCCAACTACACGTGGACAAGCAGCAAAGATTTTTGTGAACTTTGATCCGGTGATAAAGCAATAAAAAATCGTCTCGCACATGTTGAATTGTGCGAGACGATTTTTTATTGTGTTGTTTCAACTGTGCGTAATGACTTAGTTGTTTTGTTGAAGGCGAAGATGAGGCCGATAGAAAGAATTGCAAGAACGGTGGAGATGAAATACATATTGCCAGCTTGTTGTGTGAAAAGCCATGTGAACAGTAGCGGTCCAATAATGCGACCCATATTGTCCATGGAATAAGCCATCCCAGCAGCTGTTCCATACTTTCCGCCCGACTCTTTCGTTGTGAGGGATACGAGAACGGTACGTGCTAGCGCATTTCCAGCGGTGAAGACACTGAGTGCGAAACCTGCCCAGATTAGGCTCGAAGTAAATGGAATCAAGAGAAGCCCAAGTGCAGTAACGATTTGTGCACCGATAATCCATGTCGTTTCCGTCCCGTTTTTCACGCGCCGAACGACGCCACCTTGGATTGCAGCATCGACAAAGCCGCTTGCCATGAACAAGTATCCAATTTGCAACGGTGTAATATCGATTTTCGACATTTGGAATAGCTGAAACGTCGATTCGAGTCCAGCGAGAAGAAACGTCACCATGAATGAAAACAAGAACAGATAGCGAATACGATATTGCCAGAGTATTGCTCCGCCTTTTGGGAGGAGCGCACGTTTATTGGCCACACCACGGCGTTCCGGTTCTTTCAAAATAACCCAGGCGTACAGGCATAGTAGCAGTGTCAATACACCCGATGCGATGAAAGGCACATGAAGGCCAGCATGACCGAGCACACCACCAATCGCTGGTCCGAAAATGAACCCAAGCCCGATAGACATACCGAGTAATCCCATATACTTGTTTCGATTTTCTTCGTCAGTCATATCCGCTACAAAGCCAGTAACAGCTGTGTAAAGAGCTCCTGAGAAAATCCCGCCCACAATACGTGACACGTATAACAGGAGTAAGTGATCGATGAAAAGTGCAAAGAGGAAGAAGCTAACACTGAAGCCGAGTAACCCTGTTAAAATGAGTTTTTTTCGCCCAGTTCGATCTGACAATGAGCCCCAAAGTGGTGCTGTAAAGAATGAAGCTAGTGCATAAATCGTCAATAATCCGCCGACATGCACTTCGGAAAGATTGTGTTGCACAATGACTTCAGGAAGAATCGGAATAATAATCCCGAATCCAAGATATACAAAAAATTGCACGGACATAAGAAGAAGGATTGCTTTTTTCATGACTAAACCCACTTTCTGCGGAATCGTTATGTCTATTCTACTCTTTACATGCTATTCGGACAACGGGAAAGGGGATCTCTGGTTGAGTTCACCACGCATACGCTTGCTCGAACCGCGCAAAGCATCAGTCGAACCACGCATACGCTTGCTCGAACCGCGCAAAGCGCCAGTTAAACCACGCATACACTTGCACGAACCGCGCAAAGCGCCAGTTAAACCACGCATACACTTGCTCGAACCGCGCAAAGCGCCAGTCAAACCACGCATACGCTTGCTCGAACCGCGCAAAGCATCAGATGAACCGCGCATTCTATCTGCCCGTCACGTTTCATATTATTTATATTTCGATGTATGAAGCATTTACATAAAGACCAAACTTGTAACATAAATGAAAGATTTAAAAGCGGGTAGGAGTGGTATGATTAAAGTAATGACACAGTGTACGATTTTTCATTTGGTAAAAGAATAAAAGCAACTTTACTTGTACGAACACGTCTTTAATATATGGAAAGGTCGAGGTGGAAAAGATGGCTAAAGAAGTTGATTTAAAAAGGATCATCTCCAACTTGGCGAAGTTGGGTGTTTCGGCTACGCTGACGAAATCCCGTCTAGAAATGCTGAAAGCCCTAGCGCCACCTATACAAGACCCACAAATCCAGTCTCAATAAGAAAAGCTCCGACGGACACGTGTCCATCGGAGCTTTTCTTATTATTCTTCGTCATCTGAGCTGAACATATACGTTTTGTGATGGAACTTCATACTAAAGACAAGTCCAATGGCCAGCATATTCCCCATCAGTGAGCTACCACCGTAACTGATGAAGGGCAGCGGAATTCCTGTGATTGGCAAGAGTTGAATTGTCATACCAATATTTTGGAAGACGTGGAACGTAATCATTGCTACGATACCTGCACAAATGTAGGTGCTGAATGGATCCTTTAGTTCCAGAGTGATTTTCGTTAAGTGATAGATCAGGAAGAAATACATACAAATAACAAGGCTCGCACCTATGAAGCCCCAATCCTCTCCGATTGTAGTGAAAATGAAGTCGGTATGGCTTTCCATGACGTATACTTCACGTCCTTTGAACCCTTTACCGAAAATTTCCCCAGATCCAATGGCATTGAGTGATGTAATCAAGTGCAGTCCTTCATCAGACGCATAAGAATAGGGATCTAACCATGAATAAATACGTTTAAATTGATACGGGTTGAACCCTAATTTAGTTTGCAAGAAATCTTGGGCATAAAGTGCCGCCCACAATAAGATTGCGCCAATGGTTGCGACTGCTGAAAAGGCAGGTAACAAAATTCTCCACGAAATCCCGGCAACAATGACAAGTGCCGCCGTAATGGCGATAAATACGAGCGACGTTCCAAGGTCAGGTTGTAGCATGATGAAAAATAATGGAATGAATAGGGTAATCCCTATTTTTCCGAGTAAAAACAAATCAGTTTTTAATGTTTTTTCCGTGAACTTCTCATGATGCTTTGTGATTAAGCGTGCTGCGCCAATGATGAAAAAGGTTTTCATGAATTCGGCAGGTTGTATACTTCCTAGTCCTGGGAGGTGAAACCAACTTTTGGCACCGTTTCTTCTCGCTACAAGCTCTAGCGATTCGGGAATGATAATAAGAAGTGCTAGCAGGAAAATTCCGCCGCCATATATAATCCAAGCGGCTTTTTTATATTGTTCTGGTTCTAAGTACATCGTGATGGCAATAATCACTGCGCCGACGACGTACCATTGAATCTGCGAAGGGACGAAGTTGTAAAATTCACCAGAGAGTAACTTATATTGACCGGTCGTCTGGGCAGAAGCAATGGCAAACAAGCTGATAAGGCAGAAGAGCAACATAATGAATGCAAGCGTCCAGTCAAAGCGCTCTTGGGGTTTGTCTATTTTCATATATTAGTCACCTATGTTCCAAAGTTTAATAGTATTGATAGCTATCTTTTATTATAACGCATTGAGGGCGTGGATGCATATCCTCCTAGTTAGACGCTTTCCATTCTATGAAGTTGCCCCGCAAAAGGGATGCATGCTAAACTGATGGGAAAATTAAGGACGGTATAATCCTTATTTGGGAAAGGAAGTATCATTGTGGCGTGGATTTTGTTATTGATCGCAGGGATTACAGAAATTGTTTGGGCAATAGGGTTGAAGGAAGCACATGGTTTCACGGTTCTACTGCCTTCCATTATATCGGTTATTTTCATTAGTATTAGCTTTTTCTTATTTGCAAAAGCCATGGAAGTGATCCCGATCGGCACGGCGTATGCGATTTTTACGGGTATTGGTGCAGCAGGTACGGCTATTGTTGGAATGCTGGTATTCGGAGAAAGCGCAGGAGCAAAGAAGTTATTTTTCTTAGTACTACTACTAGTAGGCATTGTCGGTCTCAAACTGGCTGATGGAAAGGAGGAGGTGGAATAATGTCTTGGCTCATACTCGTCATTGCAGGTTTGTTTGAAGTAGCATTTGTTGTAACGATGAAACTATCAGAAAGCTTTCGCAACAAAAAGTATACAGTACTGACGGTGTTGTCAGGTGCTCTTAGCTTCTACCTTCTGTCCGTAGCGATGAGAGAATTGCCTGTTGGGACAGGGTATGCTGTTTGGACAGGAATTGGTGCGGCGGGTAGTGTACTCGTCGGCATGCTGTTCTTCGGTGAAAAGCGCAATGCGTTGAAGTTGCTATTTTTAACGTTCATTATCGCTGGTGTTGCAGGTCTGAAAATATTCGGCTAATGAACTTGTGTAATTCATTCATGAAGGTGTGTTGTTCGTGGTAAAATGAAGTATAAAAAGAACGGACGGTGAGGGAAATAATGAGAAAAAGATTAGGATTAATATATGGTGGAAAGTCAGCGGAGCATGAAGTGTCGCTATCGACTGCGCGTGCAGTGACGCAAGCAGTGGATTTTGAGAAATATGAAGTGATCCCGGTTTACATCACCTACACGGGAGAATGGCGGAAAGGTGAAGCATTCGTCGGTCCAGTTACAACGCTTGAGGAGCTTCGCCTTGAGGGGAATGGGAAGCCAGATAGCATTCATGATTTCCTGAATGATACATCGGGCGCTTTGGACGTTGTTTTCCCGCTTCTTCATGGTACGAACGGAGAAGATGGGACGGTTCAAGGGCTGTTTGAAGTGATGAATATACCTTACGTTGGTAATGGTGTATTGGCATCATCTGCTGGAATGGATAAAGTCGTGATGAAACAATTATTTGCGCAGGTTGGCTTGCAACAAGTACCCTATGTTCATTTTATCCGAACGGAATGGGCGCATGAACAGCAACAGCTCGTTGAGAAAATGGAACAAGAACTTACGTGGCCGATGTTTGTTAAACCTGCCAATCTAGGTTCAAGTGTCGGAATTAGTCAAGCGACAGACCGTGCTAGTTTAATTGAAGCGGTAGACTTGGCATTGAAATTCGATCGCAAAATCATTGTTGAGCAAGGTGTCACAGCACGTGAAATTGAAATGGGTGTTATGGGGAACGACGAGCCTGCATGCTCCGTAGCAGGGGAAATCAAACCTGTGACTGCATTTTATGATTATGAAGCAAAATATAAAGATGGCAATACAGCGCTTGTCATTCCAGCAGAAGTGACGGAAGAGGTTGCGGAAAAGATGAAGGATATGGCAATGCGTGCGTACAAAGTGCTCGATTGTTCAGGGCTTGTGCGTTCAGACTTCTTTGTTACAGCAGCAGATGAAGTGCTCATTAACGAGGTGAACACGATGCCAGGCTTTACGCCAACGAGTATGTTCCCGCTACTTTGGCAGAAAACAGGTGTGACCTATCCGGAATTGATCGACCAACTGATTGAGTTGGCATTGGAACGTCATGCAGAAAAGCAAACAATACAATATACGATGGATTGAGCGTGATAGAAAGTGAAACGGAAGTTAACAGAAATCGCTGAGTGGTTACAGGCTGATGGACAACAGATGGACGATGTACTGGTAACTGGTGTGTCCATCGACTCGCGGACAGTGAAGTCGGGCGATTTGTTCGTCCCGTTCCGCGGTGAACAAGTGAACGGGCACAAGTATGTGGAACAGGCAATTGCACAAGGAGCGGCTGCGGCATTGTGGATGAAGGATGAGCCGAACCCGCCAAGTGGTTTGCCACTCATTTTCGTCGAGGATTCTGAAGTGGCGCTACAAGAGATGGCGCGCGCCTATCGGGGTGAATTGCAGTGCAAAGTTATCGGCATTACGGGTTCGAATGGTAAAACGTCCACAAAGGATTTGGTGGCCAGTGTCTTGGCACCGTATTTCAATGTGCGGAAAACGGAAGGGAACTTTAACAATGAGTTAGGCTTACCACTGACGATTTTGTCGCTGGAAGAGGAGACAGAAATTGCTGTATTGGAAATGGGCATGAGCGGCTTCGGTGAAATTTCCTTTTTATCGGAACTAGCAAAACCGCATTATGTCGTCATTACGAATATTGGGGAAGCACATATGCTAGATCTTGGTTCACGGGAAGGCATTGCCAAGGCAAAATACGAAATCATCGATGGATTAGTAGAAGGCGGCAAGCTGTTTTATGACGGGGATGAGCCGTTGTTACAGCGACTTGTGAATCAGGAAGCCGTGTCATTCGGTCATGCAAATACGGCTCATTTATCACTTCGTAATATTGCGGCAGGAGACGAGGGTAGCCGCTTCGCGGTGTCTGGTTTGCTGGAAGGCGAATTTATGATTCCTGTTTATGGAGCGCATCAGGTGAAAAATGCACTTGCTGCGATTTTGATTGCTAATGAGTTATCCGTTGCGACGGATGCGATTCGTGAGGCGTTGAGCAAGGCGGTCTTAACGGATATGCGTATGCAACCGGTTTTAGCTAGTAATGGGTCATTATTCATTAATGATGCCTACAATGCAGCTCCTACATCGATGCATGCGGCGCTAGCGTTTATGCGCGATACACAGTTGCGTGCAGATAAGTGGCTCGTGTTGGGGGATATGCTTGAGCTTGGGGAAGATGAGCAGCGTTACCATGAAGAATTGGCGGACCAAGTGTTGGCGTTAAACCTCAAAGGGGTCTTACTATATGGCCCACGCATGAAATGGTTATACGATGAACTTCAAAAACGTGACATGCGTACATTGCTCGTTTGGACGGAAGCAGACTATACACCAATTACAGATACACTTCGCACAGCTACGTCTGCAGATTCCATCATACTCTTGAAAGGTTCACGAGGAATGGCGCTAGAGCGTGTACTTGAAAAGGGTAGCGAGCAGTGAAAACGGGTGTGTTATTTATCCATGGATTTACGGGCGGTTCTTTCGAAGTTCGGCCGCTCGTCATGTACGTGAAACATCAAATGGATTGGTTAGTGTCGGTCCCAACATTGCCAGGACACGGTATCACGCTCAATTTAAAAAATATGTCGGCTGCGTCCTGGCTAATGGAAGCTGAACTCGCCTATAAAAAATTACAGAAGAAAGTCGATCGTGTCATTGTGATCGGCTTTTCGATGGGCGGGCTCATTGCTATGTATCTTGCGTTACGGTATCCAGTACATAAGTTGGTGTTGTTAAGCGCGGCGGCAAAATATATGAGTCCACGCAATTTACTAGGTGATGTAACGATTATGCTGACGGAATCGATTCGAAAAAAGTATCCACCAAACACGTTCTATCACTTGTATGATTATAAATTGACGCACACACCGTTGCAGGCCATCTTTGAGTTTTTACGGATTGTCAAGACTGTTGAGCCTTATTATGGCCAGATTAAAATACCGGTATGCATTGTGCAAGGTAAAAAGGATGGTATCGTGCCGTTCGCCTCGGCCGAGCATTTGTATAAAACACTTGGTTCCCAGAAAAAGGTGTTCATACAATCGGCTCGTGGGAAGCATCATATTTGTTACAGTGATGATTGTGACAATTGGTTTCAGGAAGTGTTGGCATTCATGAAGGAAGATATGGAAGAAAACTGATTATTACTACTTAAGCGGATTGATTGCAGAGGGCGTTTGTGCATGATATAGTGTAAAGAACATTGGATACATTTACACGGGACTCTTCAATTTGTGAAGAGTACTTTTTTTTGAATAAATCGGTTGGTTCAGCGAAATCGGACGAATGTCTGTTGAACAAACCGCTCGGCAAAGACCGGGCTTTCCTTTTCAACCATAACCTCTACTATAGAGAATGCAAAATATCGGAAACGTACCCTTTATAATGGCTCGAATGGCTCGAAATTTGCCGCGCCTTCATTTGCAAATGTAACCAATTGTCAAATGAAAAACAAAGGAGATTGAGAAGTTTGACAAAATTTTCAGAACTTAACATCAGTGCATCAACACAACGCTCATTAAGCAAAATGGGGTTTGAAGAAGCAACACCAATCCAAGAAGGAACAGTTAAATTTGGATTAGAAGGTCGCGACATTATCGGCCAGGCGCAAACGGGTACAGGGAAAACGGCGGCATTTAGTATTCCGATTATCGAAAAAATCGATACAAAAAATCCGGCAGTTCAGGCGCTTATCATTGCACCAACACGTGAATTGGCGATTCAGGTTTCTGAAGAAATCTACCGTATTGGTCACGACAAACGTGCACGTATTCTATCGGTTTACGGTGGACAGGAAATTGGACGTCAAATCCGCGCATTGCGTAATAATCCGCAAATCGTTGTAGGGACACCAGGACGTATTCTTGACCATATTAAACGCAAAACGTTGAAGCTTGACGGCGTACAGACGCTTGTTCTTGACGAAGCGGATGAAATGTTGAACATGGGCTTCATCGAAGACATTAATACAATCCTTGCAAGCGTGCCATCTGAGCGCCAGACGCTTCTATTCTCGGCTACTATGCCTGGACCAATCCGTAAAATTGCGGAAACGTTCATGAAAAACCCGGAAATCGTTAAAATCAAGTCAAAAGAAATGACTGTCGAAAATATCGATCAGTATTTCGTGAAATCACAAGAGCGTGAGAAGTTCGATATTCTTTCACGTCTACTAAATGTTCACCAACCAGAACTTGCGATTGTCTTCGGACGTACGAAACGTCGCGTTGACGAACTTTCTCATGCGCTAAGCATCCGCGGTTACCTTGCTGAAGGAATTCACGGAGACTTAACGCAAGCGAAACGTATGTCAGTTCTTCGCCAGTTTAAAGAAAATAAAATCGATATCCTTGTTGCAACAGACGTTGCGGCACGTGGGCTTGACATTTCAGGCGTAACACATGTCTATAACTTTGATATTCCACAAGATCCTGAAAGCTATGTTCACCGTATTGGTCGTACAGGTCGCGCAGGAAAAAGTGGAATGGCAGTTACATTTGTTACACCACGTGAAATGGGTTACCTACGCATCGTTGAAGAAACAACTAAAAAGCGCATGACGCCACTAACGCCTCCGTCTTCTGACGAAGCACTTGTTGGCCAACAGCGTCTTGCAGTTGAACAATTGACGGAAATCATCGAGAAAAACGAGTTGAGTGATTACACGCATCTTGCATCTGAAATGCTGGCTAAATTCGATGCAAATGACATCGTTGCAGCTGCACTTAAAACATTAACTCGTGAGCCGAACGATACGCCTGTATCGATTTCGGAAGAGCGTCCATTGCCAATGCGTGGCGGCGGTGGTAGTCGTGGTGGTTATAAAGGCAACCGCAGCGGCGGTCGTTCATTCGGCGGCGGCGGTGGTGGTCGCGGTTACGGCGGCGGATCACGTCGTAGCGGCGGAAGTCGTGACGGAGCAAGAAGAGATGGTGGCCGTTCACGCAGCAATAGCAGCCGTTCTGAATCAAAATAAACAACTGATACTCACATCCGAGATGCGTTCCATAAGCATCTCGGATTTTTTATACCTAGAAACATCTGGCTTATGGCGGGAGGCATCCGCAAGCGCCGAGCGTTGTTAGTAAGATTCTTTAGTTCAATTTATCTTCATTCAGCTGATCTTTTTGTACTGAAAGCGAAGCGCCAGCTACAGAAAACTCGCACCTCCATAGGTGGAGAGATGAATGCGGTTTTGTTTTTCTATTCAGTGGGTGTTCAAACGCCCGCTGAACGAAGATAAAGCCTCCGGCGGATGTCGCAGATTTTTGGAGGGGCTTTTCGAGTGAGCTCGAAAAAATCTAAATCAATTACGCCGAGGCGTAATTGATTTAGATTCATAAACAGATATTTATTTTTCACCAAAGTACTCAAATTAGTGAAACATTTCGCCTTCTCTAACGTATAGAGTACATAGAAAGAGGTGTTTAGATGAGAACGCAACCAGTGAACCAAATATCGGAAAAAGGATTGAAGGTTTGGAGATTGTACGGCATAATGCAAACGGCTGTTATTTTGTTATTGGCGATAGGTGTTGGTGTACTGACATACATATTTGAATGGCCGAAATGGATTTATGCCATCGCAGCAGGAGTAGTTATTTTGGTGGGTTATTTAATCATTTATTTATTTCCAAAGGTGAGATGGCTACGGTGGCGTTATGAAGTGCGCGAATCCGAAATTGAGTTGCAGCATGGCTTGTTCATTGTCAAACGAACGCTAATCCCGATGGTGCGGGTGCAACATGTAGATACAGCGCAGGGTCCCATTCTTCGTAAATATGATTTAGCAGAAATTACGATTTCAACGGCTGCTACAAACCATACGATTCCTGCGCTTATCACGGAAGAAGCGGATGAGCTGCGTAGAAGGATTTCAGTGCTCGCAAGGGTGGCGGAAGACGATGTCTGATAAGCGCTTTAAACTACATTGGATTACTGCTGTCATTGAAGTGTTGAAAACGCTAAAAGAGATGATTTTACCGCTAATTGTCCTTTTTTTTGCCAATGGACTAAAGGATATGGGAACAGGTAAATGGTATATCGATTATGCATCCTTTATTATTTTCGGCGTGTTGCTAATTGCGTTTTTGGTTACAGGTATTATTAAATGGAAACGATTTGAATATTGGTTTGAGGAAGACGAATTACGGATTGAATATGGGTTGTTTGTGAAGAAAAAACGCTATATCCCGTTCGATCGGATTCAAAGCCTCGATCATACAGAAGGCATTTTACATCGGCCGCTTAAACTGGTCAAAGTGAAGGTAGAAACAGCGGGGAGTTCGTCTGCGAAGCAATCGGAAGCAGAATTGACGGCGATTACGAAAGAGGCTGCCAAAGAAATTGAAAGTGAAATGGCAGCAGCAAAAATGAGGAAAAAAGCGGTTCCTGTAGAAGATGGTATGCCGATATTGGAGGTTCCTGTAGTAGAGGACGCAAAAGTACGGTCGGTCTTTACGATGTCAGCGAAAGATTTGTTTATTCTTGCGACAACATCGGGAGGAATTGGTGTCATACTTTCGGGTGCAGCAATCTTTTTATCGCAATTCTCAGAGATGATTCCGTATGAATGGATGTATGAAGAGATTTCGAGTTTTGTGAAGTATGGCTTGTTAATCGTTGCTATCGCGGTATTCATGGGATTTGTTGTTGTCTGGGGTTTGTCAGTCGCGATGATGTTCTTTTCCTACTATGGTTTTTCCGTAGTGCTTGACGAGCAAGACATCGTCATAACGCGTGGTCTTTTAGAAAAAAAGCGGATGACGGTTCCGTTAAATCGAGTTCAAAGTGTCCGGGTTATTGAAAATCCTCTACGGCAGATGTTCGGCTATGCCGCAGTTGTCATTCATAGTGCGGGGGGAGGCGGAGCGGAAGGGGCAAAAATCAATCTGTTTCCTCTCGTGAAAAAGGCGGATATTGACGGTCCATTAAGCGAAATATTCCCGGATCTCAATCTCGATGAGCCAAGGCAAAAGTTACCGGCCAGAGGACGGCGTTTTTATTACCGCATGGACTTCTTTTGGATGATTCCGGTGGTCGGTGCATTAGGGTACTTTTTCTTTCCTTACGGTCTATTATCGCTACTCATTATCCCGCTCGTTATTGTCTTTGGTTTATGGCAACATCGCTCTGCATCCTACGCACTTTCAGGGCATCAGCTAACGATACGTTACCGTGGATTTAGCTTACAAACGACGTATTTGATGAAGAAGCGCATTCAATCGATGGAAATGCGACAAAACTATTTCCACAAACGTCAACGTGTTGCAACGCTATTTGCGAGTGTTAAATCGGGGATGGGGATTTTCAATGCGCAAGTTTACCATATGGAAGAAACAGAAGCGGAACGTATCCTTTCTTGGTATGAACCTTCCGTCCCGATTAAGAAAAACGCAAGTACCTTGGTTGGCGAGCTTGAAGATAAAGGCGCTGAAGCCTAAGGGGAAAATGAAAAAAAGGACAGCTGGGGTAACCCGCTGTCCTATCTTTTTCTCCAACTAATAATTCGTTTTGGATGGAAGTAACTCAGTCCGATGAGGAATCCGACGACTAAGCCTGTAATGTGGGACGTGGCATTAATGTTGGATTGTAGAAAGGTCATAATCGTACCGATTGCAATAATGGGTAAGATGATTTGCCTTAACTGGGGTAAAATGTGCTTTGTGTAATAGACAAGCGCACCAAATGCACCGAGAATCCCATAAATTGCACCACTAGCGCCGACGCTTGCATATTCGAGTGGTTGTAGGAAATACGTTGCGATATTCCCGAAGATGCCAGCGAGTAAGTAAATTGTGAGGAAGCGTGCTTTGCCGGCAATTTTTTCGAGTTCAGGTCCGAATATAAACAAAGAGAACATGTTGAATAGTAAGTGCATGAAATCAGCATGTAAGAACATGGGTGTAACTAATCGCCACCAATCACCCTCTGCAATCCAAGCATTGACACCGACTCCAAAGAAGTAGACTTCATTTCCGATAACCGGAATAAGTGTGACGAGGTGGGTCAGGATATTCAACGCAAGGAAGAACGTGACAACAGGGTAAAGCCGAATGTATTGTGAAAAGCTTTCTGTACGGACAAACATTTTTTCACCTCAATTTATTTATTTTGATTCAGCAGAAGACTCTCTCTTCTGTATGGGGAGGTGAATGCTCGTTTTGTTTTTCTTCAGCGGATGCTCAAATGCTCGCTGAATCAAAATAAAGCCTCCGGCGGATGTCACAGATTTTTTTAAGGGGGAGGTTTTTCAAGCTCGCTCGAAAAAATCTGGACGCAATTACGCTTAGGCGTAATTCATTCATTATACCGTTTTTCACGACGGGATGGAAAGGAGGAGCCATTATGATTACTGGAATTGGGCTAGATATCGTTGAACTGGATCGTATTGCAAAATTAGATGCTCGGTCGTCGAAGTTTCGAGCACGTATATTAACTGCGGATGAATTGGCGATTTATGAGACGCTTGCTGATCATCGCAGAACGGAATTCCTTGCGGGACGATTTGCGGGGAAAGAGGCATTTGCCAAAGCGAAGGGTACAGGTATCGGTACGGAGTGTAACTTTACGGATATATCGATTGTGCCGGAAGCTAGTGGGAAACCGACTGTTTATTTTAAAGGCTATCCCATCGTGGGTTTTATTTCTATCACACATACGCAAACCGTTGCGGCAGCACAAGTAATCCTTCTTGCATAATTGTTCGTCCTTCCTCATAAGATGACCTACCCGATTGAAATGAGAAAGGATGAACTGTATGCGTAGCCGGATCTTTGCATTTTTTTTAATTGTAGTCATGGTAATGCTTGCGGCATGTGGTGCACCATCGAAAGAGGATGTTATGAAGAAGTTGAGTGGCAAATGGAACGATGCAAAAGGGTATGACTTGCAAGCGACGATGGAAATTAAGACTGGGTCGGAGCCGCGACTGTATGATGTAGCTGTTTGGCATACGAAGCCCGAATTTTACCGTGTCAACGTGACGCAAAATGGCAGCAAGGATTCACAAATGATTGTTCGCAATGACGAAGGGGTATTTGTTGTGACACCGTCACTTGGGAAAACGTATAAATTCCAAAGTGATTGGCCTGCACAAAACAGTCAGGCGTATTTAATAGGTGCTTTGTCAGGAGACATTCAAGCAGATAAAAATGCGACGATGACGGAAAAAGACAAAACGTACGTATTTGAAACGGCAACACGAAATAATCATAAGAAGGTCTTGCCTACCCAGCAAATTCACATTGATAAGAAAACCTTGTTGCCGACACATGTCTCTGTTTTGGATGAAAACAAAGAAGAGAAAATACGGATTTCGTTTAAAAAGATTACACTTGGAACGGCGCGGGGAGCTAAGGATTACGCGGTAGAAATGGATGGCGCGAATACGGAGAAAGAGAAAAAGCCGACAAGTGGAGAACAAGTTAGTTTGCAAACCTATTATCCTTCGGTCGCTTGGAAAGATGTGACGATGACAACGGAGGACGTTGTAAAGCTGGAGAATGGTACGCGCACTTTCATGACTTTTGAAGGGGCGAAGGAATATGTCATTATTCAGGAACCAGCCGTTGCACCTGATGATAGTACAATACCAGTTGCCATTGAGGGAGATCCTGTTGACCTTGGATTCACAGTCGCTGCATTAACAGAAACGTCTATTCGTTGGGAAGCTAATGGCGTGTCGTTCTTTATCGCATCAGAGACGTTGACGCAAGATGAAATGATTGAAGTCGCTTCTTCGATGAAGGCGGAAGGAATGAAATAACCATGGTTGACGGGTAACAGGGTGGGGAATGATAATAGAGAGGACTACATGTAAATGAGGAGATTATCGTGGAGAACTCTATTTATTATCGCCCGACCCAAGCAATTGTTAATCTTGATGCAATACGAGGTAATATCGCAAGACTACAGCAATATCTAGCCACTGGTACATCAGTCATTGCGGTTGTGAAAGCGGATGGCTACGGCCACGGAGAGGTGGAAGTAGCCCGTGCTGCTTTTGAAGCAGGTGTGGAAATGGTATCCGTTGCTACACCGGATGAGGCTGTTCAACTTCGCAAGGCAGGTATAACTGGGGATATCCTAGTGATGGGACCATCCCCAACTGCTTTTGCTAAAACGGCGGCAGAACTAGACATTACGATTGCCGTTTCGAATGCAGAATGGTTACAAGTGGTGCTTGCCGACGGTATACCGATTGAAAAACAATTAAAAATCCATGTAAAAATTGATAGTGGGATGGGTAGAATTGGACTGCGGGATTCGGATGCACTTGATTCCCTTATATCGGTTATTCATCGGTCTAAGACGGTTATCTTGGACGGAATCTTCACACACTTTGCTTGTGCAGATGAAGAAAGTCCAGGTAAAACGAAAGAGCAGTTTGAAAAATTCATGGCATTGGTACAACAGTTACCGGAGAAGCCGCGGCTTGTCCATGCTTCGAATAGTGCAGCAACACTCCTCTATCCTGAGTATGCACTTGATGCGGTGCGCTTTGGTATCAGTTTGTATGGCATTGCGCCTTCAGAATATGTAGGTGGTCAATTACCGATTCAACTTGAAAAAGCCATGTCGATTGAAAGTGAACTTGCGCATGTGAAGCGGCTACCAGCTAGTGAGCAGATTAGTTATGGTGGCACTTATGAAACAACGGAAGACGAATGGATTGGAACGATTCCAGTTGGCTATGCCGATGGTTTGCGACGTGGCTTGCGTGGGCAGGAAGTGCTCATTGGAGGGCAACGTATGCCTCTTGTTGGTACGATCTGTATGGACCAATGCATGGTGAAGCTTCCGAGGGAAATGCCAGTTGGGGAAAAAGTAGTACTCATTGGCCGACAAGGTGATGAGGAAATACCGATGGAAGAGTGGGCAGAAAAGCTCGGCACAATTCCATATGAAATTGCCGTTGCCATTGCGAAGCGCGTACCGAGAATATATACGGGGATAGATGGGTAACATGTATAATATCCGTACTTTCGACAAAGAAACGAAATAGTTCTGCAGAATCCTGTCAATAAATTTCCTTCTATGTCTTCTCATTGTCGATATTCAATGGTAAGATGGACTTGTATTGAAATGAGGGAACGGCTTTGTCGGAGGTGCTGACGTTGCGCGCAAATAAAAACATGAAAGAAATCATCGTGAAAATTCCGAAACGGATGCTGAACGAAAATGAACATACGGTCGTCCATCAGGAGCCGGAGCGTGGGGATTTCGTTTATATTTCAACCAAACGATACGTAACTGATTATGAATCGGATACGATCAGGGAAGAAATGATGAAGGGTTATGTCGAAATGTCGCAAATTAACCTAAAAATTGCTACGGAATGCTTGCACTTAGAGTTTGAAGCCCAGCATACGGTGGAACGTCTCGTAAGCGGAGGATGAAAAGTTGGCAATAAAACGTGGAGACGTCTTTTTTGCAGATTTGTCGCCAGTCGTGGGATCTGAACAGGGAGGCACGAGGCCAGTCCTTGTCATTCAAAATGACATTGGCAATCGATTCAGTCCAACGGTTATCATTGCGGCGATTACTGCGCAAATCCAAAAAGCAAAATTGCCGACACATGTCGAAATTGATGCGGCGCGTTATGGATTCGAGCGGGATTCAGTTATTCTGCTCGAACAAGTCCGCACAATCGATAAGTCGAGGCTTACTGATAAGATTACACATCTAGACGAATTCTTGATGGAACAGGTCGACGAAGCACTCGAAGTCAGCTTCGGCCTCGTCAAATTCTAAGCATACATATAAAAGAAACGCCACGGGTATCTAGCCTGTGGTGTTTTTTCGTCATTGTATGGAAATTATAATGTTACCTAATCTCCAGCGGGAGGCATCCGCAAGCGCCGAGCGTTGTTTACCGAGTTATGCTTCGCGGGGGCGTTTAGTCAGAAAGAGAATTACGAATATTTCACCAACTGTCAACAAAAAGAGTGTATTGCCTCTTTTTTTTCGCTACAATAGAAATAGTATAAATTTTTATTAAGCAGGAGGTCTTTATGAACAAACAAATGGTAGAGGGTATTAATCAATATATGGATGATATTATTAAACGTTGGCAATTGAGTATGAAAGATGAAAAGGGCGAACGTTTTTTTTATCTGATGTCGACGGATCTTATTGAAAAAACAAGTAGAGAATTTGCGGCATTAATGATTTCGAATATAGCGGAGAATGATGTTATTAATTCCGAAAAGTTGAATGACTTTACGGAGAAGGTTGTGCGCTTTGGATGGTCCGTGAAGTTTGTGGACAAGGCGATTGAAAATTTTTCTCGAATCACATTTGATTTATTAGAAGAGCGAGGAGTTATTGGGGAAAATAATTTGCGCGCGGTTTTTGAGGTCTTTATGAATTGGATTAACCCATTGCGCGGCAGTATTATAGAAGCTTACTCAATGGAATGGGAGCGGACGGTTAGTTTGCAAAAGATTGCCTTACAAGAATTATCTGCGTCATTAATTCCTGTTTTTGATAAGATTTCGGTGATGCCACTTGTCGGAACCATTGATACAGAACGTGCCAAGCTGATAATGGAGAATTTATTGGAAGGCGTCGTGAAGCAGCGTGCGGAAGTTGTTCTTCTTGATATTACGGGTGTACCTGTCGTCGACACGATGGTTGCACATCATATTATTCAGGCAGCAGATGCGGTTCGGCTTGTAGGTGCGAAATGTATGCTCGTCGGCATTCGACCTGAAATTGCCCAAACGATTGTGACACTCGGCATCAATTTGAATGATTTTACAACAACAAGTACGCTGCGACGCGGGATGCAGGAGGCCTTGAAACTGACAAACCGAACAATAGTGGAGGATGAACAATAATGAAAATGCGAATCCCAATTTTAAAATTGAAAGAAACCTTAATCGTATCTATTCAGTGGGAACTTGATGATCAGACAGCGATACAATTCCAGGAAGATTTATTGGAAAAAATGCATGAAACATCAGCAAGAGGGATTGTGATTGATTTGACACCGATTGATTTCATTGATTCTTTTATTGCAAAAGTGTTGGGTGATGTTATTAGTATGTCTGGCTTGATGGGAGCAAAAGTTGTGATTACAGGGATTCAGCCAGCAGTTGCGATTACACTCATTGAACTTGGAATCCGTCTGGAGAATGTACTGACGGCGCTTGATCTTGAAAATGGATTGGACAAACTTCATAAAGAATTGGAGGCCTGACCATGGAATACCGGTCTTCTGTAGAGATATATACGGAATGGGATATTGTTGCCGCCCGACAGCTAGGCCGGAATGAAGCGAAGGAATCTGGCTTTGGCGCGGTTGATCAGGCGCGAATTACGACAGCAATTAGCGAGTTAGCTCGCAATATCTATTTGTATGCGGGGAAAGGAAAAATTGAGATTAAAAGGATTTCAGAGAATGGTTTATCGGGCATTACCATTATTGCTTCTGACGTAGGACCAGGAATTCCTGATGTGCGTAAAGTAATGGAGGATGGTTTTTCGACTTCAGGGGGACTGGGTGCTGGGATGCCGGGAGTCAAAAGGTTGATGGATGAATTTAAAGTGGAAACGGAACTTGGTGAAGGCACGGTGATTACTGCGACAAAATGGCTTCGATAGGGGGATGATAGGGAATGCCTGAAAGGGTTGTGGAACAGTATAAAGAATTATTACAGCAATATATCAATCGTCCAAATGAAGGAGATTTGTATATGGGGCAGCAGTTTAGCAGGCGCTTCATAGAAAAGGAGATTTCTCCTGAGGAAGTCATCAGTATTCACAAAATGGCGTATGCTGAAATCTATCCCGAGATGTCGGAAAAGTTGTCGAATTCGTACGATTTTTTAATTGAAATGATGATTCATTATGGACTGGCTCTTAGAGAACATCAGAGCTTAATCCGCAAACAGGAAGAAATCCAGATGGAGATGAATGTCGCGACGAAAGTGCAGGAGCGATTGTTGAAGACGACGATACCAACTATTAAAGGCCTTGATATTGGATTTTTATCGGAACCTGCAAAGCAAATGAGTGGGGATTACATATATTTTTTGACTGGTGATAGCGGTGAGGCGTGTGTAGCGGTGGCGGATGTCATCGGAAAAGGGATACCGGCAGCTATTTGTATGTCGATGATTAAATTCGGTATGGATGGGCTGCGCGATGAAAATACGAGTCCGCATAATGTATTGGATATTGTAAATCGAATCGTGGAAAAAAGCGTGAACGATTCCATGTTCATCTCCATGTTTTACGGAAAATATCATGCGGAAAATGCAAATTTTTCTTACGCGTCAGCTGGTCATGAGCCGGCACTTCTCTATCGAGCGATTGACGGAACGTTTACAGAACTAGATGCCAAAGGGCTTCTTCTCGGTGTACAGTCAGACGTCGTTTACGAAGAACGATCGGTTGTCTTGGAAGAAGGCGACTTTGTTGTCATGATGACAGACGGGGTAACAGAAGTCCGAACGGAGAATGGTTTTCTAGGGAGTGATGATCTCAAGGCGTTGATTGCGAAGAAAAAGGATTTGTCTGCGCAATCTATTGCAGATGCTTTGTATAACGAGTTGGCTGCATTACAAGACTTTCAATTAAGAGATGATTTTACAATCGTTATTTTCAAAAAAGATCAGAAAAAGGTTTAAGTTATTCAAGGGCAGGGTATGTATATCGGTATGTGAACTTTTTTAGTCTATGCAATGAGCGGAAAGTTTCAACGAAGAAAAGAGCAGCTTTTAGCTGTTAGACTCCGAGATTCTAGAGAGAATACAATAAAAGAGATTTGGGGTGTAGAGATGACTTTACAAGTCGAGTTGTTGGAGAAAGATTGTGTTCAACGCTTTAAAATTGTTGGTGAAATTGATGCCTTTACGGCTCCGGTGTTACGAGAGCACTTAGGGGCTGTGGAGCAAGTTGAGGGTATGCAGGTAGAGGTGGATCTTACTGAAGTGGATTATATGGATAGTACGGGTCTCGGGATTTTTGTCGGTTTTTATAAAGCGATCAAGGCAAAGAATGGCCACTTAAAAATTACCGGCGTCAATGCACGACTGCAGCGACTTTTTGAAATTACGGGCTTAGGTGCCATCATGGATATTGAAACAGAAGAAAGTAGGGACGCAGATGCAACCGTATGATTATATTGAAATAAGGGTACCAGCCAAAGCGCAATATGTTGGTGTCGCACGCTTGACGATTTCGGGACTCGCAAGTCGCCTCGGTTTTACATACGATGAAATCGAGGACTTGAAAATTGCATCGAGCGAAGCGATTACCAACGCCGTGCAGCATGCATATCGAGACGATGAAGAAGGCGAGATTGTTGTTGGTTGTGCTCTTTTTGAAGATAAGCTTGAAATTATGGTTGCAGATAACGGGAAAAGCTTTGATTTTGCCACAACGAAGCAAAATGTAGGCCCTTATAATGAGCGTGACGAAGTGCAGTTTCTTCGGGAAGGTGGCTTAGGTTTGTATCTCATGGAGACACTTATGGATGATGTGAAAGTTCATCGTGAGGAGGGTGTGACGGTCTTCATGACCAAATATCTCGACAGGGAACGAGGCGATGAGCATGTCAAAAGAACAGCCTCCTCGTGAATCTGGGACAAAAGAGCATGTACTACAATGGATCAAACAATACCAGGAAACGAATGATGAAGAGGCGCAAACGAATTTGGTCATGCATTATGAGCGTCTCGTTCAATCGATTGCCCGCAAATACTCCAGTGGAAAGGCTTATCATGAGGACATTGTCCAAGTGGGAATGCTGGGCCTTCTCGGAGCAATTCGTCGCTATGATCCTGAATTCGGGAGAAGCTTCGAGGCATTTGCGGTGCCAACAATCATTGGAGAAATTAAGCGCTTTCTGCGTGATAAGACATGGGCGGTTCATGTTCCGAGGCGCATTAAGGAACTAGGCCCTAAAATTAAGGTGGCTGTGGAGATCTTGACAACGGAACTGCAGCGTTCGCCATTAGTGGGTGAGATCGCACACTATTTAGATGTGGATGAAGAGTTAATCCTTGAGGCGATGGAGATGGGAAGAAGTTATCAAGCGCTTTCCATGGATCATACGTTGGAAGCGGATTCGGAAGGTGGCACGGTGACATTATTCGATATCATCGGCGCAATGGATGAAGGTTTTGAAAAGACTGATCAGCGCATGCTTGTGGCAAATGCTTTGCGTGTACTATCCGAACGTGAGAAGCAAATTGTTCAGTATACATACATTGAACAGCTGAGCCAAAAGGAAGCGGGAGATCGGTTGGGGATCTCACAAATGCACGTATCCAGGTTACAGCGTAAAGCGATAAAGAAATTACAGGAAGCGATATTAGCAGCTGGTGGTGTATCATAGTGGAGATTTTTAACAGTGAAAAAGTCGAGGCTTATGTTTATCAGGAAGCTAAGCAAGGGAATCGGGAATGTGGAGATGCGTATTACCTCTACTCTGGGGAAGATTATTTTATATGTGCAATTGCCGATGGACTCGGTAATGGACCAATTGCGCGTCAATCGGCAATTGTTGTGCCGGAAATGCTGGAAAAGTATCATGATGAAACGCCTGATGAACTCCTCTTGCGCTGCAATGAGCAGATGGTGAAAAAGCGGGGGGCGGCCGTTGCGATTGTGAAAGCAGATTATCACCGGCAAATAATCCAGTACAGTTGTGTTGGCAACGTTCGTTTTTATATGTTGCATAATCGATTGCAGATGATCTATCCGCTTCCTGTTATGGGTTATTTATCAGGTAGACCTCAAAAGTTAAGAACACAAGAGTATGCATATGAGAAGGGGGATTTGTTTTTCCTTCATTCAGATGGCGTTGTGCTGAAAAGTCCAAAAGCACTTTTGAAAGGAAGCTTAGGTCCGTACGAACTTTATCATAATGTATTAGAAACAATTGAACATGGTGATGATGTCACTTTTATAGCGGGAAGCCTGCTTCTGTAAATTGGGAAGTAGGTTTTTTATCTTTGTTCAGCAGTAAACTTGATTCGAAATCCAGATGCAATTACGCCAAGGTGTAATTGATGTTAAAATAAGGTCATGAAGAAAGGGTGGTTTTATTGACAGGACATATCGTTGAGGCGACGGCTGGAAAAGCAGCTGTCAGTGTACGGCAAACTGAAAAAGTAATTGCGTTACTCGATCAGGGTAACACAGTCCCGTTTATCGCAAGGTATCGAAAAGAGGAAACAGGTTCGCTAGATGAAGTGCAGATTAAGGCGATTGAAGATGCGTATAGCTATGTAAAAGGGCTCGAACAGCGAAAAGAAGAAGTGATTCGCTTAATTGATGAACAAGGAAAGTTAGATGAAGAACTTAGAAAATCGATTGAAAGTGCTACTGTACTACAACGAATTGAAGATTTGTATAGACCCTTTAAACAAAAAAGGCGTACACGTGCCATGATTGCGATTGAAAGTGGACTGGAGCCGCTTGCCGATCAGCTACTGACATTTTCGACGAGTGTGCCTGAAGAAATTGCCGAGCCTTTCGTTAATGAAGAAGCTGGTGTGAAGTCGATTGAAGATGCTTTGGCGGGAGCGCGTGACATTATAGCTGAGCGTTTTGCCGACGATGCTGCGATTCGTGAAAATATTCGTAAGTTGACATGGGCACATGGTTTAATTGTGTCTGCGCTACGAAAGGGTGCGGAAGATGAGCGCAATGTTTATGGGAACTACTATGAATACGAGGAACCGCTAAAGAAAATTGTTCCGCATCGTGTGTTGGCTTTGAATCGCGGTGAAAAAGAAGAGGTGCTACGTATAGGAATCTCTTTTCCTACGGAACGAATTATCGGCGGGCTTGAACGTGAATTGATTCGCAAAGGGCATGTGCCAGCTGCTACTCAAGTGAAGGAAGCTATTGAAGATGCATTTAAACGGTTAATAGCGCCTTCGATTGAACGAGAAGTGAGGGCGGCGTTGACGGAAAAGGCGGAGGAGCAAGCCATTCATGTGTTTTCAGAAAACCTGAAGAGCTTGTTGCTACAGCCACCGTTGAAAGGGAAAGTAGTACTTGGGCTAGATCCAGCTTTTCGGACGGGCTGTAAACTGGCGGTTGTTGATGAAACGGGGAAACTCCTTGATATCTCTGTCGTCTATCCACACCCACCTAAGCCGGAAAAGGAAAAGTCAAAACGCATTATTTTAGAGTTGCTGAACAAGTACCCAATCACAATCATTGCAATTGGTAATGGAACTGCTTCACGTGAGTCTGAGCTATTTGTTGTGGAATGCATAAAAGAAGCGCAAACAGGCGTCTCATACGTCATCGTCAATGAAGCGGGTGCGAGTGTTTACTCAGCTTCGCCGCAAGCGCGTGAAGAATTCCCAGACTTACAGGTTGAACAAAGGAGTGCCGTATCGATAGCGCGTCGTTTACAAGACCCACTATCTGAACTTGTGAAAATCGACCCGGGCTCCGTTGGTGTTGGGCAATACCAGCATGACGTTGCTAAAAAGCGATTATCGGAGTCGTTGACATTTGTTGTGGAGACGGCGGTAAACCGTGTAGGTGTCGATGTCAATACAGCTTCTTCATCACTTCTTCAATATGTTGCAGGTCTTTCGAAGACTGTTGCGGAAAATATTGTGAAATCCCGTGAAGAAAATGGTTTATTTACGAAGCGCGCGCAGTTGAAAAAAGTTCCCCGACTTGGTGCCAAGACATATGAACAGGCAATTGGCTT